>DATMZG010000147.1:0-14163 GCA_035560415.1 Candidatus Acidiferrum sp. | reverse complement strand
GGGTTTATTCCGTGCTGTTTTTAATCTGCTCAATGGCGTTTTTCTCGAGCCGGCTGACCTGCGCCTGCGAAATGCCGACAATTTCGGCCACTTCGACCTGCGTTTTGCCCTCGAAAAAGCGCAAGGCAAGAATTCGCTTCTCTCTGTCGGGCAGCGAAGCGATGGATTCGCGGATGGAGAGCTCGGCAAGCCAGTTTTGCTCGTTGTCGACGGGGTCGGCCACCTGGTCCATGACGTAGACCGCGTCGCCCCCCTCGCTGAAGACCGGCTCATAGAGCGAGACCGGGTCGGCAATGGCGTCGAGCGCCAGCACGACTTCGGAGCGGTCAATGCCGAGCTCTGCCGCCAGCTCCTCGACGGTGGGTTCGCGCGAGAGCGCCGCAGTCAGGCTCTCTCTGGCCGAGAGCGCCTTATAGGCCGTGTCACGCAGCGACCGGCTGACCCTGAGGGCAGAGTTGTCCCGCATGTGCCGGCGCAGCTCGCCGATGATCATGGGAACCGCGTAAGTGGAGAACTTGACCCCGTGCGCGAGGTCGAAGTTCTTGACGGCCTTGATGAGGCCGATGCAGCCCACCTGAAAGAGATCGTCCATGCACTCCCCGCGACCGGCAAACCGCTGGGTCACGCTGAGCACAAGCCGAAGATTTCCCATGATAAACCGGTCGTAGGCCTTTTTGTCACCGGCTTTAATCCGCTTCATTAAGTCGTCTTTTTCCTCTTCGGTCAGGAGTTTGAGCTTTGAGGTGTTGACGCCGCATATCTCGACTCTGTTGTTCATGGTGCAACCTCCGAACAAGTTGTTCGCAAGTAAGTATCTCCGCAGGCGACCATGAATATTCCATTAGAAGGCCATCGCAGTTAAGAGTCAATAAATGTCAGGCGCAACAAATCTGCATAAACCGCATATCCATGTAGAGAATAAAATTTTTGACAGGAGGGGCCAATATGGAACACTATCCGTTTGTCAATCCGCCGCTGCCTTACGCCTACTCGGCGCTCGAGCCCTTTATTGACACCAAGACCATGCACCTCCACCACGACCGGCATTTGCAGACTTACACCGACAATTTGAACGACCTCCTCACCGACCGGCCGGTGCTTCAGGGGCTGACGCTCGAACAGCTCATCATGACGGCAAACCGCATGCCGCCCGACACCGGCGTGCCCATTTTGCGCAACGCCGGCGGCGTGTACAACCACCGGTTTTATTTCAACGGCATGAGCCCCTCCTCGACCGGCGCCCCCATCGGCGAACTGGCGGGGGCGATTGACGAGAACTTCGGGAGCTTTGAGGCCTTCGCGGAAAAGTTTACGGCCGCCGGGATGTCGGTCTTCGGCTCGGGGTACGCCTGGCTTGTCAGCGACGGCGCGGGGCGGCTGAAAATCATCACGACGGCCAATCAGGACACGCCGCTGCCGCTGCGGCTGTCCCCCATTCTCAACCTCGACGTGTGGGAGCACGCCTACTACCTCAAACACTTCAATGAGCGGGCAAAGTATATTGAGGACTGGTGGAATGTCGTCAACTGGGGCATTGCCAACGCCCGGTACGCCGACCGGATGGGCGGACAGTCCGGCTGACAGACGTAAAGTCCGGCAGACACGAGAAGAGGCCGCGGGCAATTTGCCCGCGGTCTCTTTTTGTACCGTGCTTATTCCATTTGGCCGTCGCCGCCCATGAGCCGTGTCATCTCAACAATGCGCTCAATCGGGAAGGGCGGGGCCGTGAGCGGCCTCATTGCGATGGACATGAGCTTACACGGGTTGTCGTCGGCGGCCACGCGGTTGGAGCTCATTTTCCCGCACCGGGTGCAGCGGTGAATGATGGCCCACTCCCCGTTTTTCCGGACCCATACGGCGATGGGCTCCATCGTCCCTCCGCACTCGGAGAGGCGGTCTCCCGGCTCTTCGTCGACGTGCTTGCTTGACAGACAGTTCGGGCAGTGGTTTCGATGGTCCGTTCCGGCGCCGCCCGGGGTCACAAGCCGTCCGCAGACCTTGCAGGTGAATGTGTCGTCGCATGCGTGGGTTTTATAATATCCTTTTTCAAAGGATTTTCTCTTGTTTTCCCGTGTCATGGGGGTTCCTCCTAACAGAATGTTGAAATCCTATCGGGAGGTCTTGTAACGACTGTACGCGACCTCCCGGTCAGCGCACAATCTCCTTTGCGGGGTTCATTTTCACAGTGCATTCTCCTTATAAAGTGTGTTTTTCGGATGCAAACCGGACGGCTATGCGCCGCCTCTTTTTTGCCGCTTTGACTTGCGGTCAGTTATCTTACAGTCTCCAAACAGCACCCTCCATGTTCAGGATATTCACAGTATATGCCGCGGGCCGGCTTTTTTCAAGGCCCTCGCAAAGAAAGGCCGCCCGGAGACGGGCGGCCTGATAAATTGATTTTTGTGAATGTGTCGGTTTTGCCCGCAGCTGTGCGTTTGCGCCCGCTATTTGCGCTTTAAAATCATGCCGATGAAGTTCATGTGCCGTCCTGCCCCGGCCTCAAATGCCTTGCGGTCCCCCACCGCGTGGGGGTTGTCGGTCGCCAGCCAGTCGCTCCAGGCCTCGTTTGAGCATGTCATCTCGAACATTGAGCGGATTTCGGCGGCGGGGCAGGCCCCGAGGATGCGCCGCCAGTGCGCCATGTCCCGGATGGTCTCAAGGTCTTTCGCAGTCCAGGACAGCAGCATTTCGGGCGGAATATCCTTTGAGATGTCCGTCCTTGTGCCCGGCACCGCAATCAGCAGATATCCGCCCCGCTTGACATGGGGCAGCAGATGTGCGGCAAGATACGCCTCGTCGAGCCCGAAGTAGTGATAGGCGTCAATGCAGACGACGCCGTCAAAAAAGCCTTGAGCAAAGGGCAGGGCGTGGGCCTCGGCATGAATTGGAATGATTTGGGCGCTTGTCAGGCTCTCGGCCTCAAAGCGGCGCAAGTTGTCGGTCGGCGAAATCCAGAGGTCGGCGGCGACGACCCGCGCGCCGCACTCCTTTGCGAGATAGACCGAAGTGACGCCCATGCCGCACCCGAGGTCGAGCAGGGTGACGCCCGGCTGCACCGGGTGGGCGGCCAGCAGCTCTTTTAGCAGCTTGACGGGGTTTGGCCCCATGATGACGTCTTTGATTTCAGCGAAGTCATAGGTCTGATACACTTTTTTGCTCCTTTTCGAATGCAGTCAGGATATCCACAGTATATTCTGCAGGGGGGCTTTTTTCAATCCCTGCGCAAGGAAAGGCCGCCCGTCTCCGGGCGGCCTTTCAGCGCGGTTTTTGGGGCTATTCGACTTTCGACAGGGCGTCAGTGACCGCCTCTTTCATGGCGTTTGAGGTGATGGTGGCGCCGGAGACGCCGTCCACCGCCGCCACGTCGTCGGCGGTCTCGCACCCGACAAAGGCCGCGGGCATCGAGTCGATGGGCCCGGTGCCGATGCCGTCGGTCTCCTTGTGGCTGATGACCTCGACCTTGGCGATTTTGCCGGCGTCCACCGTGACTTTGACGGTGAGGGGGCCGCCCATGCCCGCGCCCTCGCCGAGATACTCGTTTTCGGCGGTCTCGGGCGGCGCGCCGGCCTCTTCGGCCTTGACGTCGGTCTCTACGCCCAAGGTGTAGGCCGGGGTGGAGGTGACCGCCGTGCGCGCCGTGTAGGCGGGCAGCGTGTCGGTCTTGGCCGCGGCCGCGTTTGCGCCCGCAATCTGGCCGAAGGTGATGCACTCGGCGATGTTGCCGCCGCCCTGATACTGGAAGGCGGTGATGCCGCCCAGCTCTCCGGCGGAGTAGAGGTGCGGAATGGGATTGCCGTCCCGGTCGAGGATTTCGGCCTTCTCGTTGCGGCGCGGGCCGCCCTGCGTGTTGAGAATGTTCGGAATCAGCTTTGCGCCGTAATACATGCTGCCATCAAAGGCGGCCATGTTCGCGGCGCCGCGGCCAAACTCGGGGTCAAGGCCGGCCGCTGCGTAGCCGTTGAACTTCCGGACGGTCGCGGAGAGGTTCGCGGCGTCGACGCCGAGAAGCCCCGCGAGCTCTTCGACCGTGGCGGCCGAGCGGATGCGCGCGTCGTCCGCCGTGACGGTGCCGGCCGCGACCGCCGCGTCGAAGACCGCCTTGTCAAAGATGACATAGGAGCTCTCCGGGTAGCGGGGGTTGACCCAGACGCCGCCGTTGGAGATGTGCCCGTGGCGGGTCACCTCGTCCTCCCGCAGATACCGGGTGCCGTCGGCCGCGACCAGAATGGAGGCGCCGCTCGTGAATTTCGAGAAGAACATGGGCTTTCCGCGGGTGCCGGGCTCCACTTCAAAGAAGTTGGCGCCGAGGTCCCCGAGCCCCTCGTAGACCTCCATGTGCCAGAGGTCGGCGCCCGCGTCGAGCGCCATGCGGATGCCGTCGCCGGTGTTGTAGAGGCCGCCGATAGGCGCGTACTCCGCGAGGCCGAGGTAGTTCTCCACCATGTCCGGGTTGTTTTCAAAGCCACCGGTGGCCAGCACGACGCCGTTTTTGGCCCGGATGTTCAGGGTTTTGCCGCCGCGCTGCACCTCGACGCCGAGGATGGTCTTGCTCTCGGGGTCCTGAATCAGTGCGGTGCCGGGGGACTCGAACCACACGTCGATGTTGGCCGCCCGGTCGGTGACGTTCTTGCGCAGGAGCCCCCACAGATAGGCGTCGGAAATGCCCTGGTGCAGCGTCCACAGGCCGATTTTTTCCTGGCCCTCAAACTCGGGGAACTCGGGGGACATGCTCCCGATCATCGGAAGGCCCGTCCAGTCGACAAACTCTTCCCTGTTTGCGCCAAACTTTTCGGCCAGGATGTCCGCCATGCGGGAAATCGAGTCGGCATAGACCTCAAGCATGGCCTCGGGCACGTCGCGGCCCGCCGCCAGCTCCTTGTAATAGGCCAAAGTGGCCTCGTAATCGTTGTTGCCGTAGGCGAAAAGCTGCCCGCAAAAACGGGTGTTCCCGCCCTCTTCGCCCTCGGGCGCTTTTTCGACGATGAGGACGCCGACGCCCGTCTCGGCCGCGGTCTTGGCGGCCACCGCCCCCGCGCCGCCAAATCCGACGACAACGACGTCGTACTCGCCGTCCCAGGCGACCGTGTCGGCGTATGTATAAGTGCCGGACTCGGGTGCGGCCGCGTTCTGGGACGCGCAGCCAAACAGGCTGACTGCCATCAGAAAACTGAGTGCCAGAGCTGCTGCTCGTTTCATAATCTCTCCTCCGTTTTCAAAATATTTGGTCACAAAATGCCCGCGTGAATCTTCTCACGCTTTTGTCTTATATTTATCATACCAATCCCTGTTTCTTCCAGCAAGGGGCCAATACTTACTGCCGGCGTAAGAATTTAACCATATAAATGCGCGGTTCAGGCGGTCTTTCTCCCCCGCGCCGCTTGATGCGCCGGCCCAAACCCTGTATACTATGGTCAAAGATTGGCCACTTGCAAAGGGAGGGGTACCCATGGAGGAAAACGGCGCGGGGGCGACCTTTTACAACCCGGCCGACGCGCGGCCGGTCGAGGGGTGGTCGTGGTACGCGAGAAACCTGATTCTAAACGACTGCCTGCACAACCATCCGCCCGAGATTATGGGCGCCATTTTGCACAGCTTCGGCACGGCCCTGAACGCCGACCCGAACAACTTCTATTTTCTGCTGACCGGCCTGAAAAAGCGGGTGTACCACTCGGTCTATCAGGTCGACGCCGGCAGTTATATGGACATGTACTTCGAAATTGAGGGCGAACTGAAGCGCATTTTGGAGAAGTGCGGCTGCGCAGGCGACTTTTTCATGGTCTACGAGGGGGACTGCAAGCAGATTGCGCTCATTTTCAGCCCTTCCGGGCAGTGCGACCCGCAGACCCTGGCCGGGCAGGTCTGCGGCTATGTCCAGCGGTATTACGAGACGCACCTGTTTAAAGGGGACAGGCGCTACTGCAACTTTGCGGCGCTGTCGGAGCCGCAGACGGGGCTCTCCGGCATCCGCCGGGGGTTTCACGCAGCCAGGGCATTTTGCGACCTGGACTTTTTCATCATGGAGCCCCGCACCGTCACCGGGCGGCAAATCGCCGAAATGAAAAACGGCGAGGACTACCGCAAAATCATGGAGCTGTGCCGGATACTCGACCTCGCCATGGTCGCGGGCGACGAGGCGGCCGCCGCAAAATGCCTTGACGCGCTCTTTTTGGACCGGCTCAAATACGCCTTCTCCTTTCCGCTCTGCCGGGACGCCCTCTCTTTCCTCTATCACAAGCTCGACCTGCACCTGACGGTCTACGACATGGCTGAGGACTATGCGCTCGAGCCCCTTTGCAATATAGACAGCTACATCACCATTGAAGAGTGCCGGGACGCCCTGCTCGCGCCGGTCCTTGCACTTTGCCGGCAGGTGAAGGCCCGCGGGTGCTGTCAGAGCGTCGTGCAGCACGCGATGTACTACATCAGACACCACTACGCGCAGCCCATCACGCTTCCCCTGATCGCCGAAAACGCCGGCGTCTCCCCCAACTACCTCTCAGGCATTTTCGGGAAAGAGGCCGGCATTCCGCTGCGGGACTATGTGACCCGGGTGCGCATGGAGGCGGCCAAAACCCTGCTGCGCACGACCGGAATGCGCACCTATCAGGTCGCGGGGGCCGTGGGCATTGAGAACGCGAAATATTTCGGCCGGCTTTTCAGGCGGCATACGGGGCAAAGCCCCCAGGCCTTCAGAAAAGGGGCAAAGTGACAAAAAAGGGCTCCCGACATGGTCGGGAGCCCTTTTTGCAGCGCTTTCACGCTTTGTTAAATCGGGACTTCGAGGCGGTTTTCCTTGGAGGGCACCGTCTTATAGTTGAGGTTGTGGACGGCCTCGACATAGCGGACGGTCTTGGTCTTGGCCCGCATGAGCAGCGAATAAGTTCTGGCCTTCTCGCCGTAGTAGCGCACGCCGCGCAGCAGCTCGCCGTCCGTGATGCCGGTGGCCGAGAAAATGAGGTCTTCGCCGGCCGCAAGGTCGTCGGCCGTGTAAATTTTGCCCGGCTCAAGGCCGGCGGCCGCGAGTTTATCCCGCTCGGCGTCGTCCTTGGGCCACATTTTCACCTGCAGGTCGCCCTCGAGGCACTTCATGGCGACTGCCGTGATGACGGCCTCCGGCGCGCCGCCGATGCCGTAGTAAAAGTCGATGCCCTTGTCGTCGTCGCAGGCGGCGATGGCGGCCGCAATGTCGCCGTCCTGAATGAGCTTGATGCGGCAGCCGAGGGCCCGCATCTCCCGGATATACTCGTCGTGCCGGGGGCGGTTTAAGAGGGCGACCGTGATGTCGGCAAAGGACTTGCCAAGCCGGGCCGCCGCGACTCTGACATTGGCCGTGATGGAGGCGTTTAAGTCGAGATACCCGCGCAGTTTCGGTCCGCAGGCGAGTTTTAAGGCGTAGTAACAGGGGATGCTCATGAGGGAGCCGCGTGAGCCCACGGCAATGACCGAAATGGAGTTTGCCAGCCCGTTTGCGATGAGGGTGGTGCCGTCGATGGGGTCGACCGCAATGTCGACGTCAATGCTGTCGTCGGCCTGCCGGCCGACCCGCTCGCCGCAGTAGAGCATGGGCGCCTCGTCCTTCTCCCCTTCTCCGATGACGACGATTCCCCGAATGTCCAGATAGTCGAGCATGCCGCGCATGGCGTCGACCGCGGCTTTGTCGCTCGCGTTTTTGTCGCCGTGGCCAAGCGTTCGGGCCGCCCGAAGCGCCGCCGATTCCGTGACCCGCACAATATGTAAGGAGAGGTCCTTTTCAATAGTCACACCGATACCCCCTGTTGACATTTGAGATTATTGTACCCCAAATATGGCATAAAAGCAAGCGGTCCCGTCATATTGTCCCTTGAGGTGAAAAACATGGGGACAAGGCTTAGAATCGTTTTGATCAACCTGATCGGCGGACTTTTGGCCTGCGGCTTTATGCTGCTGCTGCTCCCGGCCCCGGCAATGGCCGCCGAAACCGAGACCCCGGAAGTCGTCAACCACCGCGATCTCATTTTCTCCACCCCTGAGAAACCCGCCCCGGCCCCGTCCGACGACATCCCCGAGGGGGAACTGCCGGTGACGGCCGTGACCTTGACGGGCTCGGCATCCACCCACGAGGGGACGGGCGGCATCTACGTGCTCAACCAGACCGACTACGAACCCGACTACGCGGCGCTGCTCTCGGACGGAGTCAGCCTGTCCGAGGTGACCGAAGGGCCGCAGGTGCTCATTTTGCACACCCACGGGACCGAGGCCTATTCGCCGGAGGGCACTGTCAGCTATGACCCCGAGAGCGGCGAGGCGTCGGTGCGCAGCGAAAACCCGGACGAGGACGTCGTCGCGGTGGGGCGGGTACTGGCGCAGGCCCTTGAAAAGCGCGGCATTGAAGTCGTGCACGACGAGACGCTCTGCGACATCCCCTCCTTCAACCAGGCCTATGTGAAGAGCCTCGCGGTGGCCGAGGCCGAGCTTGAGGCCTACCCCTCGGTGCGGGTCGTGCTCGACATCCACCGCGACTCCATGATCACCTCGACCGGCGTCAAATACCGGCCCATCACGGTCATCGGGGACAAGACGGCCGCCCAGATGATGCTGGTCGTCGGCACGCCGCAAAACGGCAAGCAGCACGACAACTGGCGCGACAACCTGCGCTTTGCCATGGCGCTGCAAAAAATCCTCGTCGACAACTACCCCGGCCTCATGCGCCCCCTCAACCTGCGGGCCGACCGCTTCAACCAGCACCTGCGGCAGGGGGCCATTTTAGTGGAGGTCGGCTCCTGCGGCAACAGCCTCGGCGAGGCCGAGTACGCGGCCGAGCTCTTTGCGGCGGGGCTTGCGCAGCTGTTGAAATAGTTCTTTCGATTTGTACTGCTTTTTGCCCTGTGATGTGTTATACTGAATATCACAAAATGAAATATTGTCCAAGTGCCGGAGAAAAGGCGCCGTCAGGCTCCCCTTTTCCCCGGAGAATAGGGAAGCCGGTCAAAATCCGGCACGGACGCCGCCGCTGTGACGGCCCGCCCGACCAAAGGCGTTAGCCAGTCACCCGCGCCACAGCGTGAGAAGACGAATGGTCGGGGCAAAACGGGCCGAAGTCAGAAGACCTGCTTGGGACGAACGTGCTGTCACGCGACTTTGACGCCGGCATGTGAATTTTAAACCGCAGAAATACGGCCGCGCCAATGACTTTTTTCATTGGCGCGGCGCTTTTTTCTTCGAAAGGAAGTGACGACGACGAGGAACACCGATATTTTGTCCGTCTGCCACCCGGCTTTGGGCGCGCTCTATTTCACCCTTGTCATCGCCTTTTCCATGGGCCTCATGAACCCCGTCTGCCTTGGCATTTCGCTTGTCTGCGCCGCCCTCTATTTGGCGTCGCTGCGGGGCGGGGCGGCCATAAAAAAAGGCTTCTGTTATTTGCTGCCCATGTCCCTCCTCGCCGTTGCCGTCAGCGCCGCCTTCAACCACGCGGGCGGGACAACCCTGCGCTACCTGCCGAGCGGCAACCCCCTGACCCTTGAGAGCATCCTGTACGGCGTCGGGGCGGCCTTGATGCTCGCGGCGGCGCTCATGTGGTTTTCCTGCTGCCACGCTGTGATGAGCACCGACAAATTCGTCTGCCTGTTTGGCCGGGTCATCCCCGCTTTAAGCCTTGTGCTGTCAATGTCGCTGCGCTTTGTCCCCCGGTTTGCGGCGCAGTTCAAAGCGGCGGCTGAAGCTCAAAGGGCCTGCGGGCGCGACCTGTCGCAGGGGCCGCTCCTCTCAAGACTCAGGCATGCCGCCGCCGTCTCGTCCATCGTCGTCACATGGTCTCTCGACAACGCCATTGAGACTGCCGACAGCATGAAAAGCCGCGGGTACGGGCTGCCGGGGCGCAGCGCCTTCTCCATTTACCGCTTTGAGGCGCGGGACCGGGCGCTGCTGGCGTGGCTCATCTTTTGCGGACTTTACGTCGCCTCTGGGTGGGCCGCGGGCGGGCTCTATTTCCGGTATTACCCGACCGTGAAGTGGGGGGCCGCGGGGCCCCTTGAGGCGAGCTTTTACCTGTGCTATCTGGCCCTTGGTCTGACCCCGGTCATATTAAACTATCTGGAGGCCCGCAAGTGGAGACGTTTCACATCCAAAGCCTGACTTTTCGCTACCCAAATCAGTGCGAAAGCGCGCTTGACCGGGTCACACTGAACGTCCGGCAAGGCGAGTTTCTCGTGCTCTGCGGGCCGTCGGGCGGCGGAAAGACGACACTTTTAAAAAATTTAAAGCCGGCCCTCACCCCCCGCGGGCGCAGGGAGGGCGAAGTGCTCTTTGAGGGGCGGCCCCTCGAAGCCCTCGACCTTCGGGAACAGAGCGCCAAAATCGGCTTTGTCATGCAGGACCCCGACAACCAGATTGTCACCGACAAAGTGTGGCACGAGCTGGCCTTCGGGCTTGAGAGCCTCGGGTACGCCACCCCCGTCATCCGCCGCAGAGTGGCCGAAATGGCCTCGTTCTTCGGCATTGAGGATTGGTTTTACAGGGACGTCGCGTCGCTGTCGGGCGGCCAAAAGCAGCTTTTAAACCTCGCCTGCGTCATGGCCATGCAGCCCAAAGTGCTGCTTTTAGACGAGCCGACGGCCCAGCTCGACCCCATTGCCGCGGCCGACTTCCTCGCCATCGTCGCCAAAATCAACCGGGAGCTCTCAGTCACGGTCATGCTGACCGAGCACCGGCTGGAGGAGGCCCTGCCGCTGGCCTCCCGCGCCATCGTGCTCGAGCGGGGGCGGGTCATTGCGGACGGGACGCCCTCCGAGGTGGGCGAAATGCTGCTTGCGCAGGGTCACCCGATGTTTTCGGCCATGCCGACCCCCATGCGGGTCTGGGCCGCCGTAAAAAGCCCCGCCCCTTGCCCCGTCACGGTTCGGGAGGGGCGCAATTGGCTTGAAGCGCACCTGCAAAGTCATGAGCCGGTCGGGGTGGCGCACTCGCCGGAGCGGGACTTTTCCAGGGAAAAGCCGGTTTTAAAAGCCGAGCGGGTTTGGTTTCGGTATGAGCGGGTGGGGCCCGACGTCTTAAAAGGCCTCAGTCTTTCACTGCACCGGGGCGAGCTCTTTGCCCTCCTGGGCGTGAACGGCGCCGGCAAGTCCACCGCCGTCCGGCTGCTCTCGGGGCTTGAGGGACCCACGCGCGGCGAAATTTTGCGGGAGGGCAGCGTTGGGGTCCTGCCGCAAAACCCCAAGGCGCTGTTCATAAAAAAGACAGTGCGGGAAGAACTTCTCGACGCGATAAGCAGCCTCTCAGGCGAGAAATCATTTATGCTTAGAAAGCTTAAAGACTTTACAGAGCTGTGTCAACTTGACGCGCTGCTCGACCGGCACCCCTACGACCTCTCGGGCGGCGAGCAGCAGCGGGCGGCACTCTGCAAAGTGCTGCTGCGGGAGCCCGACATCCTGCTGCTGGACGAGCCCACCAAGGGGCTTGACGCGCAGTTCAAGGAGACGCTCGCCGAAATCCTGCGCGCGCTGAGGCAGCGGAGTAAAGCAATTTTGCTTGTCAGCCACGACATTGAGTTTTGCGCCGCCTGCGCCGACACTTGCGCCCTGCTCTTTGACGGCGAAGTCGTCGCGTCGGGGTCTCCGGACGAATTTTTTGCCGGCAACGCCTTTTACACGACAGCGGCAAGCCGCATGTCCCGCGGACTGCTGCCCGAGTGCGTCACGCCCCGCGCCCTCATTTCGGCTTTGGAGGGTAAAGAGGAGGAGCCGGTTCACCCGGACGTCCCGCCTCCCCTTTTGCCGCCTGACGAGCCGCCACCCTTCGAGACGCCCCAAAAGCCCAAAATCCCCGAAATGCCCGAAAAGCTCCCCACGCGCTCCAAGGCGCTTGCGCTGTGCTCAGTGCTCCTCCTCATTTTGCTCACCCTCTATTTCGGCGCAGCCCTCTTTGACGGGCGAAAATATTCCTTTATCGCCCTTCTGGTGCTGCTCGAGTGCACGCTCCCCTTCTTCGTGCTTTTCGAGGGGCGAAAACCAAAGGCCAGAGAGCTCGCCGTCATCGCGGCGCTCTGTGCCATCGGCGTGGCGGGCCGGGCAGCCTTTTTCATGCTACCGCAGTTCAAGCCGGTCATGGCACTTGCAATCATCGCCGGCGTCGCCTTCGGCGGCGAGACCGGCTTTCTGACGGGGGCCATGACTATGCTGGTCTCCAACATGCTGTTCGCGCAGGGCCCGTGGACGCCCTGGCAAATGTTCGCGATGGGGCTGACGGGCTTTTTGGCAGGGACGCTTTTCAGGACAGGCCCGCTGCGGCGCACAAGGGCGGCCCTGTGCGCCTACGGCGGCCTTGCGGCCCTTCTCGTCTACGGCCCCGTCATGAACTTCGCCTCCGCCCTTCTGTGGCAGGGCAGCGTAAATCTGCCCGTCTTTTTGGCCTACAGCGCCACCGGCTTTCCGATGGACGCCATTCACGCGGCCGGCACCGTGGTCTTTTTGTGGTTTGCGGCAGAGCCCATGCTCGAAAAGCTCGAGCGCATTAAAATTAAATACGGCGTTTTCTCCTGAGTCGCCGTCACAAAAATGGAGCAGTCGCTTTCGCGACTGCTCCATTTTTGTGATTATTGCGGTTCGCCCTTATCAGCCAACCCAGCCAATGGAGTTGAGGATGTAAATCCAGATAAGGGAGACAACGGTCATTGCGGCCACAGGCGGCAGGGCCCACTTGAACCACTTCTCAAACGGGACACCGGCGGCGGCGCAGGAGCCGACCGTCCAGCCGAGGGCCGGCGAGAGGATGTTGGTGAAGCCATCGCCGAACTGGAAGGCCTGAACGGCGATCTGGGCGTTCATGCCGAGCACTTCGGTGACCGGCTTGATGATGGGCATGAGAATGGCGGCCTTGCTGGACGCCGAGGGGATGAAGATGTTGATGAAAGAGATGATTACAGTCAGACCCATGGCCGAGAAGCCGCGGTTGAGGCCCTGCAGCGGACGGGTGAGGGTGTAGACGATCGTGTGAATGATGTTGCCTTCGGACATGACCAGCGACACTACGCGGGCCATACCGATGATGAAGCCGACGAACGCCATGCCGGCGAGGCCCTTGGCGTACTCGTTGGCGATCCTCTCCATCTTCATGCCGCCGATAATGCCGCAGAGGATGGCGGTGACGGTCTGGACCATCGCCAAGAAGTTGTAAGTATTGCCGCCCTTACTGATCTGGGTGATGGAGTACCAGACAATCAGAATGTACTGGGCGAAGAACAGCACGACAATCAGGACATCGCGCCAGGACAGGTTGGTTTCCTTGATGACCGACTCGTCAGCGACTTCCTGAAGGTTGACCCAGTCGGAGTTGCCCATGGCGGACTTGGAGGGGTCCTTCTTAATGCGGTTGACATACCAGAGCACATAGGCAATGGCGAGAACCATGAAGAAGTTCATGATGAGGAAACGCATGCCAAAGCCGGAATACGGGACGACGTCCATCATGGTCTGGGGAATCAGCAGCTTGTTGGGGCCTGTTCCGAAGCCGACCAAGGTGGCAAACGTCGTCACCGCGATGGCCGTAATCGGGTCTAATCTCAGTTTGCGCGAGAACGCGACGCCCAGGGGAACCAGCGCAATGAGGTAGTCGCCGCCGCCAAAGCCGGAGAGGTAAATCAGCAGGACCATGAGCAGGATGATCAGGGTGTTCTGGCCCTTGTCCTTCAGCTTGAAAATGGCCCAGTTCAGGAGGTTGTCAAACGCATTGGTCGCCAGGACAACGCCCGTGGCGGCGCCGCCGATTAAAACAACCATGATGATGACCGCGGAGCCTACCAGTCCGTCCTGCATCAGGTAAAGTGCCCTGTAAGGGCTGACCGGGGTCTGATGGCCGAGGTAATTGAAGACGCTGCCGTCAATGGCTCCGCTTTCCGTCGTGCCGAACTGTCCGGCCGGAATCACGTAAGTCAGAAGGCTCATGATCAGGATTAATCCGAGAAGAATCCACATCAGGTGGGGCAGTTTAAAACCGACTTTCTTCTCTTTTGTGTCAGATTTGCCCATACTACGCTCACTCCTACAAAAAATTTGTTATTCCACATAACAAGTCTGGTTGAAATGCGAAAAACAGGCGATATCCAGTCGTGAAACGATAGAATCACCCCTTTCAAATATATATTAACTCAATGTGAATTGAGTCAACTTTGAATTGGACATAGTATACCAT
>DATMZG010000146.1:0-16770 GCA_035560415.1 Candidatus Acidiferrum sp. | reverse complement strand
AGTAAATGTTTTTTTGCAAGACAACTGGTATAATGTTTTGTGAGGTGGACAATGGTAGCTGTACTCGATATCTTATCGGTGGCAGTGCTGGCGCTGTGTGCCGTGTCGGCCGCAAGAAGGGGCTTTTTCAAGACCATGGTGGGCCTTGTCGGCACCTTTGTGGCGCTCGGCGCGGCGGTGGTTTTCGGCGGGGCCGCCGGGGATTTCCTAAACGCCAGATGGATAGAGAAAGCCTTTGAAGGCGCGGTCGGGGACTATCTCACCCGGTTTGTGACGACGGGGGAGGGAACGCCGAGCTTCACGGCCCAGCTTGAAAAGTTGTTCTCGACCATGCCGGATGTGCTGCGGGAATTTCTCTCCCGCTATTCGGTCACGGCGGCCGATGTGCAAAATGTCATCGCCTCCGCCACCGGCGACGAGGCGAAGTCCGCCGTCACGACGGCCATCGCAACGCCCTTGGCAAGCGCCGTCAGCGCCGCGGCGGGATTTGTCCTTGTCTTTGTTTTGGCGCTCGTCGTCGTGCGCATCGCCACCTTTGTCGTCGACGCGGTGCTGAAGCTGCCGGTGCTTAAACCCCTCAACGGAGGCATGGGCATCCTGCTCGGCATTCTCGAGGGCGCAGTGATTATGATGGTTCTGGCAGGGGTTTTGACCTATCTCGCCCCCTTTATCAGCAGCTACATAGGGCGGGAGCTGAACTCAGAAGTCATCAATTCGACCATTTTGTTCAAGTACTTCTATCAGTTGACGCCCTTTAAGCGCATCCTGTAGGGAGAATAAGGAGAAAAACGACTATGATGTGTACCCGCTGTCAAAAACGGCTTGCGGTCATTTTTGTCACGAGACAGGAGAACGGGAAGACCCTCAGCGAAGGCTACTGCCTGCAGTGCGCCTCTGAGCTTGGAATTAAACCGGTCAACGACATCCTCAAGAGCATGGGGATGGAGCCGGGGGACATAGAGAATATGGAAAACGAAGTCATGCAGCTCTTTGAGGGCTCTGCGGACGATTCGGGCACGGCCATGGAGCTGCCGCCGGCCTTCCGGGCGCTGTTTGCAAACCAAAAGCAGCCCGAGGAGCAAAAGGCGCCGCCGCGGCCGGGCCCGTCCGAAAAAAAGCGCAAGGCCGCAAAGGAAAAACCCAAGCTCTTATCCCAGCACTGCATCTGTCTCACAGACAACGCCCGCGAGGGCAAGATCGACCGCATTGTCGGCCGCGAACGCGAGACGGCCCGCGTCATCCAGATTTTAAACCGCCGTCAGAAGAATAACCCCTGCCTCATCGGCGAGCCCGGCGTCGGCAAGACGGCGGTGGCCGAGGGCCTTGCCATCCGCATTGCGGAGGGGAGAGTGCCCCCCAAACTCGCCGACAAGGAAATCTATCTCCTGGACCTCACGTCGCTTGTGGCCGGAACCCAGTTTCGCGGCCAGTTTGAGGCCCGAATCAAGCAGCTCATCGAAGAGGTCAAAAAAGAGGGCAACATCATCCTGGTCATCGATGAGGTGCACAACCTCGTGGCCGCCGGCGACGCCGAGGGCTCCATGTCGGCCGCCAATATTCTGAAACCGGCCCTCTCCCGCGGCGAAATTCAGGTCATCGGGGCGACGACCTTCAACGAATACCGCAAGTCAATTGAAAAGGACGCCGCCCTCGAGCGCCGGTTCCAGCCCGTGACGATTGAAGAGCCCTCTATCGACACCTCGGTTGAAATTCTCGAAGGCATCAAAAACTACTATGAGACCTACCACAACGTGACCCTGAGCGAGGACATCATCCGGGCCGCGGTCTCGCTCTCGGAGCGGTACATCACCGACCGGTTCCTGCCCGACAAGGCCATCGACCTCATCGACGAGGCGGCCTCCCTCGGAAACATCGGGGACGAGGCCGGCAACCGGCTCATCATGCTAAAGCGCGAGCAAAAAGACATTGCCGCCCGCAGGGAGGAGCTCCAGCCCGACGGCAGCGAGGAGAGCTTTGCCGAGCTTGCCGCAATAAGAGAAAAAGAGTGCCGCATTGAGGAGGAGATCAAGACCCTCGAGCGGGACCGGCGGCCGGTCAACATCACGGTCGACCAGCTCGCCTCGGTCGTCGAGGTCTGGACCGGCGTGCCGGCCTCCAAAATCAAGGAGAGCGAGTTCAAAAAGCTCGCCCGGCTCGAAGATGACCTCAAAGCGAGAGTCATCGGCCAGGACGAGGCGGTCTCGGCCTTAGCCAGAGCCTTGCGCCGCAGCCGGGCCGGAATTTCGCCCAAGCGCAAGCCTGCCTCCTTCATCTTCATCGGGCCCACGGGTGTCGGCAAGACCGAGCTTGTCAAGCAGCTGGCGGCCTCCCTCTTTGACTCGCCCGAGACCATGATAAGGCTTGACATGTCGGAATTCATGGAAAAGCACTCGGTCTCGCGGCTCATCGGCTCGCCGCCCGGCTACATCGGTTACGACGAGGCCGGCCAGCTGACCGAAAAAGTCCGCCGCAAGCCCTATTGCGTCATCCTCTTTGACGAAATTGAAAAAGCCCACCCCGACGTGCTCAACGTGCTGCTCCAGATTCTCGACGACGGCCGGGTGACCGACGCCCACGGGCGCACCGTCAACTTTGAAAACACCGTCATTGTCATGACTTCAAACGCCGGCAGCGAAAAGCGGGAGGCGCCCCTGGGCTTTGGCATGACGGCGGACCTGCGCAGCCGCGAGAAGGCCATGAAGGCGCTCGAGAGCTTCCTGCGCCCCGAGTTCATCAACCGGGTCGACGAGGTGGTCGCCTTCCGACCCCTCGACAAGGGGGACTTTGTCAGGATTGCCGCCATCATGCTCTCCGACCTCCAAAAGGCCATGGCCGAGTCCGGGCGCAAGCTGATGACAGACGACAGCGTCGCCCCCTGGCTTGCCGAGAAGTCCTTCTCGGAGAAGTACGGCGCCCGCTCACTGCGCCGTGCCGTCGAGCGCGAAATTGAGGACCGCGTTGCGACCCTCATCGTTGAAGGGGGCGACAGGCCCATTGAGGCCGTCGGCGTCACCGTCAAGGACGGGGAGCTCGAAGTGCGCGGCATGTAAGCGATATATCATGCAAAAAGACCGGCCGCATGGCCGGTCTTTTTTATGTTCAGTAGAGCGGAATCGTACGCCGCAGCATGTCGGCGCAGGCGTCGACATGGGCGACCGCGGCGTTTTGGGCCATGTCGGGCACGCCGAACTCAATGGCGTTGCAGATTGTGATGTGCTGGGTCGAAATCGAAGGCACCGACAGCTCCGGAGATTCAGACAGCAGATGGCTCAGCCGCCCGTTGTGATAGGAGATGGCGCTGTCGAGCGCGCGGTACATGCGCACGAGGTAATCGTTGCGGGTGAACTCGACAATCAGCCGGTGAAAGACGGGGTCGAGCTCGCCGAGGCGCCGGTAGTCATGGGAGGCAAATATGTCCCGGAATTCATAGGCCATTTTTTTCAGGCGGGCAATGTCCACCTGCCCGTTGTGGAGGGCGCAGAGGTAACTCGCAGTGCCTTCCACAACCTTTCGCGCATAGTAGAGGTCCTCCACGGCCGTGCGGGTCATGGCGTAGACATAGTAGCCGCGCCGCCCTTCCTTTTGGATTAGCAGCCCCTCGCCCGCCAGGGCGTGAATGGCCTCGTCGACCGGTGTGCGGCTTATTCCAAGCGTCTCGGCAATCTGAGAGCCGTTGACCCGCGTGTCCGGCTGCAGCGTAAAGGAGAGGATGTCGTCTTTAATGAGGTCCCGGACAATTTCACTGAGCTGTGTGAAAGGGTTCTCCCGAAGCCGGGCCTCGAGCCGGCTTTTGTCCATGGAATCACCTCCGCCCTGTGTTTAATGCCGAAATTATATCACGTCGAGTGCAATAAGACAATATTCGGGCCTTTTGGCGCTTGTTTTTGCGCCGTTTTGCGCCAGTTTGCCGCAAACGGCACAAAAGTTGATGCAATAATCGACGCCACTCTATAATAAAGATATCAAGAGAAAGGAGGACATGGCATGACAAGGCTTGAAATTCATCCGATGCTCTGCAAGAGCTGCGGATATTGCGTGAAATTCTGCCCCAAGTCCCTGCTTGAGATCGGCACTGTGCGCAGCCCCCGCGGCTTTCTCCTTCCCGTCATGAAGGACGAAGCCGCCTGCATCGGCTGCATGACCTGCGCCGTCGCCTGCCCGGAGGCGGCCATCAGTATTTCACAAGGAGGTGACGAAAATGGCTAAAGTCCTCATGAAGGGCAACGAGGCAATGGCCGAGGCCGCGGTGCGCGGCGGCTGCCGGTTCTTTGCGGGCTATCCCATCACGCCCCAGAGCGAGCTTTTGGAGTATATGTCCTGGCGGCTGCCCGAAGTCGGCGGCGCCTTTGTCCAGGGGGAGAGCGAAGTCGCCTCCATCAACATGGTCTACGGCGCGGCGACGGTCGGCGTCCGGGCCATGACCGGTTCCTCCGGCCCCGGAATCAGCCTCAAGTCGGAGGGCATCTCCTACATCGCGGGGGCCAGCCTGCCGGCCGTCATCGTCAACGTCGCCCGCGGCGGCCCGGGGCTCGGCTCCATTCAGCCGGCCCAGTCGGACTATTTGCAGTCGACAAAGGCCTTAGGCCACGGCGGGTTTCACACGCTGGTCTTTGCGCCAAACTCGGTGCAGGAGGCGGCAGACCTCACTTACAACGCCTTTGAGTACGCCGAGCGGGACCGCAGTCCGGTGCTCATTTTGGCGGACGGGTGCATCGGCTCCATCATGGAGGAGGTCGAGCTGCCGCCCATGCGGGAACTGAGCGCCGCGACGACGGCCGGCTGGAAGCTGGGCCGGGACAGGGGGGAAGCGCGCAAAATGCGCACCGTCTCTTCGATTTACGCCCTGGAGACCCAGCTTGAGGCCGACAACATCCGCCACGGCGAAATGTACGCAGAGTGGCCCAAAAACGACGTCATGGTCGAGGAGTACCTGCTCGCCGACGCCGAGTACATTGTGGTGGCCTACGGCATCGCCTCCCGCGTCGCCAAGCAGGCCATTCTGACGCTGCGGGCCGAGGGGGTAAAAATCGGCATGATTCGGCCCATCACGCTCTACCCCTTCCCCAAAGCGAGCTTTGCAAAGCTCGACTACGGCAGGGTCAAGGCCTTCATCGACATTGAAATGACCATTCCGGCTCAGATGCGCGACGATATTGCACTGGAAGTCAAGGACCGCGCGCCCATATACGAGTACGGCCGGTCGGGCGGCGTGCTGCTCGACGACGAGGGCGTGCTTGAGGCGCTGCGGGGTTTTGCGGGAGGTGACAAGTGATGGCAAAGAGTTACAGCAAACCGGCTTCGCTGCTGCCCATTCCAAACGGCTACTGCCCCGGGTGTCTGCACGCGACGGCCTCCAAAATCATCGCCGAGCTCATTGACGAGATTGGGAAGAGGGACGAGACCATCCTCGTGCTGCCGGTCGGCTGCTCGACGATGGGGCTGCTCTATTTCAACCTCGACATGGCCGAGTCGGCCCACGGCCGGGCTCCGGCCGTGGCGACCGGCGTCAAGCGGTGCCGCCCCGACCAGCTCGTCTTCACGTATCAGGGGGACGGCGACCTCGCGGCCATCGGCCTCGCCGAGATTCTGTCGGCGGCCAACCGCGGCGAGCACTTCACGGTCATTTTCGCCAACAACGGCACCTACGGCATGACCGGCGGCCAGATGGCACCGACGACGCTGCCGGGCCAGAAGTCGACGACCTGCCGCGCCGGCCGCGACCCCTCGGACACCGGGTACCCGCTCAAGATGTGCGAGCTCATCGACCAGCTCGACGCGCCCGCGTTCATCGCCCGGTTTGCGCTCAACAATCCCGCAAACATCCGCAAGGCCAAGGCCGGCATCAGGCGTGCGTTTGAGCTGCAGCTCGTCGGACACGGATTCACTTTTGTCGAGCTGCTCACCAACTGCCCCACAAACTGGGGTATGCCGCCGCTGAAATCCCTCGAGTACATGGAGGAGACTTCGATGAAGTACTTCCCGCAGAAAGTCTTCAGAGACAGGGAGGCGCAAAAATGAGAAATGTGGTCCTCATCTGCGGCTCGGGCGGCCAGGGCGTCATGAGCCTCGGCGTCATGGTGGCGCAAAACGCCGTTGAAAACGGCAAGCACGCGACATTCCTCCCGGTCTACGGGCCGGAGCAACGCGGCGGCGCCGCCCGTTGCACCGTCATCATCGACGACGACGAGATTGTCTCGCCGCTGCCCCGCCGCTGCAACTGCCTCGTCGCCTTAAACGAGGTCGGCTATAAGAAGTTTATCGCAGAACTGGCTCCCGGCGGCGCAGCCATACTCAACACCTCAATGGTCAAGTGCCCCGTAGAGCGCACCGACGTCAAGAAAGTCTGCGTTGCGGCCGACGAGACGGCGGCCGCCCTTGGCAGCGTCAAGGCGGCCAACATCGTCATGGCGGGGGCTTTGATCGGGGCCACCGGCATCATGGACAGGGAGGGCTTTCTTTCGAGCCTCGAAGCGAAGTTTGGGGGCAAGAAGCCCGAAGTCATGGCGGTCAACCACAAGGCGCTCGCCGCGGGGCTGTCCGCGGCCCAAAGCTGAAGCGGTCCCTCACATAAATGCGGCCGCGCACGAAGAAGTGCGCGGCCGCGGCTTATCAGGGCAGTCATTTTCCGAGAATGCAGGGGAGGGTGGTGTGCGCCATGTCATAGTAGGCCCGCTCAATGTCGATGGTCATGAAGACGCCGTCCTTGTAAAGCACTTTGCCCTTGCACATGGTCAGACAGACGTCGGAGCCCTTGGCGGCATAGACGATGTTGGAGACGACGTTGTGGCAGGGGTGCAGGTGGGGCTTGTGGAAGTCGAGCAGCATGAGGTCGGCGTCAAACCCCTCCACAATGCGGCCGCTCTCGTGCTCGCGACCCTGCGCATAGGCGCCGGCCACCGTCGCCATGGACAGCGCCTCGGAGGCGGGCAGCAGCGTGGGGTCGTAGTTGATGCCCTTGTGCAAAATGGCGGCCAGCTTCATGTCAAAGAAAAGGTCGTTGGTGTTGATGGCACAGGCGCTGTCGGTCGCAAGCGAGAGCCGCACGCCGTGCCGCTTCATAGCGGCGTAGTTTTGAATGCCGGAGGCCAGTTTCAAATTGCCGCCCGGGTCGTGGACCGCCGTGACGTCCTTTGCCGCGAGGAGGTCCATGTCCTCCTCCGTGACCCAGACGCAGTGTGCCGCCGTCGTGCGGGTGTCGAAGACGCCGCTGTCGTTTAGGACTGCGGCCGGCGTCTTGCCGTGGCGGGCCACGCACTCGTCGTGCTCAAGCTTGGTCTCGGAGAGGTGGACGTGCATGTTGAGATTGTTCGCCTTTGCGATGTCGGCGAAAAAGCGGTGGACTTTGGGCGGCGAGGTGTACTCGCCGTGAATGGAGACGTCGGCCTTGATGCGGCCGTCCCCCGCCTTGTGGTAGCTCTTGATGAGCTCCACGGTCTCGAGGTAGGCGCGGTCCTTTGTGTAGTCGTACTCGGGGTCAAAGGTGACGACCGAGTTCGAGAGGTTGGCCATGACGCCGGCCTCAAGGCACATTTCAGCCAGTTGCGGCTCGAAGAAGTACATGTCGGTAAAGCCGACGGTGCCGGTCGAGATGCACTCGGCAAGCCCGATGGCGCAGGCGGGGGCCGTGGCCGGCGCCGTCAGCCGGTGCTCGGCCGGCCAGATGTGCTCCTCCAGCCAGACTTTGAGGGTGTATTCGTCGGCAAACCCGCGGAAGGCGGTCATGGCGATATGCAGGTGGGTGTTGTAGAGCCCGGGGCAGAGCACTTTGTCAGTGCAGTCAATGGCCTCGTACCCCGCTGCCTTGGCGGCGTCGGGCGGCGTCGTCCCGACATAGGAGATGCGGCGGCCGTCGACCAGCACGTGGGCGTGCTCCAGAATCCGCATGTCCTTGTCCATTGTGACGACCGTCACGTCTTTAAACCAGTAGCGCATAGTTACCTCCTCGGGGGATTACAACTTTGCGAGGCAGTTTTTCACGAGCCCGCAGAAGTTGTCTTTAACTCTTGCCGCGTGGGTGTCGGCCTCGCCGGGGATATATGCCGTCTTGACCATGCCGGAGGCCATGTTGACCATGAGGGAAAAGCCCAGAATTTTCATGCCGCAGTGGGCGGCCGCAATGGCCTCGGGCACCGTCGACATGCCGACGGCGTCGCCGCCCAGAATGCGGCAGGCCCTGATTTCGGCCGGCGTCTCAAACTGCGGACCCGTGAAGTAGAAGTAGACGCCCTCTTTGAGCTGAATGCCCATCTCGCTCGCGGTCTCCAGGGCCATCGTGCGAAGGGAGGCGGTGTAGACGTCGGTCATGTCGCAAAAACGGCCGCCGAACTCCTCAATGTTGGGCCCGATGAGGGGATCGGGGTCAAAGAGCCGGATTTGGTCGGCAATCAGCATGATGTCGCCGGGCCGGTAGTTGTAGTTGACGGCGCCTGCCGCGTTTGTGACGATCATGGTCTTGCACCCTAAGAGCTTTGCGACCCGCACCGGGAAAGTGACCTCGCCCGGCGTGTAGCCCTCGTAAATGTGAATGCGGCCCTGCATGACCATGACGTTTTTGCCGGCAAGTCTCCCGAAGACAAAATTGCCCTTGTGGGAGTGGGCGGTGGAGACGCGCTGATGCGGAACCTCTTTATAGGGGACGACAATGGCGTCCTCGACCTCGTCGGCCAGGTAGCCTACGCCGGTGCCGAGAATGACAAGCGCCTCCGGCACAAAATCGCCGAGTTTATCCGTCAGGAACCGGGCGGCCTCCTGATATGCGGAAAAAGCGAGCATGGTACAAACCTCCCATAAAATAATAAGCTAATCATATCCAAAATCGGCCATTTTGTAAAGGAATTTTGTTTGACTTGCGGCCGTCTATCGTGTATCCTTAATATGGAGAGATATCTAAAAGGGGGTATAAAAATGCCAAGAATCACCGTGCTTACCGGCAGTCCGAGGACAAGCGGCAACACGGACATGCTTGCGGACGCATTCATTGCGGGCGCCAGAGGGGCGGGCGCCGACGTGACGAAAATATCGCTTGCAGATAAAAAAATTCATCCCTGTACCGACTGTCAAAGCTGCTTTCGGACAAAGAAGTGCGTCTTCGACGACGACATGACGGCCATTTACGCGCAGCTCGCCAAGACCGATATTCTCGTCCTCGCAACTCCGGTGTATTTCTATACCTTTTCAGCCCAGCTCAAGGCGGTTTTAGACCGTCTGCACAATCCGGTGAGAAAGAGCTTTCCCATCATCGGGGCGGCGCTGCTTGCAGTCTGCGCCGACAGCGGACAGGGGACCTTCGACCCCATCAAGAGCACTTTTTCAGCCATCTGCGACTACGAGGGCTGGCTCAATGTCGGCTGCGTCACGGTGGACAAAGTGGAGCACAAGGGGGCCATCGCCGGAAACAAGGGGCTCGACCTCGCAAGAGACCTCGGCCGAATCGCAGCCTCGTCATAGGCGTATACTATATAGGGAAGACGCCGGGCAATGAGGAGGTGACAGTATGGCAGACAATATCAAACTCACAGACCCGAGCGACGCTCAAATTGACGATACCGCGCTCTTTGAGGATTTTCGCGCCGCCGATAAGCTCGGCCCTTTTTGGGTTGGGCAAAGGGCCTTTTTCTACCGCGACGGACTCAAAAAGCGGTGTATTCCGTTTGCCGACATCGATGGGGCCTTCATGCGGGTCGAGCCCGTGCCCACCCACTGCTGCTGCTGTTCAATGAATTTTCAAATCTATCGCCTTGTCGTCTGCTCGCATGGCAGGGAGCTCGCCGATATCCGCACCGAAGATGAGGGGCTGGTGGACAAAACGCTCGCTTTTCTCAAAGACCGCATCCCGGAAATGAAACTCGGATACACGAAGCAGTCGCACTGATTTGATAAACGAAATCCGGACTTTTCACAGTCCGGATTTTTTATTCGGGCAAACTCGCGTCGACGTCGGGAATCGTAAAAGTCACGGTCGTGCCCTCGCCGGGCACACTGTCGATATAGTGGGGGTAGCCCAGCAGTTCAAAAATGCTGCCGACGATGTGCATGCCGATGCCGGAGCCGTCGTCGCGGGAGAGCTCGCTGTGGGGCGACTTGTAAAACCGGTCCCAGACGTGGGGGAGGTCGTCGGGGTGAATGCCCTCGCCGGTGTCGGTGACCGTGACCGTGACGCCGCCGCCCTCCCGGATGACCGACAGCTCCACGACGCCGCCGGGCGGGGTGTGCTTAATGGAGTTTGAAATGATGTTGGCAAGGACGGTGCCCAGCTTCTCCCGGTCGCTCGTGACGGCAACGTCGCCCTCGGTTCTCAGAGTGAGCGTGAGTTCGCGGCTGTCGGCCAGCACCTGTTGGTCGGCAAAGGCGAGGCGGGAGAGCTCGGCCAGGTCGACCTCCTCAAGCTGCACGTTCTCACTGCCGGTCTGGATTTTGGAGAGCAGGATCATGGATTTGACCATGCCCTCAAGCGTGCGGGCCCGGGAGGCGATGATGTGCAGAAATTCCCGCTGTTGCTCCGGCGGCAGGTTGTCAGCGCAGCTCTCAAGCAGCTCGCAGTAGGTGAGAATGGCAGCAATCGGCGTTTTGAGGTTGTGGGAGACGTTTGAAATGATCTGGTTTTTGAAGTTGTCCGACTTCTTTAGCTGCTCGGACATGGTGTTGACCGAGGCCGCCAGCGTCGCCAGCTCATCGTGCCCCTGCACGTCGATGTGCACGTCGAAATCGCCGGCCGTGATGGAGCCGGCCGCGCCCCCGATGTGCTCAAGCGGGCTTGTGATGGTGCGGGCCAGGATATAGGACAAGAGGGAGGTGACGATGATTGAGAGGGCGACGATGTAGGCGAGGGAGGTGGCCTGCGCAAAGAGCACGCTCGAGACCGTGGCCGCGTAGCAGGCTAAGAGCAGATACCGCCCGTCCGGCATGGGGCAGCCGTAGAGCAGCAGTGAAGTGGCGCCGCTTTCGGCGGGCGGCAACTGTTTGACATACGGGGCCCCGTCGCTGAGGGCCTGCGCATACTCTCCGGCGCAGGCCTCCACCGCCTCCCGCAGCGCCGTGGAGGCGTAATACTGGGGCGAGCGGGCCGGCTGCGCCCGGTCATAGAGAATGACGGCCGCCATCCGGCCGGTGGCGAACCGCCGCATGTTGGCGTTGATGTCCTTTTGCGGCGTATCGTTGTTGATCATCGTCGAGGTGGTGGCCGCCTGCTCGTCGAGCATAGTAATGACGGCCTCAAGCTGAGCACCATGCAGCATGTAGACGTGCATGGTCAGCGAGACCGTCAAAACGATCAGCGTGACGCCGACAATTGAAAAAAGAAATTTTGTAAAGAGCTTCATCAGTCTCGCAAAACGAGCTTATACCCCAGTCCCCACACAGTCTGAATGCAGTCGCCGTAGTCGCCAAGCAGCTTGCGCAGCCGCTTTACATGGCTGTCGACCGTGCGGTAATCGTTGATGTCGGCGTCCCCCCAGACCTTGCTGATGAGCACTTCTCTTGAAAAAGCGCGGCCGGGGTTGCACAGCAGGAAGTAGAGCAGCTCGTACTCTTTGCGCTTCAAGACGAGCGGCACCCCCTTTAAAGAGATCTCCCGGCGCTCGGTGTTGACTGAGAGCGCGCCAAACGACAGGTCGCTGATCACTTTGCCGCCCGGCTGGTAAGTGCGGGTGATGAGGGCCTGCACCCGGGCCTCAAGCTCCTTTAAGCTGAAGGGCTTGCTGAGATAGTCGTCGCACCCGCCGGCAAAGGCCTCGAGCTTGTCCCGCTCTTCGGACAGCGCCGTCAGCATGATGATGGGCACGCCGGAGTGAGAGCGCAGCGTGCGCAGCACTTCATAGCCGCTCTTCACCGGCATCATCACGTCCAAAATGACGAGGTTGACGATGTTTGACTCAAAAAGCTCGAGCGCCGCCGCCCCGTCAAAGGCTTGCAGGCACTGGTAGCCCTGCGATTTGAAATAGAAACAGATCCCGTTATTGAGGTCTGTGTCGTCCTCCGCAATCAGGATGGTCCACTTTCCGCTGTCAGCCACTTGCGCTCCTCCGTTTCTATGTTGGAAATTCCCGCGCCGGCGGGGCTTTCGCCCCACGTTTTCGGCGCAACATCCATCTACATTGCTATTGTATCACATCGCCTTTGCGTGATACAATAGTCACTATGAATAATAACAGGAGGTAAATGATGAGCTGCAACTGTTCATGTAACTCGGACGGCCCCGTCCGCCCCTTTCACGAACTTCAAAACGCGCTGCTCGCAGGCAAGCGCATCCACCTCGTCTTCCATGAAGTGCTTTCCCGCCCGGAGGAATACTGGCATCTCGACAAGGTGACCGGGGAATACGTATGCACCCTGATGGGAAAAGAATATATGCGCTGCACAGCCGGCCGCTTTATGGCCCGGGTGCAGGACGACATGGTCGCGGCAGTGGCCGCCGAAATCATCGATTAGCTATAAAAAGAAGCCGGCAGCCCAAGGGCTGCCGGCTTAAAAAATGGCTGCGGGACTAGGATTCGAACCCAGACAAACAGAGTCAGAGTCTGCCGTGCTACCATTACACAATCCCGCAGTATCGCGTCTCAACACGCATTGTTTATTATAGCGTATTTTTTTAGAATGTCAAGAACTTCGTTTGCGAAAACGGCGCTTGATTTTCTGTTGCAATGAGCGGGGAAACCGTGTATAATATGAATGCATTTGCCGGTGTGATGGAATGGCAGACGTGACGGACTCAAAATCCGTTGGTAGCAATACCGTGTGGGTTCAAGTCCCACCACCGGCACCACGGCGCTTACATGTTCTGCGGAACATGTGGGCGCCTTTCGTTTTATGAAAGGCGCGAAGCGCCTCGCGGGTAAAAGCAGTTTACCCCGCGTGCCCCCTCCAGCCTCCGGCGGAGCCCGAAACGAAAGCGGCCCCCTTTGGGGGCCGCTTTAATTTGATATTGTTCGAAAAGGGACTTGAAGAGCGCTTTGGCCTATTACAGCCCAAAGCCCACCGCTCACGCGGCGAAATTTTATGCTAATTCAGCGTATAAAGCCTGTACAGCATGACGGCGGTTTCGGCTCTCGTCGTGTGCTTCAAGGGCTCAAGGCCGAGGTCGCTGCCCGAGACGATTTTGTTTTTCACCAGGGCGGCGAAGCTGTCCTGCGCATATGAGGCGATAGACGCTGCATCGGCATATCCGCTCAGTGTGGACGCGTCGGCGCTCTCGAGCCCAACGCCCGTCACCCTGCAGGCCCTGTAAATGATGGTCATCATATCCTGACGGGTGATCGGGGCGGTTGGATTAAACAGATTGTCTCCGGTGCCGGTGATAATGCCGAGCTTTTTGGCGGCTGCCACGGCCGAGGCATAGTAGGCGCCGGGGTTGACATCGGAGAAATTCTCAGTGGTTTTTGCGCTGACCCCGAGAGCCCTTGCGAGAAGCAGCACAAAGTCCGCCCGCGTGATGCTCGACTGCGGCGAGAACCCGTCGGCCGTGGTGCCTTTGATAATCCCCTTGGAAGCCAGCGCCTCAATCTGCTTGTTGGCCCAGGTGTAATTTGCGATGTCGTTAAAGGTTTTGACAATGAAGGAGACGGCATATTTGCTGAAGTGGGTCGTTTTAAAGCTGACCGTGCCGGTCGCCGGGTCATACCGCCCGGTCGGAACCGCCTCGATCTCCCCGCCGCTGTTTAAAAACAGCAGCACAATGTGGTCTTTACCCGCAAGCTCCGCAGCGGTGGGCGTATACGGGACGGATATGGTGACCGACGCGTCGGGGTTGTCAAAGCCGTGTGGCGCCCCGTTAATCAGCAGGCTCACGTCGAGTACCGGTCGGCCGGCCACCAGCGCCCGCGCATCGGCGCTCAAAGCGCTTGGGTCGACGCGCGCGATTCGAAGCTCAACTTTGTCGCCTGACGAAGCGCCATAGCCCGACAGCATATGTACGGGGAGGATTGCCGCGCCGTATTCGGTTTGAATCCTGACCGTCTTGCCCCCGGACGCGGCCGCGCAAAGGGTTTCGAGCGGCAGGGTGACGCCGTAGGCGTTTGCCCCCGCGACGGGCAGGACGTTGATTTCAATATTCGGGGCGGCCCCGAAGGCCTTTGTGATGTCCCCAGCCGAAACCTCCCCCTGCGCCACGCCCGAGGAGTTCAGCACCGCGCCTGCAATCGTGATGATGTTGGCGCCGGCTGTCCCCTCGACCGTAATCGATTTGTTCACGGTGTACGAGGTCTCCTTTACGTCGAGGTCGTAGCTCTTATACCAGGCCAGCTTGACGGATGAGGCCCCCGCAGCTTTGACTTTGAATGTAAACTTGCACAGAGAGACGTCTGAGCCGCTCTGCAACTTCTTCTCCGATTTGACGCAGCCGAACTGCACCGAGTCCGCCAAGACCTTTTTGGCTGAAAAGCCGGACACGAGGGAGGTCGGGGAGCCGATGAGCTCCAGCTTTGCGCCGTCAAACTCCAAAAAGAGCTCGTAGGAGAAAAAGTCCGGGACATTCTCGGCGCCGACAGTGAGGACAACCGTGTCCCCGACGTTGACTTTGGTGCTCGAAGCGCTCAAAGTAAAACTTGCCGAAGCGGCGTAGACCGTTCCGACAGAGCCGAAACAGGTGCACAGGGCGGCAAAAGTGAGGACTAACGCAATTGTTTTTTTCATATGTTTTTCTCCTAATTTTTGTTGCCGTCAGTTGCCGGGTTGCGATGGGGGAGGAGAGAGGATACCCATGTATCCTCCCTCCTTCCCACATCAAACGGGTAAGCTAACCGAGAATCAGGAGCATGAGGATGGTCAGGTCTTCTGTGTCGACGACGCCGTCATTGTTCATATCGTAGTCGTATGCGTCGTCTCCGACTTCACCGTAGTGCGTGATGAACACTGAAAGATCGCCGATGTCAAGTCTGCCATTGTTGTTGAAGTCTCCGGCCATAATCTCTCTCTCGAGAGCTCTGAACGCGCTCAGCGCATTCCGCAGCGCGTCTTTGGCCGCGTCGAGCTGGGCCTGCGTGGACGCCATATTGTCAAGCACGCCCTGAGCCGCATTGATGGCACTCTGAAGAGCCTTCTTGGCGCCCTTCGGATATTCGCCGGAAGCCGTGCCTTCGCTCGCGTCGTCATGGGTATCTTGCGCCGAGTCAATCAGAGCCGCGAGTTCGGACGGATCGGCCGTGCCGACAGTGAGCGAAGACAGGGCGGGGTTCAAGATAACAGAAGGCGCATCGGCACTCGCGACCTCAGCTTTTGTGAGGGCGATTTCGGAGGATGCCATAACGCCAACCGCCTTGAATGTGGCCGTGAAAATCAGGTTGCCGTCGCCGATCATCGGCACCACATTGGCGAGGATCACTTTAACCTTGCCCGTCTCCTCGTCATCGTCGAACACGGCGAAGACCTGGTCCGCCGGGCCTTCCGCCGCGAGTCCCATGAACTCAAAGACAGCCGGGTCATAGGACAGGGTGACATCCTGCGCGCTGACATTGAGGACGTTGTGGAGATAGTACTTCACCTCAAACGTATTGCCGATTCGGATAACCGCCGGGTCGGGGCCCACCAGCGTCGTGTAGGGCTCGGCCGACACGGTGATGGACACGGTGGCCTCGTTGGAATCCGACCTGCCGTCGTTTGCCTTGTAAGTGAAGCTGTCCTCACCCACAAAGTTGAGCGCCGGCTCATAGGTAAATGTGCCGTCTGCGTTCAGGACAAGCGCGCCGTGCGCGGGTTCTCCAACCAGAATGGCGGTGAGCGTATCGCCGTTCACATCGGTGTCGTTGGTCAGCACATTGCCTTCAAGCAGCCCGTTCATCTGCGCGGTGTAGAGGTCGTCAACCGCGACGGGAACGGGGTCGTTGATGCCGATTGTGACGCTGGCCATGGCTGTCAGGACCTCTCCGCCCTCAAAGGTCACCGTGATGGTCTGGGTGTAGGTTCCGGGGGTAAGATCATCCTTTGGCTGAATCGAGTATGTGTCGTTGAGGGTTCCCTCAGCCGGCACAATTGCGCCATCTGCCGGGCCGCCGATTTCAAACGCAACTTCGGCATCGCCGGCGTCAACCGTCACACTGAGAATTGCCGCAGGGCTGTTGCCTTCATTGGTAATGACAATATACTTGGGCGGTGTTGCCGAAAGTTCTCCCTTGTTGATTGTACCAAAGTCCACAGGGTCAACTTTCACCGTCCAGGTTCTCGGCACAGTGGTAAAGGTGGCCGTGTAGGTAGCCTCATCTGTGACTGTCACGATGGACGGGAACCATCCGGCGAAGTCGTAGAAGTTCTCATCGTCGGCCGGCTTGACGCCGTCGTCATGGGCCGGGAGTTCACCAAAGAAAACCGTTGTGGTGTCATCCACGTCGCTGTCTCCATCGGTGTCCCAGCTGATGGTATAGGACCTGAGCACCGGAGTAAACTGCGCAACGTAGGTCACCTCGCCGCCGATTTCACCCACAGGCGGGAGCCATCCGCTAAACGTGTAGTGGTACTGCGCCGTAGAGTCCTTCCCGGGAGTGCCATGGCCGAAATCGTATTCCGGGGTTTCGCCATAGGGCACTTGCTCGGTGTAGATTTCTTCGCCGTTGCCGTCCACCCAGGTCACGGTGTAGGCGTTGGTAGATGAGCTGAATTGAGCCGTGTAGGTCGCGGGACCGGTGACTGCCGCAAGCTCAGGCGCCCAGCCGGAGAAAGTGTAAGTGAACTCGGCGGTTGCCGGTTTGACCGGGGGTTCGCCCTTGTAGCTGGGCGTGGCGTTGTAGAGGTAGACCTCCTGGGTCTCAGCGCCTTCAACGACCCATTTCACCGTGTAAGAGTTGG
>DATMZG010000145.1:0-2479 GCA_035560415.1 Candidatus Acidiferrum sp. | reverse complement strand
ATTTAAAACGGCTTTAACGGTATTGTGCAATGCGCGCCGCGCAGGAAGGGGAAATTAAATAAAATGAAAAATGTCAACGTGATTAGAAGGATTGATGAACTCGGCAGAATTGTGTTACCCATTGACCAGCGCAAGAGTATTGACGTAAGCCCGCGGGATTATGTTTCGCTGCGGCTGGAAAATGGGAACATCATTATTTCCAAGCACAACAAATCCTGCATCTTCTGCGGAAGCGAAGAAGAGCTCAGCGATTTCAAGGGCCAGCCGGTATGCGCCCTCTGCAGGAGCGAGCTTATCAAGTGACATAAGAGCAGCACCACTTGTACATTATATTTTGGCGCTAAGCAAAAGAGACTTCCGCAAGTGCGGACAGTCTCTTTTTTATGCTATGGCTTCGGGGACAGGCTGCGCTGCATAAGTACGAAGTCAAGGTTGTACCGGTGCGTATCCCCGGCCTCGGAAAAGCCTCTCGCGGCATAGAGCCTTCGGGCCCGCGTGTTCCCCTCGGCCACAAGCAGCACCGCGCCGTCGTAACCGAGTGTCAACGCCTCAAGGAGCATGCGGTCGAGCAGCTCGCCCCCCAACCCCAGCCCCTGCAAAGACGGATGGGTACAGAGCCTTGACAGCTCGCATGGCTTTTTCATGTCTTTGGGAATGAGCTTCGGAAAATTTCCCGGTAAACACAGCGTGGCCGCGGCGACCACCCGCCCCTCTTCGTCGACAAACCGGTAGAGCGTACCTGCCTCAAGGTCGGCAGCCGCCGTCTCAAGGCTGGGGTAGCCCGACCGCCAGGAACACCCCGGCGTCACCGAAGCGGCAGCATACAGCGCCGCAATTTCGTAAAGCTCGCGGGCATTTGCCTTTCCGAATTCAAATGACATGACGTCACCCCTCTTTTTGAGTCGGCCATATATGAAGTGGCGGGAACGCTTCCCGCACTCGGTTTGATGAGGACGGAGCTTCGCTTCAAAGGGCGCCGCTTTGCTTGCGCAATAAAAGGCGGGCAATATAAAAAGCCCAAAACGGGGGCCGTGGGCAAAGGCGTGTGCGCAAAGACCCCGCCGCCAGAGCCTTATCCTACATTTATGCTATACCTGTGATCCGACTTCGTCAACTATTCAACAAACAATGACAACATAATGCAAAATTATGGGTTGGAAAGTTGTATGATCCGTCAATTATTCCTGTGCTTTTAGGGCACTTTGACAAATTGAAGGCCCACTCTTGAAATGCCGGGGGCTCCGATGTAAAATAGAGTCAAACTTGTATCACTTTGTGGCAGAACTTTGACGCAAATGGCACAAGGGCCAAGATTCAAAAAATGTAAAGGAGAACAATTTATGAAGAAATTGCTTGCTCTGATGCTCTGCCTCGCGCTGGTCGTTTCAATGGCCGCCTGCGCGAAGACCGACACCGATACCCCCCCGGAGGGAGATACCACCGAGCCGGTGCGCATTGCCAACCTCATCAACGGCAACCTCGGCGACCTCTCCTTTTTTGATTCGGCCAAGGCCGGCATGGACATGATCACCGCCGAATACGGCGACAAGGTCCAGATAGACACCGTTGAGATGACCTATGACACCACCAAGTGGGAACCCTCGCTGCTCGACGCATGCGAGGAGGGCTACGACATCGTCATTTGCGGTACCTGGCAGATGACCGAATATGTCCAGAAGCTCGCCGACCAGTATCCGGACATCACTTTCCTCATGTACGACACCTCGGTCGACTGGACCAAGGGCACCTTTGCAAATGTGCACTGCATTGAGTACAAGCAAAATGAAGGCTCCTACCTGGCAGGCGTCCTGGCCGCCAGCATGAGCAAATCAGGCAAGCTCGGCTTTGTCGGCGGCATTGACAACGACGTCATCAAGGACTTCCTCGTCGGCTATGTCGAGGGCGCCAAGTCGGTCAACCCCGACATCCAGATCGCAGTCTCCTATGTCGGCGGCTTCAGCGACTCGGCCACCGGCAAGGACCTTGCGCTGAGCCAGTTCGCCCAAGGCGTTGACGTCAACTACGGCGTCGCCGGCCAGGCCGGTCTCGGCATGTTCGAAGCCGCTGTTGAAAAGGGCGGCAAGGGCGCCGGCCTCATCTGCATCGGCGTCGACTCCGACCAGGGCATGATTTTCATGGACCAGGGCGAGACCGCAAAGGCTGAAATGACCGCCACCTCCATGCTCAAGCGCGTTGACCTCTCCCTCTTTGACGCCGTCAAAGCGTACATGGACGGCACCCTGACCTACGGCGAGACCGACTACGTCGGCATGGCCGAAGGCTGCGTGGGCCTTGCTGAAAACGAGCTCTACACCACGATTGTCCCCGAAGATATCCGCGCCACGATCGCCGATGTCTCCGCCAAGCTCCAGTCGGGTGAAATCACCTGCGGCACCGCGTTTGGCATGTCCATTGACGACTACAACGCAATGGTCAGCTCAGTCGCCATCAAGTAGTTTTTAATACTTATTGAAAAGCC
>DATMZG010000144.1:0-4553 GCA_035560415.1 Candidatus Acidiferrum sp. | reverse complement strand
ATATTTTTGGGCAGCCTGACGGCGCGGGGGATACTCCCCCGCGCCGTTTTTGTTGCCGCAAAATTTTTTGTCCGTAAGTGATTTTGTCACTGAACCCGCGCCTGTCCGCATGATATGCTTTGCCCACTATGCTTTGGAGGTGCCCTATGCAAAGTCCACGGACAGGAAGAAAAAAGGCCGCGGTGGCGAGAGAGAGGTGCGTCGCCTGCGGCTGTTGTGTAAAAGTCTGTCCGCGCAGCGCAATTGAAGTTGTCAAGGGAGTCTACGCAAAAGTGAACCCTGAAAAATGCGTCGGCTGCGGCAGGTGCGCAAAGGAGTGCCCGGCCTGCGCCGTTGTCCTGCGGGAGGAGGTCGCATGAAAAAGGGCTGGAACGATTACATGTGGCTCCTGTCGGCGCTCTATCTCGCCCTCGGCTTTTTCAACATCCTCTTCGCCTGGCTTGGCCTGCTCTGCTTTTTCATCCCGCTGCTCATCGCCATCTGCGGCGGCGGCAAGGCCTACTGCAACCGCTACTGCGGCAGGGGTCAGCTCTTTTCGGTGTTAGGGAGCGAGCTCGGCCTCTCCCGCAAAAAGGACCCCCCGAAATTCCTCGCGAGCCGGTGGTTCCGGTATGGGTTTTTGGCGTTTTTTCTCACCATGTTCGCCCAGATGCTCTGGAACACCTGGCTGGTCTTTGCCGGCACAAACGGGCTGCGTCAGGTCGTGACCCTGCTCTGGAGCTTTAAACTCCCCTGGCACTGGGCCTATCACGGGGGCGCCTTGCCGCAGTGGGCGGCGCAGTTTGCCTTCGGTTTTTACAGCGTCATGCTGACCTCCACGGTGCTGGGCGCCCTGACAATGGTCCTCTACAAGCCCCGCACCTGGTGCGCCTGCTGCCCGATGGGCACCATGACCCAGCTCATCAGCCGCGCCAAAGCCGGCGGGCAGTGACCTGACGAAAGCTATATGCGAATGTGAGTTTGTCACGGAAGCAGCGCAAAAAAAGCGATATGATAGGTCCATAGAAACCGAGGAGGCGTCGAGATGACAACTGTGGAACGCGGACGTCAAAAAAGAGGGACTGTGTGGAACGGCGTGGCCGGAATGCCGGCGACAGAAGAAAACACGAATAAGGAAAATCAAACGGGAGGACTAACAATGTCAGTACTAACCATCACAAAAGATAACTTTCAAAAAGAGGTCATGGAGAGCGACAGGCCGGTGCTGCTGGACTTCTGGGCCGCCTGGTGCGGACCCTGCCGCATGGTCTCCCCCCTGGTCGACGAGATCGCCCAGGAGACGCCCGCCGTCAAGGTCGGCAAGGTCAACATCGACGAGCAGCGCGAGCTCGCGGCGTCCTTCAATGTCATGAGCATCCCCACCCTCGTCGTCGTCAAAGACGGTCAGGTCGTCAATAAGGCGGTCGGCGCCAGACCCAAGGGGCAGATCGTCTCGCTGCTCGGCTGACGCGCTCACCTCGCTCAAGCCGATGCGATGGCCACGCTCAGCCGACGCATTCACCTCGCTCAAGCTGAGAATGCAAACCGCCGCCCGGTTAGAACCCGGGCGGCGGTTTCATCTATGGGTCATTTTGAGAGCTTTGCGAGCTTTGATTTGTCGGTCAGCTCGACACATCCCCGCGCAAGGTCCACCATGCCCTCGGACTGGAAATACCGCAGCATGCGGGTCACGACCTCGCGGGCCGTCCCCATGTGGGCCGCAATTTTCTCGTGGGTGATCTTCAGGGTGGCGCTCCCCTCGAGGGCGCTCTCCTCGAGCAAAAAGGCGGCAAGGCGGGTGTCAAAGCTCTTCCACATGATCTGCTCAATGAGCCACATGACCTCCGAAAACCGGCTTGCCATGAGTTCATTTGTGTAGTTGGCGACGGGGGCCGAGCTCTCCATGAGCGCCTTATACACATCGGGCGGGATGACCCAGACCTGCGAGTCCTTCTCGGCCTCAATCATGAGCTCGAACTGAATGCTCGAAATGATGCAGGAGGCCGAAAACAGGCAGATGTCCCGCTCAAAGAGCCGGTAGAGCGTGACCTCCTTGCCCTCGTCCGAGAGCACAAAGGCCCGAAGCTGTCCCGAGCGGATGACAAAGAGGCCGATGCAGTCGGCCGACCCGCTGTGCAGCAGCGTCCCCGCGGGCACGCTGCGCTGCGTGGCCGTGCTTAAAAGCAGCTCCCGCTGGGCGGCCGTGAGCTTTTGCCAGATTGGAAAATAGCTGTCAAGTCCCATGCCTTCACTCCCTTGCAACTCAGATTATATCATACTTCGAATAAAGCCTGTGTCAATTTTCAGTTGACAGCTCAAAAAAAGCTTGTTAGAGTAAAAACATCAGGCATACTCCCGTGTAAATGGTTGAGAAGCTGTTAAACATTTTAAAATATATTGAAAGACGGAGGATCACACGATGGAAAAATGGAAGTGCCCAGTCTGCGGCTATGTGCATGAGGGCCCTATGCCCGAGGGGTTCACCTGCCCCCGCTGCCGTCAGCCCGCAAGCGCCTTTGTAAAAGTGGAGCCGGCACCCGTCAAGGGCGGAAGCCCCTATGCCGGCACCAAAACCGAGAAGAACCTGGCCGAGGCCTTTTCGGGCGAGAGTCAGGCTCGAAACAAATACACCTATTTTGCGCAGGTCGCAAGCCGCGAGGGCTTCGACCAGCTCTCCGAGATTTTTCTCAAGACCGCCCGCAATGAGCAGGAGCACGCCCTCATCTGGTTTGAGGAGCTCGGACACCTCGGCAACACCCCCGAGAATCTCCTGGCCGCGGCCGAGGGCGAGAACTACGAGTGGACCGACATGTACGACCGCTTTGCCAAAGACGCCGAAGCCGAGGGCTTTCCGGAGCTCGCGGAGCGCTTTCGCCGGGTCGGCGCTGTGGAGAAGTCCCACGAGGAGCGCTACCGCGCACTGCTGAAAAATGTCGAGATGCAAAAAGTCTTTGCCAAGGGCGAGGAGACCATGTGGGAGTGCCGCGTCTGCGGCCACCTCGTCATGGGCCGCAAAGCCCCCGAGGTCTGCCCCATCTGCAAGCACAGCCAGTGCTACTTCGAAGTGAGAAAAGAAAACTATTGAGCCTCTGACATGATAAAAGTCCGGCCGGGTGCAATGCACCCGGCCGGGCTTAAAGTGTCGAAAAACCTGTGGGTTTTCCGCCAAGTGAGCGGTGCCCTTCCCGCGCGAAGTGAATTCGCGCTTCGCGGGCGGCATTTGATGGCCTTATTTTTAAACGCATTTAAAAATAAGGATTTAAACACATTTTCTCGGCCAATCGGAAGGCCGAGAAAATCAGGCTGTAAAATTTTTTTACAGCCTGAATCCGGCCGGTTTTTGTCATTACATTTTGGTTTTAATGACGCCGGCCAGCCGCCGCACGGCCTCCCGCAGGACTTCCGGCGGGTTGCTGCTGAAGCTCAGGCGCATGTAGCAGTCCTTTTGGGGCTGCCCCGGCGCGTAGAAGTAAATGCCCGGCAGATAGGTGACGCCGGCCGACTTGACCTCCTCGAACATGGCCGAAGTGCTGATGTGCTCCGGCACTTTGAGCCAGGTGAAGAGGCCGCCGTCGGGGTAAGTCCAAGTCACGCCCTCCGGCATGAGCTCCTCGAGGGCCTTAAGCATCGCGTCCCGCCGCTCGCGGTGGACGTCCCGGATATATTTCAGGTGGGCCGGATAGTTCCCGCGCTTGAAGTACTCGGCGCAGAGCACTTGCGAGAGCACCGCCGTGTGGGCGTTGGTCGCCGTCTTGACGTCGTACATCCGGTCGATGACGTCGCCCTCGGCGTAGACGTAGCCGAGCCGGCTTCCGGGCGAGAAAATTTTGGAGAAGCTGTTGGCGTAAATGACGTGCCCGGTCGTGTCGTAGTACTTGACCGGCTTTAACTCCTCGCCGCTGTACCGCATTTCACTGTAGGGGTCGTCCTCGAGCACCAGCACGTCGTATTTGGCGGCAAGTTCGGCCAGCGCCTTGCGGCGGGGGGCAGAAGTCGTGTTGCCGGACGGGTTTTGGAAAGTCGGAATGACATAGATGAGCTTGGGCTTGTACTTTTTGATGTCTTCTTCCAGCTTGTCCAGCACAAAGCCGTCCTTGTCGCATTCGCAGGCGACGATTTCGGCCTCCATGAGCTGGAAGGTCTCGAGGGTCTGCACAAAGGTCGGCGACTCGACCAGCACGACGTCGCCCGGGTCGAGGAAGACCTGAGCTGTGAGGTAGAGCCCCTCAAGTCCGCCCGACGTGATGACAATGTCCTTGGGGTCGGCCTTGATGCCCTTGGGGGCCAACAGGTGGTCGCAGACGACCTGCCGCAGGTCGGCAAGGCCGCGCGGGTTGCCGTATTGCAGCATCTCGGCGCCGCGCCCGCCCGGCGCGAAAAGCTCGGCCGTGATGGCGCCGATCTCCTCAACCGGCAGCGCAATGTTTGCCGGCGCGCCGCCGCCCAGCGAGATGGTGCCGGGGTCCCCCAGCGCTTCGAAGAGCTGCCGCATAATATCGGCGTTCCCTCGCATATAGCCCATACGTTTTGAATAGTCGGACATGTCGTCACCTCTTTCGCAGTTATATCAATAT
>DATMZG010000143.1:0-1805 GCA_035560415.1 Candidatus Acidiferrum sp. | reverse complement strand
GGATTTTTACATATCTAATTTCGAAGAAAGACAAATTGTCGTCTATCATGACTTTCTAAACTAAAAAAATGGCGTCCGCCATTTGGCGGACGCCATTTTTTAACTGATTTGCAACTGGGTAAGCCTTACTCTGCGTCGTAGAAGACTTTGAAGTTCGGGTCGACCGTGCCCACACCGAGGTAGCGGGCCTTGTAGTCCTTGAGCAGTGTCATATAAGTCTTGTACAGCAGCAGCAGCGCAACGATGTTGACGAAAGTCGGGATGGCGTTGATGCAGTCGGCGAGCGCCCACATGAAGACCGGGCCCTGGCCGCCGGTGACGGCGAGGTAGACGTTGACCATGCCGGGGAGGACGTAAAAGATCTTGAAAACCTTGATAACTCTGTCCTTGGTGGCGGGGTTCTTGCGGAAGAGCTGCCGGAGCAGAACCTCATAATAGAGGAACCAGCCCGTGGTTGTGGTCATGCCGAAGAGGAAGACCGAGATGGCGATGAACTTGCCGCCCATCCAACCGAAAGTGCTCTCGAAAGCCTTGATGCAAAGCGATGCGCCGGAGATTCCGCTGGACCAGACGGTGCCGTCGGCGGCAGTCAGGTCGGCCAAAGCCGTGATGGAGCAGACGAGAATCGTGTCGACAAAGACTTCGAAGGAGCCCCAGAGTCCCTGGCGGACGGGATGGGGGGTCTCGGCCGAAGCGTGGGCCATCGGGGAGGAGCCCCAGCCGGCTTCGTTGGAGTAGATGGAGCGGGCAACACCGGTGCGGATGACCTTGGCGGTCGCTGCACCCGCAAAGCCGCCGATGGCGGCGGTGCCGGAGAAAGCGCCCTCAAAGATCAGGGCAAAGGTGGAGGGGATAACCGAGAAGTTTGCGATGACAATGCCGATACCGCCGAGTATGTAAGCAAGGCACATGACCGGCACAATCTTGGTGGCGAAGTTCGCAACCGAGGTGAAGCCCTTCGCGATGACGAAGGCGATGAAGGCCGAATAGATAATGGAGAAGGGCAGCATCGGGATGCCGAAAGAGGTGTTCAGGGACTCGGCAATCGTGAAGGTCTGGGCGCCCGAGATGCAGCCGGCGAAAATGCCGATGCCGAAGATGTACGCAAGAACCGGCCACCAGCCCCAGCCGCGCTCTTTGCCCATGCCTTTTTCCATGTAGTAGGTGGGGCCGCCGAAATAGTTGCCGTTTTCATCCTTGGAGCGGTAGTAGACGGCCAGCGCAACCTCAACCTGCTTGATGGTCATGCCCATGAGGGCCCAGACCCAAATCCAGAACACCGCGCCGGGGCCGCCGGTCGCGATGGCGGTCGAAACGCCGGCGATGTTGCCGACGCCGACGGTTCCGCCGATGGCAATGGCCACGGCTTCGAAGGCCGAGACCTTACCGGCGGTTTTTTCCTTGGCCTGGTCCTTCTTGAGCAGCGTTCCGAAGGTGTTCTTCATCATGTGCCCGAAGTAACGGAAGGAGAAGAGGCCGGTGATTACGGTGTAGAACGCGCCGCCGAACAGAACGGTGACAAGCAGCGGAGTTCCCCAGAGTATGCCGCTTAGGTTGTTGACAAAGTCCAGAGCTGTCATACAGATTTTCCCCCTTAGTATGATTTTGATGGTTCAAAACCACTTTATAAGCGGTTTTGCCATTTATATGCCGCTATGTCATATTAGCATATTGAGATAAATTTGATATTTTGATGCGTATTATACCCAATATATTGCGTTATGCCCAGACGAAAGCGGCAAGACGCTTTACATTTTAACGAAGTATGAACAAAATTTCAACCTTTTTTTCCGTAAATATCATTT
>DATMZG010000142.1:0-38886 GCA_035560415.1 Candidatus Acidiferrum sp. | reverse complement strand
ATTATAGTTTTTAAACATGAATACAAAGGGGGAAGTAAAAGTGAAGAAAATCGGTTTTGACAACGATGCTTACCTAAAAAAGCAATCGGAACACATTCTCGAGCGCATCGGCGGTCTCGGCAGCAAGCTCTACCTCGAGTTCGGCGGAAAACTCTTCGACGACTACCACGCATCCCGCGTGCTGCCGGGGTTTGAACCGGACAGCAAAGTTCGCCTCCTCAAAACAATGGGCGACAAAGCTGAAATCGTCATCGCCATCAACGCATCGGATATCGTAAAAAGCAAGCTCCGCGGCGACCTCGGCATCCCCTACGACGCCGACGTCCTCCGCCTCATCGACGCCTTTCGGGAGCTCGGTCTCTTTGTCGGCAGCGTAGTCATCACGCAGTATGCGGGACAGACGGCTGCCGACGTTTTTATGAAGCGCCTCGAGGGGCTCGGCGTCACCACCTACCGCCACTACCCCATTCCCGGCTATCCCACGAGTGTGCCCCTCATCGTCAGCGACGAGGGCTTTGGCCGCAACGAGTACATTGAGACAAGCCGCCCCCTCGTCGTCATCACGGCCCCCGGCCCCGGCAGCGGCAAAATGGCCACCTGTCTCTCCCAGCTCTACCACGAGCACAAGCGCGGAGTGCGCGCGGGCTACGCCAAGTTCGAGACTTTCCCCATCTGGAACCTGCCGCTGCGCCACCCCGTCAACCTGGCCTACGAGGCGGCCACGGCCGACCTGCGCGACTTCAACATGATTGACTCCTTCCACCTCGAGGCCTACGGGAAGGCCACCGTCAACTACAACCGCGACGTCGAGATTTTCCCGGTTGTGGCCGCCATGTTTGAGTACATTTACGGCACCTGCCCCTACAAGTCGCCGACCGACATGGGCGTCAACATGGCGGGGTACGCCATTGTCGACGACGAGGCCTGCCGCGAGGCGGCCTTAGACGAGATCGTGCGCCGCTACTACCGCGGGCTGTACGACCGCAGAGTCGGCCGGGCCGACGACGAGACGGTCATGAAGCACGAAATGGTCATGCACCAGGCCGGCATTGACGCCGACCGGCGCAAAGTGGTCGCCCCGGCCCTCGCAAAGGCCGCCGCGACCGGCGAGCCGGCGGCCGCCATTGAGCTGCCGGACGGCGCCATCGTCACGGGAAAGACGTCGGCCCTGCTCGGCGCTTCCTCGGCAGCCCTGCTCAACGCCCTCAAGGCGCTGGCCGGCATTCCGGACGACATCACGATGATCGCCCCCGCCGTCATTGAGCCCATTCAGCGCCTGAAGGTCGACGCCTTGGGCGGGCGCAACCCCCGCCTGCACACCGACGAGACCCTCATCGCGCTCGCCATTTCGGCCGTCACCTCCGGCGTCGCGGCCAAGGGGCTCGCCCAGCTTCCGAAGCTCGAGGGCTGCGAAATGCACTCCTCGGTCATCCTCTCACAGGTCGACAGCGACATGGCGCGAAAGCTCGGCATGAACCTCACCTGCGAGCCGGAGTATGAGACGAAACGTCTCTATCATAAGTAAACACTTTTACGCAGACAAAAAGCGCCCCGCGTTTGCGGGGCGCTTTTCTCACTTTACAATCAGTCCTTGGGGACGGCGGCGTCGCCGTAGGTCTTGAAGAGAACGAGGTGCTTTTCCATCTCCTCGTCCGAGAGCAGCACGGGCTCGACGCCCATGGCTTTGGCCTGCCAGTAGAGCTGGCAGCAGTACTCGACCTCCTCGAGCTTTTTGAAGGCGTTGGCGACGTCGCGCCCGCCCGTGAGGATGCCGTGGTTGGCCATGATGGCGGCATAGCGGTCTTTCATGGCTTTGACGACGTTCACGGCCAGCTCCTTTGTGCCGAAGGTGGCGTACTCGGCGCACCGGACGTTTTTACCGGCCAGCGCCACGAGGTAGTGGAGGGCCGGCAGCTCCCACCGCATGCACCCGAGGGTCGTGGCGTAGTTGGTGTGGGCGTGGATGACGCCGTTGATTTCGGGCCGGTCGACGTAGACCATGCGGTGCAGCTCGTGCTCGGTTGAGGGCTTTAGGGGGGCCTCGATGAGCTTGCCGTCAAAGTCGAGAATGGCGACCTCTTCGGGCTTGATGGTGAAATAGTCCTTGCCGGAGGGGGAGAGCGCAAAATAGCCGAGCTCGCGGTTTGCGACGCTGACGTTTCCGCCCGTGCCCTTGGTCAGCCCCGTCGTGATCAGCTTCTTGCCGTATTCGACGACGGCCTCGCGCTCTTTTTGCATCAGCATAAAGTTTCCTTCTTTCTATGGTTGTTATTTTGAAAAGAGCAGAGGCTCGCCCAAAAGGTAGCGGCGCACCTCGGCCACAGCCATTTTCGTGTGGTTGATCATGGAGTCGATTGCGGCGCCCGACATGTGGGGCGTGGCGACGACGTTGTCGAGCTCGCCCGAAACATAGGGGTGGTTCGCCTCGAGCGGCTCGTTTTCAAAGACGTCGAGGGCGGCGCCGGCAATGAGCTTTTGCCGCAGCGCCTCAATTAAGTCCTTCTCCACGACGACATTGCCGCGGCCGTTGTTGATGAAAAAGGCCGTCGGCTTCATTTTCTTAAAGCAGTCGAGGGTGAAGAGCCCCGTCGTCGCCGGGGTCGGCTTGACGTGGCAGGAGATGAAGTCGGACTCCCTTAGCAGCGTCTCGAAGTCGACTTTGCGCACACCGGGGGACTCGACTTCCAACTCGTTTGCGTAGGGGTCATAGATGTTTAAGTACATGCCAAAGCCCTGGTGGGCAATGCGGCCGACCCGCCGTCCGATGGAGCCGTAGCCCACGATGCCGAGGGTCCGCCCGAAGAGCTGCATGCCCTGCAGCTCATTGTAGGGCGAGTGGCCGTTTACGACGCCCCAGGTGACGTCCTTTTTCTGGGGCACGGGCTCGTTTGAGAGGTAGGTGCCGTCGGCAATGCGCGATAGCGCCTGCGGAATTTTGCGGGCGGCCATGAGCATGAGGGCCACGGCGAACTCGGCCGTGCAGTCCGAGTTGCGCCCCGGCGTGTAGGAGACCGGAATGCCCCTCGCCTTTGCCGCCGCAAGGTCGACGTTGATGGGGTTGGAGCGGGCGCAGACGATGAGCTTTAAGTCGGGGGCGTTCTCAATGACCTTTGCCGTGACGGCGTCGTAGCTGGTCATGAAAATTTCGCAGCCTTTGAGTTTTTCAATTTGCTGCTCCTCAGTCAGCTTGACGGGGCCGAAGCGGTACCCGTCTTCCACGACGTCGCACATGTCAAAGAGGGGGGCAATGCCGCCCTCGTCGACTTCGGCCGTGAGCAAAAGGCGCGGTTTTGTCATTTCAACCATATCCTTTTCAGTCATTCTTCACATAGGCGGCCCTGGCGTCCCAGAAACCGTACATATTCGGACGCACGTCGCGATACAGTTTATAGAGCTCCATATACCGGCCGTGGCGCTCCATGTCGGGCGTGTAGACGGCCTTGATGCGGGAGAGCCCCCGCGAGGCAGAGAGCGGGTCGGCGAACATGCCGCAGGCGACGCCGGCGCAGAGCGCCGCGCCCTTGGCCGCAAGCTCCCTGTCCAAGGAGACACTGAGTTCGCGCCCGAGGCAGTCCGAGAGCATCTGCACCCAAAAGCCGCTGTGGGCGCCGCCGCCCGACAGGAAGACCTTGCCTGGCGTGTCGCCAAGGTCCGCGAGGCAGTCGTAAGACGAGAGCACGATGCCCTCATAGACCGCCCGCAGCATCTGCTCTCTTGTCGTCGTGGACTTGAGGCCGGAGAACTGCCCGCAGGCGTTTTCGTTGATGAAGGGGGCGCGCTCCCCCGAGACGCTCGTATAGGGGTGGAAAACGACGCCTTTGCAGCCAATCGGAATTTTGGAGAGGGGCTCCTCCAAGGCGGTGACAAAGCCGACGTCAAACTCCGGAACTGCGTAGAGCACCGTCAGTGCCCAGTTGAGGTTGGGGGTGCCGGCCATGGTGCCGGCAAGGCGCGCAAAGAGGCCGGGCGTGCAGTGGGCTTCCCAGCTCATGGACATGGGGTGGGTGGGCGCGTACTCCGGCATGACAATCTGGTGCATCAAAGTCGTGCCCATCGTGATGCAGATGTCGCCCTCATTGACGGCGCCGGCCCCCGCCGCGGCCGAAATGAGGTCGAGCATGCCGCCGCCGACCGGCGTGCCCTGGAGCAGCCCCGTGAGCTCGGCGGCCTCCGCCGAAATTTTGCCCGCCTCCCCGCAGGAGGGCAGGATGGGGGGCATGAGCCCTGCGAGTTCCGGCACGCCGAGCGCCTCGAAAAGGCCCTCGGCCGGGCGCATGGCCGAAAGGTCTAAGAGCGACGTGGAGGCGTCCGACGGCTCCATGAGGGGAACGCCCGTCAGCTTATATCGGATGTAGTCCTTGCAAAAGAAAATGTACTTGGCTTTCTTTAAAAGCTCCGGCTCGGTGCGGGCCGCGTGCACGACCTGCGAAATCGTGGTGCCGGACTTGGGCTGGCCCCCGAGCGTCAGATTGAAAACGCGCTCCATGCCGGGTTTGGCGCGCAGCGACAGCGCCGTTTCGATGGCTCTGCCGTCGTTCCAGAGCCGCGCCATGCCGAGGGGCTCGCCGCCCTCGTCGACAAGCCAGAGCCCCTCGCCCTGCCCGGATACGCCGAGGCCCGCGATGTCGGCCCCCGTGAGGTCCGCCTCCTCGAGCACCCGCCGGATGCAGCGGCAGACGACCTGCCAGAGCTCCCGCATGTCCTGCTCCGAGCGGTTGCCGCCCGGGTTGTAGACCTTGTTGTCGGCGGCAAAGGAGGCGACTTCAGTCCCCGCCCCGTCGAAGACGACGGCCTTGACCCGGCTTGTCCCGGCGTCAATGCCGATGAGATATTCACTCATAACCCCAGCATGTCCTCGAGAATCTCAACGGAGTCCTTCACGAGGTCGGCGCAGACGACGCGGTGGAGGTCTTTCTCCTTGACATAGGCGGCGCCCTCCGGCGTGGAGGAGTTGACGCCGAGCAGCGTCTCGCAGTCCACACGGTGGCCCTTGGCCTCAAACCGGGAGAGAAATTCCCTTGCGATCGGGCCCGACGCCTTTTTGGTCTCAAGGTCGTTCGGGACGGTCTGGCCGTATTTAAGGCCGAGCACCATGAGGCCGCCCGTAAGCACGCCGCAGACGCCGCCCCGCTTGAGCCCGCCGCCGAACATGGCCGAGAGCTTTCTGGCCGTCGTGACGTCGACGCCGAAATCGTCGCAAAACACTTCGAGCACCGCCTGCGAACACGAAAAATTGTCTTTAAGCATGAGGTCTACCGCTTTTTCAGCCCTTGTCATCCACGTTTCCTCCAACTGTTTTGTTATTCGAACCCGCGCCCGCTTTTTCATGAAAACATTATACTTCACCGGGAGGGTGAGCGTCAACAGGAACGGAGGCCTTGAAAACGGCATATGATGGTCACGGGGTGGTCTATATCATCACAAAACAAATGAGAAAAAACAGTCAGGTAAGACGAGTGCTCGGACGCGCAGTCAGGTCCGGCAGCCCCATTCCGCCGCACTTCGGGGAGGGTTCATGCGGCGGGAAGGTCCCGCCGTTTTGCTGTCCCGGCTTTCGGCGGCTCTATTTTTACGACTCCCTGCCCCCCGAGCTCTTATGGCTCGGCGCGCAGCTGACGAGATGCAGGAGCGGATGCAGATGCAAATGAAAAGTGTTTTTTTGGACCCCGGCCACGGCGGCCTGTGGCGCGGAGAGTGCACACAGGGCCTGCGCGAAAGCAGGCAAAACCTCTGCGTCTCCAACAAGGCCGCCCGGATTCTTGAACTTGAGGGGCGCCTTGTCCGGTGCTCCCACCGCGGCGACAGCCGGCTGCCTCCCGAAGGCCGGGTGGCGGCAGTGAAACGCTGCGAGCCCGCAGCCCTTGTCGTCATCCACCACAGCAGGCGCAACACGCCCTGCTATGTCTCGGTGGGCGGCGCGCCGGGCGCGGGGCCCGCGACCGAGGCGCTTGCCGCGTCGGTCGCCCTGCGGCTGGCCGAACTCGGGCTGACGGTCCGGGGCCTGCCCTGCATGGAGGAGCGGTGCGGCGACGTGCTGCAGGTGCAGGAGAGCGCCGGGCGGGCCGGCATTGTCGTGGAATTTCCGCTGTGCATCCGCTGCGTCACATGCAGAGACGAGTACGCGCGGGCAATTGCAAGCGGCGTGTCCAATTATCTTGACTTATCTTGACAACGCAATATCCTTAATGTAATATGAAGTGTACTTTTGTATTAATTAGTAATAAACCCGTGTAACTTGTCAAAATACAAGGAGGTGAACGTATGAATATTAAAAAGTTGAATAAGACCTATCTCGAAATCGCGTGTTATATTGCGTTCGCCCTCTGCGTTGCCATTGCTTTCTACGGGCTCTTCTTCCATTATCCGGTGGTGGCGACGGTCGCCCGCAAATTGTTCCGGATGATGAAGCCGATTATTTACGGCTTTGCGCTGGCATACCTGATTTCCCCCGTCATCGACTGGATAGAAGTGTCCTTTGTACATACCGCTTTTCCGAAGGTGACCGATGCCGGCCGCCGCCGCGCCCTGGCCGTGGTCTTCTCCTACGCGGTGCTTGTCACCGGCATCGTCATCTTTTTCTCGCTGGTGCTCCCGCAGCTTGCGGCCTCGGTCTGGGGCCTTCTTGAGCGCGGCCCCGAGTACTTCAAGTCCACTGTCGACTTTGCGGTGCGCCTCTACGACAGAATTCCCTTCCTCGACTCCACCTTGACCGACGCCGACATTCTGACGCTGACAGACACGGCTCTCACGCGCCTCGGTGACTGGATTGCCGACCGGCTGCCGCAGGTGCTCGGCATTTCGTTTTCCATGGCGAGCTCGGTTTTCAACGTCATCGTCAGCACGGTGCTCTCCATTTACATCGTCGACAGCAAGGAGCACTTAAAAGGGCAGTTCAAAAAAATGCTGTACGCCTACCTGCCGCAAAAACGGGTCAACCGCCTCATCGACATCGCGCAGGACGCCGACCGCATTTTCGGCGGCTTCATCACCGGCAAAATCATCGACTCCATCATCATCGGCCTCATCTGTTACTTCGGCATGAGCATCATGGGCATGCCCGAGACCACGCTGATCTCCTGCATTGTGGGCGTGACCAACGTCATCCCCTATTTCGGCCCCTTCATCGGCGGCATTCCCACCGTCATTCTCATGCTCTTCCTCGACCCGTCGAGAGCCATTCTCTACGCCGTCTTCGTCATCCTGCTTCAGCAGTTTGACGGCAACATCCTCGGCCCCAAAATTCTCGGGGACTCCATCGGCATTTCCGCCCTGTGGGTCGTCGTGTCGGTCACATTCTTCGGCGCGCTGTTCGGCGTTTTCGGCATGCTGTTCGGCGTTCCGCTCTTTGCCCTGCTGCACAAGCTCCTCAATGACTCCATCCGGCTGCGCCTTGAAAAAAAGAAGCTGCCGGTCGAGACGACCACCTATGAGGAAAACCACTTCAAGCTGGAAGAATCCAAGGAATAGACAGACAGTTGAGCGCCTGTTTTCCGGCGCGAAGTGAAATTTCAGTCTGTATTTATAGCGGCATGACCTCTTCGGTCATGCCGCTCTCTTTTTTGGCGCACACCGCCGCCCTCAAATGGCCTCGGCGTTGACGAACTGGCTTTGCCACAGCTCGGCGTAAAAGCCGCCTTTGGCGAGCAGTTCATTGTGGCTGCCGCTCTCCACAATGTCACCGTCCTTCATGACCAGGATGACGTCGGCGTCTCTGACGGTGGAGAGCCGGTGGGCGATGGTAAAGGAGGTGCGCCCCTCTGTCAGCTTCTCCATGGCCTTTTGCACAATGAGCTCAGTGCGGGTGTCGACCGAGCTCGTGGCCTCGTCCAAAATGAGCAGCGGGGCGTCGGCCACCATGGTGCGGGCGATCGTAAAGAGCTGGCGCTGGCCGGCCGACATGTTGGAGGCGTCGCCCAGCACCGTGTCGTAACCGCTCGGCAGCGACAGGATGTAGCGGTCAATGCCGACGGCCTTGCAGGCCGCCCGAATCTCCTCGTCCGTCACGCCTTTTTTCGAGTAGGCGATGTTCTCCCGCACCGTCCCCTCAAAGAGCCAGGTGTCCTGCAGCACCATGCCGAACATGGCGTGCACGGCCTCGCGGGTCATATCGGTCGTCTTGACGCCGCCGATGGAGATGGAGCCTGCGTCCAGCTCATAGAAGCGCATGAGCAAATTGACCAGCGTCGTCTTGCCAGCGCCCGTGGGCCCGACAATGGCCACTTTCTGCCCCGGCGCAATGCGCACCGAAAAGTCGTGGATAATCGTGCGCCCGGGCGTATATCCGAACTTCACATGGTCGAAGACCACTTCGGCGTTTGCCGCTTCCCCCGCCGCGAGCTTGCCGGTCTCATCGGCCATTTCGGGCTCCCGCAAAAAGGCAAAGACCCGCTCGCTGCCGGCCGCCGCCGACTGAAGGCTGGTGGCGGCGTTTGCCACATGCCCCAGAGGCTGCGTGAAGAGCTTGACGTAGACGATGAAGGCCACGATGGTGCCAAAGTCGATGAGCCCCCGCTCTTTCATGAAGGCCCCCGCCACGCAGACCGCAAGGTAGCCGAGGTTTCCCACAAACTCCATGGCCGGCATCATGATGCCGCTGTAAAACTGGCTTTTCCAGTTGCTCACGAAGAGCAGTTCATTGAGCCGTGCAAACTCCCGGCGGGACTGCCGTTCGCCGCCGTAGGCTTTCACGACGGTGTGCCCCGCGTAAATCTCCTCAATGTGGCCGCCCAGCTCGCCGAGATATCGCTGGCGGTCCACAAAATATTTTTGCGAGTGGACGATGATGGTCCGCATGGCCCAAAAGCCGACGAGGCTTGCGAGGAGGGCCACCGCCGCAAGCGGCAGATTCATGCGCAGCATCATGGCGGTGCACAGTGCAAAGGTGGTGACGCCGGTCACAAGGTCGCCTAAGCTCATGGAGAGCGACTCGCCGATGGTGTCGACGTCGTTGGTCACGCGGCTGAGCAGGTCGCCGAAAGAGGCCTTGTCGAAAGCGGTGAGGGGGACGCGGTTGATTTTTGCCGAAATGTCGGTGCGCAGGTTTTTTGAGATGAGCTGCGAAAAAGTGGCCATCAGGAAGGAGCGCAAGTAGGCCAGCAGGGCGCTCAGAATATATAAACTCACCAAAAGGGCCGCAATGCGCAGCACCGCCCCGGTGTCGACAAAGCCCCCTTCCATGCCGGACGTGATCATGTTGGTGACGGTCCTGAGCTTTGCGGGTCCCACAAGGCTTAAAATGACGCTGGCGACGGCGCTGGCAAGCGCAAGCCCCATCATGGCGGTATACCGGCCCCCGTAGTGCATCAGCATGCCCCAGGCGCCCTTGAAGTCCCCCGGCTTTTCCATGGCCTTCATGCGCCCCGGCCCCCGCCCGCCGACGCCGGGCGCGTTCATATTGACCTGGCCTAACGTGTAACTGTCTTTTGCCACTGTGAAAGTTCCTCCTCCGAAAGCTGCGTGCGCGCAATTTCGCGGTAGACATCGCAGTTCTCCAGCAGTTCGCGGTGGGTGCCGGAGCCGACAATTTTGCCGTCGTCGAGCACCAGAATCCTGTCCGCCTCGCGGATGGTGCCGATGCGCTGCGCCACGATGAAAGTGGTGACGCCGGCCGTGCGCTGCTTTAAGGCGGCGCGCAGCGCCCGGTCGGTCTTGTAGTCGAGGGCTGAGAAGGTGTCGTCGAAAATGTAGATTTCGGGCTTTCGGTAGACGGCCCGCGCCACTGAAATGCGCTGTTTTTGCCCGCCCGACACGTTCGTGCCGCCGCGGGCGACAGCGGCGTCCACGCCGCCCGGCATTTTCGAGACAAAGTCATAGCCTTGCGCAATTTCAAGCGCGTCTCGGACTGCGGCGCCGGCGGCGCTCTCTTTAGAGCGTTCCTCGCCGTAAGTGACGTTGGAGCGCACGGTGCCGGTGAAGAGCACGGCGAGCTGCGGCGCGTAGCCCAGTTTTCGGCGCAGGGCGTCCTGCGTGTACTGCCGCGCGTCCCGCCCGTCGACCAGCACCTGCCCGCCCGTCGGGTCAAAGAAGCGCAGCAGCAAGTTGACGATGGTGGTCTTGCCGCTGCCGGTGGCGCCGATGAGGGCGACAGTCTCCCCCCGCTTTGCGGAAAACGTGATGTCGGTCAAAACGTCCGCGGGCGAGTCCGGATAGTGGAAACTGACCTGCCTGAACTCGACGGTGCCCGCCTCCCCCGCCACGCCTTCGGTGTGCCCGCCATCCTTGATGGTGGGCGGCGTATCGAGCACCTCACTAAGGCGATGCGCCGACACTGAGGCGCGCGGCAGCATCATGAAAATGAAGTTGAGCCGCATGAAGCCCTGAATGATTTTGGCCGCGTAGGTCGAGAAGACCACCATTTCGCTGAATAGGCCAAGCTGCAAGGCGGGGGCGGTACGCACAATCATGAATGCGCCCGAGCAGTAAATGCCGACCGTGAGCAGATTGCTGGCAAATTCGTTTGTGACCGGCATGAGCTGCATGCCGCGGCGGGCCTTGATGGCGTTACTCGTGAGGCGCCCGTTTGCGCCCTCGAACTTCTCCCGCTCATAGGTCTCGGCGTTGTAGGCCCGGATGACCCGGATGCCCGTGAGGTTTTCCCGCACGACCATGTTCAAATCGTCCGTGAGGTCCTGCATTGCCCGAAACTTCGGATGGGCGTACTTGACGACGAAAACGAGGGCCAGCACGACTAAAAAGACGGCGGCGCCCGTCATGGCCGACCACTGCCAGTGGCGGGTCGATATTTTGGCAAAGGCGACCGCGATGACGAGGGGCGCCCGCACAAACTGGTTGAAGCCCCGCGCCACGAGGTTTTGAATTTGGGTGATGTCGTTTGTGGAGCGGGTGATGAGGGAGGCCGTGGAGAAGCGGTCGATCTCCTCCATCGAAAAGTCCTCCACGCGGTCGAAAATTTCGCCCCGCAGCTGCCGCGAGAAGCCGGCCGCAAGCCGGGCCGACATGAGCCCCGTGAGAATGGCGAAAGCGAGGCTGCCTAAAGCGCAGAGCAGCATCATGCCGCCCTGTCCCCAGATGCTGCCGGAGGATGCGCCCTTTGACTGGGTGATGCGGGTGATGTCCGCCATATAGTCGGGTATTTTGAGGTCAAGCCAGACCTGAAGCGCCGCAAACAAAATACAGACGCCGCCGAAGGCCGCGTCCCTTCTGTTCATGCGGCGAAGCAGTTTCCACATGAGTTTACGCGCCCCCCCGGCTGTTTTCAAAGCTCTCCGTCACCCGGGCCAGCAGCGCCGAGAGCTGCCCGCGCTCCTCGTCTGAGAGACAGGCGAACATCTCTTCGGCCGTCTTGCGGCGGCAGTCCTGAATGTTCGCGCTGTGCCGCCGGCCCGAGGGCGTGATAAGGACAAGCTGCTCACGCCGGTCGCTTAGCCCCCGCTGCCGCGTGATATAGCCCCCCTGCTCGAGCTTTGTCAGCGCCGCCGTCAGGGACTGCGGCCGGATGGAGAGGCGGGCCGCAAGTTCGCTCTGCGTGATGCCGTCCTCCCGGGACAGCGTCGCGAGAATTTTGCCGTATCCCCGGGGTTTGCCTGTGCTGCCGCCGGCTTGTTCAAAGAGCTCTTTTTCGGGGCTCCCGTACGCGGCGATAAAGGCGCGCCGAAACAGGGCGGCCGTGTAGTTCACTTGGTGCAGCAGCTCGAGGTATTCGTCCCGTTGCAATTGCAAAATACACTCCTCCTTTTTGCCTATACAACAATAAATTGTCTTACTGTAATATATCTTATTATCAGATATCTTATCATGTTCCTGTCTGAAATACAAGCGCATGCAAAAATATTTTGCCGACTATGGGGTAAAAAAACAGCCGGTTTTCGGAAGGCTCCGAAAACCGGCTGTGATTAAGTGAACTTTTTACCAGAGCATCAGCTTATTGGCCTCGGCGCGCAGCTCTGCCCTAAAGTCGGGGTGGGCGACCGCAATGAGGTTGTCGACCCGCTGCCGGATGGTGCGGGCCTTCATGGGGGCCACGCCGTACTCGGTGACGAGGTAGTCGATGTTGTTGCGGGAGAGCGTGACGATGGCGCCCGGGGTCAGGATGGGCTTAATTTTGGAGAGGCGGGTGCCGTCCTTCTTGACGACCGAGGAGGGGAAGGCGATGATGGACTTGCCGTCCCGCGCGTGGATGGCGCCCTCGGCCGTGTCGTTTTGGCCGCCGGTGCCGGAATACTGCCGGGGGCCGATGGACTCGGAGGAGACCTGTCCGACAAGGTCGACCTCCATGCAGGTGTTGATGGAGCACATTTTATAGTTCTGGGCGATGACCCAGGGGTTGTTGAGGTAGCGGTAGGGCATCAGGTAGACCGAGGGGTTTTCGGCCAGAAAGTCGTAGAGCTTTGTGGAGCCGTGGGCGAAGGTGCCGACGATTTTGCCCTTGTGCAGCGTCTTGCACTTGCCGGTGACGACGCCGGCAAGCGCCAAATCGGCCATCGAGGAGGTCAGCATCTCGGTGTGAATGCCGAGGTCCTTCTTGTCCATGAAAGCCTGGGCGACGGCGTCGGGTACGGCGCCGATGCCGAGCTGAATGGTCGAGCCGTCCTCGACGAGCTCGGCCACGTTTTTGCCGATGGCAATGTCGATGTCCGAGAGGAGGCCGGGCTCAAAGGAGTCCGGCGGATAGTCGACTTCAATGAGGCAGTCGATGTCGTCGATATGAATTTCGTTTTCGCCGTATACGTAGGGGATCTGCGGGTTGACCTCGGCGATGACGAGGTCGGCCTTTTCGGCCATCAGAAGCTCGGATGCGCCGAAGGAGCAGCGGACATAGCCGTGCTTGTCGACCGCGGTGCCCATGAGCAGCACGACGTTCGGGGTGTAGACCTCCATGAAGCGGGTTACGCTGGCGTGGAGGTGGAGCGGAATGAGGGAGACGTTGCCATTCGGGTGATTTCTGCGGCAGAGGCCGCCGTAGAAGTTGGACCAGACGGTCATCTTGTCCTGATACTTGGGGTTGCAGATGTACTCGTAGTCGTGCACCGAGCCGGTGCCGTACATGACGACCGGCTTTGTCATGCGCTCCAAAATCGTGTGCAGGCTCTTCAAAATGACCTGGGGTTCAAGCGCCCCGCCGACAAGGCCGATCAGGGCGCCGTCCGGGATTTTGGCGAGCGCCTCCTCCACCGACATCGTTTTGGCTTTCACTTTTTCCTGTAATGTCATGTCACACCTCTATTTTAAAAAATTAAGTGTCCAACAGAAATTATAACGGAAACACAGGTGTTTTGGCAATATCTAATTGCGCTCAATGCGCAGGATTTTGCATTTGAGATAGAGCGACTCGTCGTCGGCGAGGTCGACGGGATGGTCGCGGCTCTGCATGCGGCTTTCGACCAGCCTCGCCCGCACGCCAGACAGAATTGCCGCCTCCCTGAGCATCCCCTCGAAAAGGGGCGGGGTCATATAGTGGGAGCAGGAGCAGGTGACGAGATAGCCCCCGTCCTCGAGGAGATTCATGGCGCGGTAGTTGATTTCGCGGTAGCCTCTGTAGGCCTTTTCGAGGGCCGACTTGTTTTTGCAGAAGGCCGGCGGGTCGAGCACCACCATGCCAAATTGCCTCCCCTGCGACGCAAGGGCCGGCAGCAGCTCAAAGACGTCTGCCTGCTGGAAGTCTGCCGCAAGGCCGTTGCGCGCGAAGTTGGCCTTTGCGCGCTCAAGCGTGGGGAGCGAAATGTCGGCCGCAAGGACGCTTTTTGCGCCGTAGCCGGCGCCGTGCAGCGCAAAGCCGCCGGTGAAGCAGCAGGCGTCGAGCAGGTCACGGCCCTTCACATAGGGGGCGATGGCCGCGTGATTTTCCCGCTGGTCGAGGTAGTGGCCGGTCTTCTGTCCTTCTTTGACGTCGACGGCGACTAAAAGTCCGTTTTCCTCAATGACAACCTCGTCCGGCACGTCTCCATAGAGCAGCTCCTTGCACTCGGGCAGCCCTTCATGGCGGCGCACTTTGACGTCGCTGCGCTCGTATATGCCCTTGGGGGCGAGGAGTGCGCATAATAGCTCTATGAGCATCTCCCGGCGGGCCTCCATGCCCGCCGTCAGAATCTGCACCGAGAGGTAGTCGCCGTACTTGTCGACGACAAGGCCCGGCAGCCCGTCGGCCTCGCCGAAGACAAGGCGGCAGGCGTCCGTAAATCCAAGGCTCCGCCTGTAATCCCACGCCGCTTTGAGGCGGGCCGCAAAAAATTCCCGGTCCAAAGAGGCCGGCCTGTAGCTGTAAATGCGCAGGACGATTTTGGAGGCGGGACTTAAGAGCCCCTGTCCGACAAAGCGGCCGGCGGAGGAGACGACCTCTGCCTCGCCGCCCGGTACAAGCTCCCCTTCGATGCGGGCGACCTCGTTCATATAGACATGGCGATGGCCCGCAAGCATGCGGGCCTCCTCGCCTTTTTTCAAAATCAGTCTCGTCATTTCAGTTTCTCCGCAAGGGCATAGAGCTCCGTGAAGTCGGGCTCGGTGTCGGTGTTTCGCACGGCGGCATGGCCGAAATAGCGGGCCCCCAGCGCCCGGGAGGCGAAGGTCAGCACTCCGTCATGCACGTCGCCCACTTTATTGCCCCCCATTGTGACAACGGCGGCGGCCTTAGCCTCCCCGACCGGCATGCGGCCGCAGACCTTTTCCCGATAAAAAAACTGCTGCATGCGGTCAATGACCGCCTTCATGGGGGCCGGCATGCCCTCGAAGTAGATGGGGTAGGCGAAAATGAGCAGGTCGGCCGCCCGCGCTCCCGCCACAAGCTTGCTAAACTCGTCGCGAAGCACGCAGCCGGAGCCGGCGGCGCAGGCCCTGCAGTCGCAGCAGGAGGCGACATACCGCTCAAAACAGGAGAAGAGCTCCCGCTCAGTGACGCCAAGCTGTGCAAGGAGGCCGTCAACCGCCTTCGCCGTGTGGCCCTCCGGATTTGGCGAGCCGAAAATGACGAACGCCTTCATACTCATATCAGCGCGTGGTCGCAGTAGAGACAGCGGCCGCCCTCATTGAGACCCGGCAGGTAGCCCTCGGTCTTTGTGATGCAGCGCGGGTTGCCGCATATTTTATCGGTGTTGGGGCGCGGCCAGGCCGGCTGACGGGCCGCCTTGCCCTCCTTTAACAGCGTGTGCAGCAGCGCCATGCGGATATACATGCCGTACTCGGCCTGGTCAAAATACCGGCAGCGGGGGTCCTCGTCGGCCTCGTCTGTGATCTCGTCGACCTTGGGCAGCGGGTGCAGCACCGTGAGGTCGGCCTTGGCGAGGGCGAGCTTTTTCGCGTCCAGAATGTAGACGCCGGCCTCCTTTTTATAGGCCTCCTCGCTCTCAAACCGCTCTTTTTGAATGCGGGTCATATAGAGCACGTCGAGCTCCCCGATGCAGGCCTCAAGCGAATTCTCCTCGCGCCAGGGGGCGCCGGAGGCCTCGAGCACCTTCCTGACATAGTCCGGTATGCGCAGGGCCGGCGTTGAGATGAGCACAAAGGCGTTATTGGGGAAGCGCACCAGCGCCTTGATGAGGGAGTGGACGGTGCGCCCGTTTTTGAGGTCGCCGCAAAAGCCTGTCGTGTGGCCGCCCACTGAGCCCTTGAGGGCCGTCAGCGTCGCGAGGTCTGTCAGGGTCTGGGTCGGGTGCAAATGGCCGCCGTCGCCGGCGTTGATGATGGGCACCCGGGCATAGAGTGAAGCGGCATAGGCCGCGCCCTCACTCGGGTTGCGCATGACGATGAGGTCGCTGTAAGCGGCTACAATTCGGATTGTATCCTTCAAATTCTCACCCTTGGAGACCGAGGAGCCGGCGGTGCCGGAAAAGCCGATGACTTTGGCGCCAAGGCGCAGGGCCGCCGCCTGAAAAGAGAACTGCGTGCGGGTGGAGGGCTCGTAAAAAAGGGTTGCGACAAGCTTGTCCTCGCAGCTCTTCATATATTTGGCGGGGGCGTCCATGATGTCTTTCGCCAGGTCGTAGAGCCTGTACCACTCCTCCGGAGTCATTTGGTCAAAATCGATGAGGTTGCGCATATTTTACAGCTCCCTTCGAGAATTCTATCGCGAATTGAACGGCTTAAGTCCGTGAATACTATATCCGTCTGTGCCTGCGGCAAAAGCGGTTTGACTTTTTTGTTCGGACCATTTTATCATTATTTTTTCCTGATGTAAAGAAAAGCTTGACAAGCGCGTCACGGGCTGATACACTCTAACTGTACTAACACTGTTAGTACAAACCAAACGGAAGGAGGAGCACTGTGATTTCCATAGATTACAGAGACAGGCGGTCCATTTACGAGCAGCTTGTGGAGCGCATCACTTCCCTTGCGGCCTCGGGTTTTCTCTCCCCGGGCAGCCAGCTGCCCTCGGTTCGGCAGCTTGCGGGCGAGCTCTCCATCAATCCCAACACCATTCAGCGGGCTTACGCCGAGCTCGAGCGGGCCGGCGTCACCTATACCGTCAAGGGGCGCGGCAGCTTTGTCACCGAGGACACGAATCTGCTCCGGACAAAAATGCAAGATGAACTTTTTGAGGATTTCAACCACTCGGCCCACCGGGCCATCGACGGCGGCGTTCCGCCGGCAAGGCTGATCTCCTCAATAGAGGCCATCGAAAAGGAGGCCGGGAACAAATGATTACAGCCACAGCGGTGAGCAAGAGCTTCGGCGACATCGCGGCCGTCAAAGACATCACGACAACCATTCCCGCCGGCGCCGTGTACGGGCTCATCGGCACCAACGGAGCCGGAAAATCGACCTTTCTGCGCATGCTGGCCGGCGTTTTAAAGGCCGACGAGGGCGAAATCAAAATTGACGGGGCGCCCGTCTATGAGAACCCCGACGTCAAGCGCCGCTGCTTTTTCATCAGCGACGACCAGTATTTCTTCCAGAACACGACCCCGACAGCCCTTGCGGCCTTTTACAAGACGGTCTACCCCGCCTTTGACGAGCCGCGCTTTTACAGCCTGCTCAAGGCTTTCGGGCTCGATGCGAAGCGCAGAATCGGCACGTTTTCCAAAGGCATGAAAAAGCAGGTGTCGGTCATTTCGGCCGTCAGCTCAGGCGCCGACTACATCTTCGCCGACGAGACCTTTGACGGCCTCGACCCGGTGGCCCGCCAGGCCGTCAAGTCGCTCTTTGCCGCCGACATCGCCGACCGCGGCATCACGCCGGTCGTGGCCTCCCACAATCTGCGGGAGCTTGAGGACATCTGCGACCACATCGGGCTCCTGCACCAGGGCGGCGTGCTCTTCTCCTGCGACCTTGAGGATATGCGCCTGGGGCTCCACCGCGTGCAGTGCGCATTTGCGGCCCCCACGCCCCGCGAGGCCTTCCCCAAAGAGCTTGACATCACAAAATTTGACTCCCGCGGCAGCCTTGTCACCATGACGGTGCGGGGCGACCCCGTCGCCATTGAGGCGGCTGTGCGCGGCATGAATCCCGCGCCGCTCTTTTGCGAGCTGATTCCGCTGACGCTCGAAGAAGTATTTATCGGAGAAACGGAGGTGGTCGGCTATGACATCAAATCGCTCCTATTTTAACATGGACCAGAGCCTCGGCCGCTTTAAGCGGTCGGCCTGGATGTCCTCCATGGCGCTGGCCGTGCTGTTTTTCGCGCTGCCGGTGACCACCGCAATTTACGCGCAAAACATCCAGCGCCGCATCGTAAACAATTTCCTCGAGCCCGACCAGATTCTCTCGCAGAGCCTGCGTCTCTTTGAGAGCATCGGCATTGCGACGGCGGTCATCGCCCTGACGGGCGGCATCATTGCGGCGCTCTTCACCTGGAACTATCTCAACTCCCGCCGGCAGGTGGACTTCTACCACGCGCTGCCCTACAAAAGGGCGACGCTGTTCGGCTCCTACTGGGCCGCCGGAATGGCCACCTTCATCATCCCCTATCTCATCATGGAGCTCATCTCGCTCGGCATTTTCTCAATGCTGATAGGCTTTGGGACGATGGGGGCCACACTGTGGCCGGTGGTCTTTGAGGAGGCCGGGCGCACGCTCCTGATGTTCTTCGTGTCCTTTGCCACGACGACCCTGGCCTGCGTGCTGTGCGGCAACCTGTTCGTGGCCTTCTGCGGCACGATGGTCTTTTTCGGGCTGCCGTCCGCGATGTGGGGGCTCATGATCATGCTCTTCACGCGCTGCTACGACACTTTTTCCTCGGCAGCCCTTCCGACCGAGACCTACCTGTCCTACACGACGGCGGTCTACGACCTCTTTGAGGGAAACGGCGACCCCCACTACCTGTACTGGCTCATCGTGGCGGCGGCGCTGACCGCCCTCGCCTGCTTCATTTACGCCCGCAGGCCGTCAGAAGCGGCCGAGCGTGCCATGGCCTTCCCCTTCACCCAGCCCATCGTCAAGTTCCCCATGGTGCTGGCGGCGACCGTCATGCTCGGACTCTTCTTCGAGTCTCTGGGCGACAACACGACCGGCTGGCTCATTTTCGGCTTTGTCGCGGGCGCCCTGCTCTCCAACGCGGTCATTGAAATCATTTTCGAGTTCGACCTGAAAAGCGCCCTGCGCGGGATGAGAGGCCTTGCCATCTTCGGCCTTGTCTTCGCCGCCGGCATCTCGGTCATGCTCAACGACCTGACCGGCTACGACACCCGCCTGCCCAAGGAGGGGGCCGTCACCTCGGTCTCAATTCACAGCAACACCCTCAGCTCCATGCTCTACCAGTCAGGCCCCCTTGTCGACGGGAGACCCATCGCCTATCAGGGGACCAAGGACGCCCTTAACTACTACACCTTCACCGACCCCGTCATCATCGACGGCATCGTGGAGCTGGCCAAGGCCGGCGTTGAGACGGTGCAGGGGGACGGGGAGACGCCCGAGGATTACACCTATTGGAGCTACATCGTCCTCACTGTGAAAGAGGGGGCGGGCAGCTACACGAGAAGCTACCGCATTCCGGTCGAGGCCGAGCGGGAGGCGCTGGCAAAAATGTTCACGAGCGACGAGTTCAAGCAAAAAATCTACGCCGTCTTTACGATGGAAGCGCCCGAAATCAAGACCATCCACATCCGCGACAACCTGCGCTATACCGACATGACCGGCAACTACTCCTCGCAGGCGCTCATTGAGGAGCTGCTCACCGCCCTGCGCAGCGACATTCTGCGTATGACCCCGGCGACCCTGCGCAGTGAGACGGCGCTCTTCTCGGTCGTGCTCGGCATCGGCAACTACGACCGCAGCATTCCGGTCTATTCCAACTTTATCGCCACAATGGGCGTGCTTGAAAAGTACGGCATCAAAGTGCCCGCCCCGCTGTCGGTCGATGAGGTGAGGTCCATCGAAGTCTATACCGACAACAGAGAGCTCTACGAAAAATACGGCGCGCAGGCGGGAATCTGGCCCGAATCGGCGGATGTCAAGTCCCAGTACGCCGGCAGCAGCATCACCATCACCGACAAGGCGGAAATCGCCCGGCTGCTTCCCATGCTCATCATGTCGGACGACGACCAGCAGAACCTCGGCCTGCTCGAGTCGGTGGGCAACCTCAATTTCTCGGTCTACGCCACCGACGAGGCGGGCGGATGGTCCCACTCCTTCATGCTGCGCCCGGAGTACGCCTCCGAAGTGGCGGTCGGCATGGCCCTCTCCCCGGCGGCAACCGCCGCGTAAAACCCGTAAGCAGACATTTTAAAAGAGCCGCAGGCATCGCCTGCGGCTCTTTTATGTGAGATTATTCTTCCTTGTCCCCGTCGACTTCAAAGCGCTCACCGCACTTCGGACACCGGACGAGGTGGCGGCCGCTCCTGCGCGGGAGGCGCAGCATGGTGCCGCAGTTCGGGCACCGGCGGTAAATAACCTCTTCTCTTTTCGTGTACCCGGATTTCCCCACGCGAAACCTGCCCAGCACTTTGTCCCGCATCTCCTTGTAGGCGGCGTTTTCGGCCCGCCGCCGGGGGAGGTCTTTTGAGAGCATGCGGAAAAAGAGCGCAAAGATGATGGCCCACTGCAAAAAATCGAGGTAGTCGATTTTCAGCGCGAGGTTGACGGCAAAGAGCCCCATGTAGACCCAAAACAGAAATTTATACAGGTCGTCGGTCCCGTTGCGGCCTCGCATGAAGTTGTCGAGAAAATCCTTGAACCCGTTCACCCGTTGCCTCCCGTCGAAATCGTGTCCCGATACACTTCCGCCCGCCGTCTGAATAAGGCAGCGGGCGGCAAAAAAGCGCGCGATGGCAGTTATTCGAGTTCTTTCCTGCGGGCGAGGTTGATGGTGCCGTCCTGCAGCTTGGCAATGCGGTCAAGGCACTTGCCGGTACCTCTGGCGACGCAGGAGATGGGGTCCTCGGCGACCGAGGTGTAAATGCCGGTCTTGGACTGAATGAGCTGGTCAAAGCCCCGCACAAGGGAGCCGCCGCCCGTCATGATGATGCCGTTTTGCGAAATGTCGCCTAAGAGCTCGGGCGGCGTGCGCTCCAGGACCGAGTGAATGGCCTCAATGATGGTGACGGCGCACTCCTCAAAGGCCTCGAGCACCTCGTCCGAAGTGATGGTGACGACTTTGGGCAGCCCTGTCATGAGGCAGCGGCCCTTGACGTCGACCGTGCCCTTTTCGGCCATGGGGTAGAGGCAGCCGATGTCCATCTTGATTTTCTCGGCCGTGCGCTCGCCGATGAGAATGTTGAACTTTTTGCGGCAATATTTGGTCAAAGCCTCGTCGAACTTGTCCCCCGCCGTCTTGATGGACTCGCTGACCACGACGCCGCCAAGCGATATGACCGCGATGTCGGTCGTGCCGCCGCCGACGTCGACAATCATGTTGCCGTCGGGCTGGTCGATGTCGATGCCGGCGCCGATGGCGGCCGCAATGGGCTCCTCGACGAGGTAGGTCTTTTTGGAGCCGGCCTGATTGGCGGCGTCAATGACGGCGCGCTCCTCGACCTCGGTGATGCCGGAGGGCACGCAGACCATGATGCGGGGCTTGAAGAGCATGAAGCCGCAGACTTTTTTGAGAAAGTGCTTAATCATTTTCTGGGTCATCTCGTAGTCCGAAATGACGCCGTCCCGCATGGGACGAATGGCGATGATGGAGCCCGGCGTGCGGCCCAGCATGCGCTGCGCCTCCGTGCCGACCGCCAGCATTTTATTGGTATTGCGCTCTATCGCAACGACCGAGGGCTCCTGTAAGACGATGCCCTTGCCCTTGACGTAAATCAGCACACTGGCCGTGCCGAGATCGATGCCTATTTCCTGACCCACTGTCACACCTCTGTTCAAATAGTTGTCCCTTTATTGTCTGTTTTTATATTTTACAACATTCGCCAGACAAATTCAAATACTTATTTGTTAAATTTAGTCGGCGGCGAAGGCCGCGGTCTGCACTGTGTCCGCCCCCGCCAAGAGCAGCGCCTCTCTGCAGGCGGCAAGCGTCGCGCCGGTCGTGCGAACGTCGTCAATGAGGAGGATTCGCTTTCCCTCAATCGCGGCGCCCGGCAGCGTGAAAAAGCGGTCCCTGACGTTCATGATGCGCGCCTCCCCCTTCTCCACCGCCTTCTGGCTCATCCCGTCTTTGCTGCCGAGGAGTCTGACATAGGGCAGCCCAAGTTCTTTTGCAAGCTCTTCGGCAATGAGTCCGGCGGGGTCAAACCCGCGCTTTTTAAAGCCCTTCGGCGTCGGGGGCACCGCCGTCACAAGGTCGGCCGCCAGCTGCCCCGCGAGCTCGTCCGCCATGTATCCGGCAAAAACTCCGGCCCGCCCTATATCCCCCGAGTGTTTGAAGCCGAGCACGGCCTTTTGCACAGGCCCCCGGTAGACAAAGGGAGCCGTAAGGCCGCCGTCCCCGCCAATTTTCCGGCAGGTGCAAAGCCTGCGGGGATGTCCGCAAATTGGGCACTCGCGGGCCATATGGGTGAGCTCCTCAAGGCAGTCCTCACAGACTGCCCCGCCCTTTGAGAGTTCCCCGCAAAAAGGGCAGCGGGGCGGGTAGATGAGGTCAAGTATTTTCATTTTCTTCACAGAGTGAAATCAGCATGTACTTCAGGGCGGTGTAGCGCCGGTCGACCCGGCTGTTGGCCGTCATGAACTGAAGCGCCTCGGGCTCCCCCACGCCGACGAAAATCTGCTTTGCCCTTGTCACCGCCGTGTAGAGCAGGTTGCGGGTCTGGAGCCGCGGCATGCCGCGGTAGGCCGGAAAGACCACGACCGGGTACTCGCTGCCCTGGCTCTTGTGCACCGTGACGGCGTAGGCGAGCTCCAGCTGATGGACGACCTCAAAGGGGTATTCGACCAGGCGGTCGTCAAACCGGATGACCAGCAGCTCGTTCATGCGGTCGACCTCCTGCACGAGGCCGATGTCCCCGTTGAAAATGCCGGCCGACACCTCCCCCGTCTCGGTGTTGACGGCCTCGAGGTCGTAATTGTTGCGGTTTTGCATGACTTTGTCGCCCTGCCGGAGCGTAAACCCGAGGCCCATCGGCGTAAACTCCGCCTTGTCCGAGGCCGGCGGGTTTAGGGTGCGCTGCAGCACGGCGTTTAAGGAGGCGGTGCCGTACTCCGCCTTGCGGGTCGGGGTGATGACCTGGAGGTCGCCCGCTGGGTCGATGTGATAGGCCGCGGGCAGGCGTCTGGCCACGAGGTCGGCCACGGTCTCGGGAAGCTTTTCCCGCTCGGGGCATTTGACAAAAAAGAAGTCGCTGTCGCGGGCGTTGAACTCGGGCGCGTCGCCGCCGTTGATGAGGTGGGCGTTGACGACGATGAGGCTGTCTTTGGCCTGCCGGAAAATCTCTTTGAGCTCCACGGTGGCAAAGAGCCCGCTGCCCATGACGTCCCGCAGCACGTTGCCGGCCCCGATGGGCGGCAGCTGGTTGGCGTCCCCGACCAAAATGAGCCGCGCCCCCGGCCGGATGGCCTTCAGCAGCGCGTCAAAGAGGGCAACGTCGAGCATCGAGGCCTCGTCGACAATGACGACGCCCGCGTCAAGCGGGTTTTGCGCGTTCATTTTGTAGCGGATGCCGCCGGACTGCGGCGTCACCCCCAGCATGCGGTGAATGGTGGAGGCCGGGGCCCCCGACAGCTCGCTCATGCGCTTGGCGGCCCGCCCGGTCGGCGCGCAGCAGAGCACCGTCTCGCCGCGGCGGGAGAGGGCCGCGAGAATGCCCCGCAGCGCCGTCGTCTTGCCGGTGCCGGGGCCGCCCGTCAAAATGAAAACCCCGTTTTGCAGGCAGACCGTGATGGCCTTTTTCTGCCGGTCGGCGTACTCAATGCCAAGGCCCGCCGCAATGTCGGCGACAAGCTTTTCAAGCCCCTCAATGGGCGGCGTGGGCTTTGCCATTTCAAGCAGCCTCATGGCGACCGACCGCTCGGCCTCGTAGTAGGGGGCGAGAAAAACGGCGTCAAGCCCCGCGACGGGCTCCGACACGACGGCCCCGTCCTCCAAAAGCTCGGCGCAGGCGCCCTCCGCGACCTCGGCGTCGACTTCGAGAAAAGAGGCCGCGGTGCCGAGCAGCTTGTCCTCCGGCAAAAAAGTGTGCCCGTTGCCGAGGTTGTGGCGCAGCACATGCATGAGCCCCGCCTTTGCCCGCAGGGCCGAAGCCGGGTCGACCCCGTACTCCGACACCGCGGCGGCGTCGACCTCCTCAAAGTCGGCCTCGTACTCCTCGCCGCAGAGCAGGTAGGGGTTTTCCCGCACCGTCTTTGCCGCGGCGAGCCCGTACCGCTTATAGAGCAGCACAGCGGTGTAGGGGGCCAGTTTCATGGCCCGCAGCTCTTCAATGACTTTTTTTATGCCCTGCAGGTCTCTGTAGCGGCGGCTTATCTGCTCGGCCTTGCCGGGCGTGATGCCCTTGACCTTGGTCAAAAGCTCGGGCGAGGACTCCAGCACCTCGAGGGAGGCGGCCCCGAACCGGTTGACAATGCGGTCGGCCAGCACTTTGCCAATGCCCCGCACCGCGCCGCTGACGAGGTACTGCCGGATGGCCTCGGCCCCCTGCGGCGGCACCGACTCGACCGAGGTGGCCACGAGCTGGGGCCCATAGGTCGCGTGGTTGACATAACTGCCGACAGCCCGGACGGTCTCGCCCGGGCGCAGGTCGGCCGTGTAGCAGACGATGACGGCGCTCTCGCCGCCGCAGTCGGCCTCCACGACGGTATAGGAATTTTCACTGTTATGATAGATGACGCGCTTCACGAGCCCCGTCAGCGTGACTTCCTCAGGCATAGCTCCTCCCGCACGGCGCGCCCTCCGGGAGAGGGGTGCGCCGACACTCATTACGGGTAATTATACCACTTTACCAAGCCTCTTGTCTATGGCCTTGCGCCCCGTCAGCCCCGGCAGCCGATGACCTCCGACAGCTCCTCGCAGGTGGCCACTTTGAGCCAGGGGTACTTGCGGGAGAGCAGCTGCGCAATTTCGGCGGCGTCGGCGTCCCCCATGTCGAGGGCAATGACGTTGGCCCCCGGCGCGCACTTGACCGCGTCCTCAATTGCCCGCTCGGCGGTCGAGGCGTAGAGGGGAACGACGAGATACACCTGCTCCGAAAACTCGGGCGCGCAGAAAATCGCCATCAGATATGCCGCAAGGGCCGTCACGCAGATGATTGTTATCACAGACGCCATGTGCATCACCTCGCTCCATCGTATGGCGGAGGCGCGTTTTTGGTGATTTTACATATTGACGGATTCTTGGTCAACCTGTTAAAATATTAGATGTATTTTTTGTCTATTTTTCCGCACAGGAGGGCACTATGAAAAAGGTCCTTGTGGTCATGGGGAGCGACAGCGACCTGCCGGTCGTCGAGGGCGCCGTCGCCCAGCTCACGGCGTTTGACATCCCGTTCGAGGCCCACGTCTGCTCGGCCCACCGCACGCCGGACTACGCGGCCGAGCTTGCCCGAAATGCCGCGCAAAAGGGCTTTGGCGTCATCATCGCCTTTGCCGGCAAGGCGGCGCACCTGGCGGGCGTTTTGGCTGCCTACACGGCGCTGCCCGTCGTCGCGGTGCCGGTCTCGGCAAGGGCACTCGACGGCATTGACGCCCTCTTGTCCATGGTGCAGATGCCGCCCGGCGTGCCGGTTGCGACCGTGGCCATCGACGGGGGCAAAAACGCGGGCGTTCTGGCGGCCCAGATTCTGGCCCTTAGCGACGCGGCTCTTTTTGACAAGCTTGAAACCATGAAGGCGGATATGGCGGCAAGTGTTTTGAAAAAAGATGAGGAATTACAGGGGAGGCTAAAGTGATGGAAAAGCGCGAACAGCTCTACGAGGGCAAGGCCAAAAAAGTCTTTGCCACAGAAGATCCAAACCTTGTCATCGTCAGCTACAAGGACGACGCAACGGCGCTAAACGGGCTCAAACGGGGCACCATTGCCGGCAAGGGCTCAGTCAACAACCGCATGAGCAACCTGCTCATGCAAAAACTGGAAAGTGTCGGCGTACCCACACACTTCGTCAAGGAGCTCTCGGACCGGGAGACCGTCGTCAAAAAAGTCACCATCGTCCCGCTCGAAGTCATCGTCCGCAACATCGCCGCCGGCTCCATGGCAAAACGCCTCGGCCTTGCGGAGGGAATGCCCCTCGCCTGCACCGTGTTCGAAATCTGCTACAAGAACGACGCGCTCGGAGACCCCATGATCAACGACACCCACGCCATCGCCACCGGCTTTGCGACGCGGGAGCAGCTCGACAGGATCTATGGACTCGCAGGGCGCGTCAATGATTTTCTGAAAGAATACCTCGCCGAGGCGGACCTCAAGCTCGTCGACTTCAAGCTGGAGTTTGGCGTGGACGCCGGGGGCAATTTAATTTTGGCCGACGAGATCTCGCCCGACACCTGCCGCCTCTGGGACGCCAAGACCGGCGACCACCTCGACAAGGACCGCTTCCGCCGCGACATGCCCGACCCCGAGGGCGCCTACGTGGAAGTCGCCCGCAGACTTCTGTAAGGGGGCGGGCGAAATGGGCGGATATTTTGGCGTAGCTTCCAAGGAAAACTGCGTATACGACGTGTTTTTCGGCACCGACTACCACTCGCACCTCGGCACCCGCCGCGGCGGAATGGTCATTTACGACCCCGACCGCGGCTTTCAGCGGGCCATTCACAACATTGAGAACTCCCCTTTTCGCACCAAGTTTGAGGCCGACACCGTCGAGTTCACGGGAAACCTCGGCATCGGCTGCATCAGCGACATGGAGCCCCAGCCGGTGCTCATCCGCTCCCAGCTTGGCACTTTTGCCGTCACGACCGTCAGCCGCATCAACAACATTGAGGAGCTGGTCTCCATCGTGCTGTCGGGCGGAGGCGGCCACTTCTTTGAGCTGTCGGGCGGCAAAATCAACCCGACCGAGGTCGTGGCGACCCTGATTGCCCGCAAGGACGACATTGTCGAGGGCATCAAATACGTCCAAAGCCTTGTCGACGGCTCCCTTGGCATCATGGTGCTGACGGCTGAGGGCATTTACGCCGCCCGCGACCGGTACGGCCGCACCCCCATGCTCATCGGCCACAAGGAGGGGGCCTACTGCGCCTCCTTCGAGTCCTTTGCCTACTTCAACATCGGATACGCCGACCACTATGAGCTGGGGCCCGGCGAAATTGTCAAAATGACGTCGGACGGCATCGAGACCGTCTCAAAGGCCGGGGACGAGATGCGCATCTGCGCATTCCTCTGGACCTATTTCGGCTATCCGACTTCCTCCTACGAGGGGGTCAATGTCGAGAAAATGCGGTATCAGGACGGCGCCAATCTCGCAAGGGGCGAGACTGAGACGGTCGACCACGTGTCGGGCGTGCCCGACTCCGGCACCGCCCACGCCATCGGCTTTGCCACGGCCTCCGGCATGCCCTTTGCAAGGCCCCTCATCAAATACACCCCCACCTGGCCCCGCTCCTTCATGCCGCAAAACCAGTCCATGCGCGACCTCATCGCCCGCATGAAGCTGGTGCCGGTCGAGGACCTCATCAAGGGCCAGCGGCTGCTCATTGTCGACGACTCCATTGTCCGCGGCACCCAAATGCGGGACACGGTCGGCTACCTCTACCAGAGCGGCGCCAAGGCCGTCCACATCAGGCCCGCCTGCCCGCCCCTGACATTTGGGTGCAAATACCTCAACTTCTCCCGCTCGGTCTCCATTGAGGATTTGATTGCCCGCCGTGTCATCAAAGAGCGGGAGGGCACTCCGGAGCCTGGAGCTTCCAAACTCGCCCCCTACCTTGACCCCGACAGCCGCCCCTATGGCGAGATGCAAAACCGCATCTGTGAGATGATCGGGGTCGACACGCTGCGGTATCAGCGCCTTGACGGGCTGCTCGACGCCATCGGCATTCCAAAATGCAAGATATGCACCTATTGTTGGAGCGGACGCGAATAATCCTATTCATCCTGCTTGTCATACTGCTTGCGGCCCTTGCGGGCTGCTCGGCACCGGCTCCTGCCCAGGAGCCGAACCCTGAGCAGCCCCCGGGTCGCATTCTCATTTTGCCCCACCATGACGTGGCGGCCCCCATGGTGGAGGAGGCGCTCGAAGGCTTTGAGGAGGACAAGGTCGTCATCCTCTCCCCCCACCACGAGGCCGTGGGGCCCCCTTTCATCACGGCCCAAAAGGGCTACGACGAGGCGCTGACGGCGCGGCTGACCGGCGCAGGCGCGCAGGCGCGGGACGACCTTATCGCAAGTGAGTGGGGCATCACAGAGCTTGTCCCCTACTTTGACGGGTGCGCCCTCGCCGCAGGCGCCCTCTCCCGCACTGTTTCGGACAGGGCGGCGGGGGAACTTGCGAATGAGGTGGCGGCCCTTGTGGGGGACGGGTGCCTTGTCGTCCTCTCGCTCGACTTCTCCCACGGGCTGACGGCCGATATGGCGCAGGCGCGGGATGAGGAGACGCGCTCTCTCGTCCTCACAGGCGAGCCCGCGGCTGTGCTTGGACTGTCAAGTGAGTACGTCGATTCAAGTGTGCTGCTCTATGTCGCCATGGAGGCGGGGCGGCAGCTTGAATACGAGCCGACGGAGCTCGCGCACAAAAACGCCGCCGACTTTATAAAAGTCAGCGGCGAAGTGACAAGCTATTTTATATTTGAGTGGGCGGCCGGTTAGAGTTTTTTTGCGCTGCCGCAGGCGAAAATGTGGCCGCACCGCGTGATGGTCTCAACCTGAAAGCCCGAGACCTCGAGCATCGAGATGATATTGCGGTTGATGCTGCCCCTCATCGTCACTTTGCGCAGCAGATTGGCCCCGTCAAAGACAAACCCCGCAGGGCCGCGCGGCCGGTAGAAGTCGAGAAACTGCACCTGACCGCCGGGGCGCAGCAGCCTGCGCAGCTCGCAGAGGGCGCAATAGGGGTCTCTCATTGAGGAGAGCGCAAAAAACAGACAGCCGAAATCAAAGCTGCTGTTGTCCAGCGGCAGCTTATCCTTCGTCTGTAATACAAAATTCACCGGAACCTGGTCGAAGTCATGTTCCCTGACGCCGGGGAAAAAACGCCGGTCCACAATGGTCAGAGAAGTGACGCGGTCAAGCGGAAAATACGGTGCGCTTTGTCCGCCGCCGCCGCCAAGTTCGATCACATCGCCCGACACCTGCGCAAGCATGGCTCTGCGAATCGTCGTAAGCAGATTCTCTTTTTGCGGGCGTCGGAGCTGCGGCCGCTCGAATTTCCGCATCCGCCCACCTCCATTTTCAAGTATATTCGCAATCTTAACACACTCATTCAAGCAAGTACAGTCTTTAGATGTAAATTTTTTTGACAGCTCCTTTGCCGTGCGGTACAATAGAATTTGGAGAATTACGCTGTGGAGGTATTTTCATGCGAGACATTCATGCGCTCCGGGAGATTGCCGCCGGCATCCGCCGGGACATCGTCGACGCGGTCTACCGGGCAAATTCCGGCCATCCCGGCGGGTCGCTGGGCATTGCCGACATTGTGACGGCGCTCTATTTTGACGAGATGAACTGCGAGCCGAAAAATCCGAAGGACCCCGCCCGCGACCGGCTGGTGCTGTCCAAGGGCCACGCCGCCCCCGCAATCTACGCGGCTCTGGCAGAAAAAGGATACTTTGACCGGGAGGAGCTCAAAAAACTGCGCCGGGCAAACGCCATGCTGCAGGGCCACCCCGACATGAAGGGCACCCCCGGCGTCGACATGACAACGGGCTCTCTGGGGATTGGCGTCTCGGCTGCCTGCGGCATGGCCAAGGCCGCCAAAATCTACGGGGACGGCTACCGGGTCTACGCCATTTTGGGCGACGGGGAGCTCGAGGAGGGGCAGGTCTGGGAGGCCGCGATGTTCGCCGGCCACTACAAGCTCGACAACCTGTGCGTCTTTGTCGACTTCAACGGGCTGCAAATTGACGGGGCGCTCTCAGACGTCGTGAACCCCTGCCCCATTGACGAGAAGTTCGCGGCTTTCGGCTTTTCGGTCATCTCCATTGACGGCCACAATTTCGACGAGATTTTCGCCGCCCTCGACCGTGCCCGGCAGACTAAGGGCGTCCCGACCGCCATCATCGCAAAGACGGTCAAGGGTAAGGGCGTCTCGTTTATGGAAAACGAGGCCGGCTGGCACGGCGTCGCCCCAAATGAGGAGCAGTACAGGGCCGCCATGAAAGAACTCGGAGGTGAAGTGCGATGAAGGCAACCCGCGACGCATACGGCGAGGCTTTGGCCGAGTTTGGCGCAAAGTACGACTTTGTGGTGCTCGACGCCGACCTCTCCAAATCGACCAAGACCGCAACCTTTAAAAAAGCCTTCCCCGAACGGTTTGTCAACTGCGGCATCGCCGAGGGCAACATGATGGGGGTGGCCGCCGGCATCGCGACGACCGGGAGACCGGTTTTCGCCTCCACCTTCGCCGTGTTTGCGGCAGGGCGAGCCTACGACGCCGTGCGCAACGGCATCGCCTATCCGCACCTCAACGTCAAAATTGCGGCCAGCCACGCCGGCATCTCGGTCGGCGAGGACGGGGCGAGCCACCAGTGCCTCGAGGATATCGCCCTCATGCGGGCCATTCCCGGCATGGTGGTCTGCTGCCCGGCCGACGCCGCGTCGACCAGGTCCGCGGTCCTCGCGGCCATCGAGCACGACGGGCCCGTCTATTTGCGGCTGGGGCGCCTCGGCGTGCCCGACCTGTATGAGAAAGACGCCCCCTTTGCCTTCGGAAAGGGAAATGTGCTTCGGGACGGGGAGAATCTCGCCATTGTCGCCTGCGGCCTCATGGTCGCGCAGGCGCTGAAAGCCGCCGACCTCTTACAGGAAAAAGGGCTGTCGGCCGCCGTCATCGACATGCACACCGTCAAGCCGCTCGACATCCCGCTGCTTGAAAAATGCGCCCGTAAGACGGGGCGCATCGTCACGGTCGAGGAGCACAACATCTTAGGCGGACTTGGCGGCGCAGTCTGTGAGGCGCTGTCGGAGGTTTATCCGACCAAAGTGCAGCGCATCGGCATGGAAGACCGGTTTGGCCAGTCGGGCAAGGCGGAGGAGCTGCTCTCCATCTACGGACTGACCGGCGAGGGCATCGCAGCCCGGATTTTAGCGGAATAGCGAAATACAGACAAAAAAACGGCCCGCGGCATATGCCGCAGGCCATTTTTTTATTCGAGCACCGCACCGGTGTTGGCCGAGCCAACCATGCGGGCGTAGCGGGCGAGCCAACCGCTCGTGACAGACGGAGGCGGCGCCTGCCATTTTGCCCTGCGTTTTTCCAGCTCGGCTTCCGGCACGAGCAAATTCAGCGAGGAGGCCGGAATGTCGATTTTGACCTCGTCCCCCTCTTCGACAAGGGCGATGAGGCCGCCTGCCGCCGCCTCGGGCGAGACGTGGCCGATGGAGGCGCCGCGGGAGGCGCCGGAAAACCGCCCGTCGGTGAGGAGGGCGACCGCCTTGTCAAGCCCCATACCGGCCAGGGCCGAGGTGGGGTTGAGCATCTCCCGCATGCCGGGGCCGCCGCGGGGCCCCTCGTATCGGATGACGACGACGTCGCCCGGTTTTATTTTGCCCTTGTAAATGGCGTCAATCGCGGCCTCCTCCCTGTCAAAGACGCGGGCGGGGCCTGTGTGGCAGAGCATTTCGGGCGCGACTGCCGACCGCTTGACGACGCAGCCGTCCGTCGCGAGATTGCCCCACAAAATCGCAATGCCGCCGGTGGCGCTGTAGGGGTTGTCAAGACTCCGGATGACGGCGCCGTCGGCCCCCTCATAGCCTTTGAGATTTTCCCCGACCGGCTTACCCGTGGCCGTCATGCAGGAGAGGTCCAGATGTCCGCCCTTTGCAAGCTCCGCCATGACGGCCCTGAGCCCCCCCGCCGCGTCGAGGTCCTGCACATGGTGGTTGCCGGCCGGCGCCAGATGGCAGAGGTTTGGCACCCTGCCCGAAATCTCGTTGATGAGGGGCAGGTCAACTTCGACCCCCGCCTCTTTGGCGATGGCGAGCAGGTGGAGCACTGTGTTGGTGCTGCACCCCAAAGCCATGTCGACGGCGAGGGCGTTGCGCACCGAGGCGGGCGTGACAATGTCGCGGGGTTTTATGTCGCGCTTTATGAGCTCCATGACGGCCATGCCGGCGTGCTTGGCCAGCTGCATGCGGGCCGCCGAGACGGCCGGAACCGTGCCGTTGCCGGGAAGGGCCAGGCCGATGGCCTCGGACAGGCAGTTCATGGAGTTTGCGGTGTACATGCCGGCGCAGGAGCCGCATCCCGGGCAGGCCGAGTGCTCGACCTCGGAGAGGCCCTCATCGTCAATAAGGCCCGCCATGCGGGCGCCGACCGCCTCAAAGAGCTTGGAGAGGCTGACCTCCTCGCCGCGGTAGCTGCCGGCCAGCATGGGGCCGCCGCTGACGACGACCGACGGGATGTTGAGCCGCAGGGCCGCCATAATCATGCCGGGCACGATCTTGTCGCAGTTGGGCACCAGCACCAGCCCGTCAAAGCAGTGGGCCATGGCCATCGACTCAATGGAGTCGGCGATGAGCTCCCTAGAGGCCAGCGAATATTTCATGCCGGCGTGGCCCATCGCAATGCCGTCGCAGATGCCGATGGCCGGAATGAGCACCGGAGTGCCGCCGGCCATGGCGACGCCAGTCTTTACGGCCGCCGCCACCTTGTCGAGGTTGACATGTCCCGGCACAATGTCGCTGTGGGCCGACACGACGCCGATGAGGGGACGGGACAGCTCCTCCTCAGTGAAGCCGGCCGCGTAGAACAGAGAGCGGTTGGGGGCCCGCTCGGGGCCCTTTGTGACCTGGTCGCTTCGAAGTGACATCTCGTCCTCCTTACTTCTTGAGCCAGCTCATCATGGCGCGCAGCTGGGCGCCGACCTTTTCGAGCGGATGCTCGGCCTCCTTGGCGCGGGTGGCGAGGAACTTGGCACGGCCGCCCGCCTTGTTTTCGGCAATCCACATGGAGGCAAAAGAGCCGTCCTGAATTTCGCTCAAAACTTTCTTCATCTCTTTTCGGGTCTCGTCGGTGATGAGGCGCTTGCCGGTGCAGTAGTCGCCGAACTCGGCCGTGTCGGAGATGGAGTACCGCATGCGGGCCATGCCGCCCTCGTTGATGAGGTCGACGATGAGCTTCATCTCGTGAATGCACTCAAAGTAGGCCGACTCCGGCTGATAGCCCGCCTCGACCAGCGTGTCAAAGCCCGCCTTCATCAAAGCCGTGACGCCGCCGCAGAGCACGCATTGCTCGCCGAAGAGGTCGGTCTCGGTCTCCTCCTTGAAGGTGGTGTCGAGAATTCCGGCTCTGCCTGCGCCGATGCCGGCGGCATAGGCCATCGCGAGGTCCTTGGCGCGGCCGGTGACGTTTTGGTGCACCGCGATGAGGCAGGGCACGCCCTTGCCCTCGACGTACTGGCTGCGCACCGTGTGGCCGGGGCCCTTGGGGGCGATCATGGTGACGTCGACATCCTTGGGCGGCGTGACCTGCTTGAAGTGGATGTTGAAGCCGTGGGCGAACATGAGCATCTTGCCCTCGGTCAGGGCCGGTTCAATCGACTTTTTATAGATGTCCGCGGCCTGCTCGTCGGGGACCAGCATCATGACGATGTCGCCGGCCGCAGCGGCCTCGGTGACGTCCATCACAACAAGTCCCGCCTCCGTGGCCTTTTCCCGCGAGGGGGAGCCGGGGCGCAGGCCAACTACGACCTTTACGCCGCTCTCGTGCAGGTTCAGGGCGTGGGCGTGTCCCTGGCTGCCGTAGCCGATGACGGCCACGGTTTTGCCGGAGAGCAGGTCGAGATTACAGTCGGATTCGTAGTAAAGCTTTGCCATGATGAACACTCCTTCAGATTTCTTAAGTATTTTGAATGTATGTTGACTTGGGGAAAAACCCCGGAGTACACATTATTATCTTGCGCCGTTTCCGGTGCGCCCGCCCTCTCTTGTCGTGAGCAGCCCCCGCTCCATGGCGGTGGCGCCGGTGCGGCAGAGCTCAATGATCTTGTGGGTCTTCATGATCTCTAAAAAGCTGTCGACCTTGAGCGGCGTGCCGGTCAGCTCCATGGTCATGGTGGCGGCCGTGAGGTCAATGATTTTGGCCTCGTAAATTTCGGCAATCTGCCGCAGCATGGAGAGGTCGTCGCCGACAAGGCTCATTTTGACCAAGAGCAGCTCCCGCACGATGGCGGTGTCCTTGCCGTACTCGCAGACGTGCATGCACTCCTCGAGCTTTGCGGCCTGCTTCATGATCTGCTGCAGGATGTCCTCGTCACCCTGGACGACGATGGTGATGTGGGAAATCTCCGGATTTTCGGTTGTCGACACGGTCAGCGAGTCGATGTTATATCCCCGCCGCCCGAAGAGGCTCGAGACGCGGGCGAGGACGCCGGACTTGTTTTGAACCAGCAGGGCCAGCATGTACTTCTCCACAGTCAATTCCTCCTCACTTTCAGTTGCCGATGTTCTCGGCCAGAATGATGTCGTCAAACGAGCGGCCGGCCGGAATGAAGGGCAGCACCTTCTCGTCCTTGTCGATGACGCACTCAATGAGGCATGGGGCTTTTGCCGCAAAGGACTCCTTGAAAGCCGCCTCAAACTGGGCGGGCGTCTCGCAGTGAAAACCCTTTGCGCCAAAGGCCTGCGCCAGTGCCGGGAAATTTGTGCGGCGCACATCGGTGTCGGTCGCGGAGTAGCGCTGGCCGTAGAAGAGGGTCTGCCACTGGCGCACCATGCCGAGTGTGCCGTTGTTGAGCAGCACGACCGTGACGGGGACGTTGTTGGAGACGGCCGTCGCCATCTCGTTGCAGTTCATGTGGAAGCAGCCGTCCCCCGTGACCAGCACGACCGGCGCCCCCTTGCGGCCAATTGACGCGCCGATGGAGGCCCCCAGGCCGTACCCCATGGCCCCGAGCCCGCCCGAGGTGAGGAAGGAGCGGGGCGAGACTTTGGAGCAGTACTGCGCCGCCCACATCTGGTGCTGGCCGACGTCGGTCGCGAGCATCGTGTCCTCCGACATGTTGTCGGAGATGATTTTCATGACGTGCCAGGGGCGCAGCCGGTCTTCGGAATACTCGAGGCAGTTGTCGTGCTCCCGCCGCCAGGCGGCAATCTGCGCGAGCCAATCGCCGCGGTCCTTCTTTTCAAGCAGCGGCATCAGCATGTCGATGACGTCGGCGACGTTTGCGACGACGCCGATGTCAATGTGGACGTTCTTGTTGATTTCGGCCGCGTCAATGTCGACCTGGACGACCTTGGCGTCGGTGAACTTGCTGATGTTGGTGGCCACCCGGTCGGAAAACCGCGTGCCCAAGGCCACTAAGAGGTCCGCCTGCTTCATCGCAAGGCCGCTTGTGACGCTGCCGTGCATGCCGATCATGCCCATGTTGAGGGGGTCGCCGTAGCTCAGCACACCCGTGCCCATGACTGAGTGGCTGGTCGGAATTTTCGTCTTGTCAAGCAGTGTGCGCAGCTTGTCGGAGGCGCCCGAAGCGATGATGCCGCCGCCAAAGAGGATGACGGGGCGACGCGCCTCGTTCATCAGCTCGGCGATGGCGGCGACCTCCTTCGGGTCGGCCTTGTCGCAGGCCGTCAGCGCCTCCGGCTCCTTTCGCTCATACTCGCCCATCGCAATTGTGATGTCCTTGGCGATGTCGACAAGCACCGGCCCCGGCCGACCGGAGCAGGCGATGCGAAAGGCGCTGCGCATGGTGGGCGCAAGGTCTTCAATTTTGCGCACAAAGTAGTTGTGCTTTGTGATGGGCATTGTGATGCCGGTGATGTAAATCTCCTGAAAGCTGTCCCTGCCGATGAGGCTGTTCGGGACGTTGACGGTGACGGCCACCATCGGAATGGAGTCCATGAAGGAATTGGCAATGCCCGTGACGAGGTTTGTCGCTCCGGGGCCCGACGTCGCAATGACGACGCCGACCTTTCCGGTCGCCCTGGCATAGCCGTCGGCCGCAAAGGACGCCCCCTGCTCGTGGGCCGCCAGCACATGCTTAATCCGGTCGCTGTAACGGTACAGCTCGTCGTAAACATTGAGCGCGCAGCCGCCCGGGTAGCCGAACACAGTGTCCACCCCATGCTCCAATAGTGTCTCCATGACAATCTGTGAACCGGTGAGTTTCATATCTGCCTCTCCTTAAAAAAATGCCCGCAGGGGACGAAAAAAAACGCCCTTGTCTCTTATATCCAAAGAGACAAGGACGTAAATCCCTGCGGTACCACTCTTCTTGCCGTTTTCCGGCCCCTCTGTGCATCTTGCCTCCCCTGCAACGGGCGGCGCAATGCCGGACGCTGTAACGTGCGCACACGACGCGGCTTACACAGGATACTTCCCTTCGGCCCGCTGCTCCGGGGCGATGTTCGTTTCAGGTTCCACACAGTCTCGCACCAACCGACTGCTCTCTGAAGCTTTCCCGTGAAACTACTTTTCCCCATCTTCGCATTTAGGTTATTGCTCTGTATTATATTCGATTGCCGCATTGAATGCAATAGTGCACAAATCAGCAAAATTTACAACCCGACGGATATTTTTTTGGTGTTTGTGCATATGTGCAACTTTTCGGAACTGCAAACCTTGCGCAGTTGTACAGGCCGCTCCCGTCACGATTTTGTCGCCGCCCGAATATAATTTCCATATGGGGGTGTTACCATGTTTGTGACCGGCGCGGCAATCCTCGTCAACTGCATGTTTTTGCTGCTGTTCCTCACCACTCCGACCTCGTTCCCGCGGCCGCTGCCTCCGGAGGAGGAGGCGCGGCTGCTCGCCCTCGTCGCCGAGGGAGACCGCGCCGCCCGCTGCAAGCTCATTGAGCACAACCTGCGGCTTGTCGCCCACATCGTCAAGAAGTACTACACGAACGGCGACCAGGACGACCTCATCTCCATCGGGACCATCGGCCTCATCAAGGCCATCGACTCCTTTGACGCCCGCAAGGGCATTCGCCTTGCAACCTATGCCGCCCGGTGCGTGGAAAATGAAATTCTGATGTACTTCCGCCAGCTCAAAAAAAGCGCCTCCGACATCTCGCTGTCGGAAGCGCTCGACTCGGACAAAGACGGCAACACGCTGTCGCTCTATGACGTGCTCTGCTCGGAGGACTCCATCATCGACGAAGTCGACAAAAAAATTTCCATAGAGCGCATGGGCCTCCTGCTGTCAAGCGTGCTCGAGCCCCGGGAGCGGGAAATTGTCCTGCGGCGGTACGGCCTCGGAGGCCGGCCCGAGCAGACCCAGCGCGAAGTCGCCGCGGCCTTGGGCATCTCCCGCTCTTATGTATCGCGAATTGAAAAAAGAGCCTTGGAGCGGCTGCGCGGCGAGTTTGGCGACCCCTGCGGCCGGTGATGTGAATCATACGAGTGAAAAAACCGGCGCCGCCTTTGAGGGCGGCGCCGGGCTTACCGTGAAGTCTATTCCGGAATGGTGTCGTCAAAAATGTCCATCGCGTGCTGCGGCGGAATGGCGGGGCCGATGCGGTCAAAATATTTCTTTCGAAAGGCGTCGCTCAGCTCAATGTAGTGCGGGTCCTCCGCCTTGTGAATTTGCCGCTGGTACTTGTGCCCGTCGAAATAGCCTGTCCCCCGCCATTTGAGCCTGAGCACGACGAGCGCGATGTTGGAGCAGTGGTCGGAAATGCGCTCGAAGTTGCTTAAAATCTCAAGGAAGGAGATGCCGGCCTGCACGCTGCACACCCCGGCCTGAAGCCGCTCGATGTGCTGGTTTTTCAGCTTCTCCTGCATGTCGTCAATGACCTCTTCAAGCGGTTCGACCGTAAAGGCAAGCCTCTCGTCGACTTTGAAGTAGGCGGAAAAAGTTGTGTCCATGATCTCGCGGACGGCCTCGGAGATGATTTGCAGCTCGACTTTGGCGTACCCGGAAAACGTGACGCCGTTTTTGAGGTTGTACTCGGCCACTTCGGCGATGTTGACGGCGTGGTCTCCGATGCGCTCAAAATCGCTGATGATTTTGAGCATGTCGCCCACCCTGTCGGTCTCTGCGGCCGTGAGCTGCTCGGAGGTGATTTGGACGATATAGTTGCTGAGCTTTGTGTCGGCCTTGTCGAGAAACCGCTCCTCCTCCTGAAGGATGTCGGCCTCTTTTTGCTCATAGTGCTCAAGCAGGGCGACGGCGCGGTCGACGTTCCTGTGGGCGATGGTGGCCATCTGGTTTAAGACCTTGAGGCCCTGGTCAAGCGCAATGGCCGGCGTCGAAAGGAATCTCGGCTCCAAAAGTCCGAGGCGGCTTTGAACATCCCCGCCCTCGTCGCTTTTAATCGTCATGTTGACGAGCTTGATGAGCAGGCCGTTGAGGGGCAGCAGCCACAGTGTGTTCACTATATTGAATGTGCTGTGGAAAATCGATATGTCGGTTCGTGAAATCAGCGAATCCCAGAACGGAATGCCAATGAGATACTGCACGCCGTAAATCGCGAGCGTAAAAGCCGTCGTGCCGATGAGGTTGAAATAAAGATGCGTGAGGGCTGCGCGCTTCGCGTTTTTGTTGGCGCCGATTGAGGCGATGAGCACCGTCACGCAGGTGCCGATGTTCTGGCCCATGATGATGGGCACCGCCGTTGAAAAAGAGACAAGCCCGGAGGCGGCAAGGGCCTGCAGCAGGCCGACCGAGGCTGATGAGCTCTGGATGGCGGCTGTGACGAGGGCGCCGGCCAGAATGCCGAGCAGCGGGTTTCTGAAGCTTGTAAACAGGTTTGTGAAAGCCGGCATCTCGCGCAGCGGAGAGAGCCCCTGCTCCAGCATGTACATGCCTAAAAAGAGCACGCCGAGCCCGAAGAGCACGCTGCCGAGGTCCTTTTTCCGGCCCGCTTTGCCGAAATATAAAATGCCTCCGACACAGATCAGAATGTAGCAGAGGTTGGCGGGTTTGATGAGGGTGAAGAACAGTCCAGTGTTGGTGATATCGGCCAGCGTGAGCAGCCAGGCCGTGGCGGTCGTCCCGATGTTGGCGCCCATGATGACGCCGACCGCCTGCGAAAGGTTCATAATTCCGGCATTGACAAAGCCGACCACCATGACCGTTGTGGCTGCGGAGCTCTGTATAATGGCCGTCACGGCGGTGCCGAGCAGCACGCCCTTGACGGTCGTGCTGGTCAGGCGCTCAAGCAGCCGTTCGAGCTTTGCGCCCGCCAGCTTCTCGAGGCCCTCGCCCATCAGCGTCATTCCGAAAAGGAATAGACTTATGCCGCCTACGATGGGCAGGATATCAAGAAATGTCAACCGTTACTGACCCCCAATTCCGCTGAGAACCCTTCGATTTCCTTAAAAAACGCCTCGACCTCGGGTCCTTCCTGCATCACTTCGAGCGTGATGGGCTTTCCGAGATCAAGGCTAAAAATTCCCATAATCGATTTTGCGTTGACCGTATAGCGGCCCGACGACAGGTCGATGTCGAAGCCGCAGCCGGTGCAAATGTTGACAAATGATTTCACATCGTTGATGGTGGAGAGTCTGATCATCTTCTTTTTCATAGCACTCTTCCTTTCTGAATCGTACATTATTTTATCAAATTTTCAGGTTGCATGCAATGGGGT
>DATMZG010000141.1:0-13044 GCA_035560415.1 Candidatus Acidiferrum sp. | reverse complement strand
ATCTAATTGGCCTTGTTTTTTAAATACATTTAAAAAATAAGGATTTCACACACATTTTCCAGGCCTTTCGGAGAGCCGGGAAAATCAAGCTGTCGAAAAGTAGCTTTTCGACAGCCTGAACGGGCCTGCCGCAACAGGGCGGCAGACCCTTTTCTTTGCTGAGTTCACATGGACGCGCCCAGTTTTCTCGCCTCTTCAAGCTCGGGTTTACCCGTGATGGCCCCGGCTTTAAAGTTGCCTCCGGCGTATACGACTCCTCTGTCTTTCCAGCCGAGGCGCGCCGTCAGCGCGTCGTAATAGCGGCGGACAGGTTCAAAATTCCCGTCGGTGTCTTCGGCCGCCGCCATCAGCAGGGCGCACTCTTTGATGGGATTGGCGTAGTCGGCGTTCAGTTCGGCAACCGCAAAGAGCCGGTCAAACGCGCATTTGAGCTGTCCCGAAAGCCCCCAGTAGTACATCGGCGAGGCCAGCACCACGACGTCCGCCTCCATATAGGGCGGATAGATTTTATCCATGTCGTCCTTTTGTGCGCAGGGGCTCGCGGCGTCTTTTCCGCCGCAGCAGCATCCGAGGCAGGGGTGGATTTCCATTTTTTGAAGGTCAAAGCGGATGACCTCATTTCCGGCGCTCTTTGCCCCGGCTGTGAATGCTTCAATCATGGCCGCCGTATTGCCGTTTGCGCGGGGACTGCCGTTTAGAATGACGATTTTACGATTCATTTTTTACCCTCTTTTCTGCAAAAAGGTTGACTGTTTCGCTTTTCAGGTTTAGTGTAGACTTGCAACGGCAGCAATTCAAGTACCCACATTATTGTAAGGTACTATCCGAAAGGAAAGTGTGAGGTCATGTTCAGTGAATATCAGGAGAACGCGAATTTTCAGGACACTGGCTTTAGCTACACCCTCTCGCTGATCAGCGGAAAGTATAAAATGGTGATTCTGTACTGTCTCGCGGAGTATGAGGTCGTGCGCTTCAATCAGCTGAGGCGGTATCTCGGCGCGATTTCGGATAAAACGCTCTCCAGTTCGCTCAGGGAGCTGGCGCAAGACGAGCTGATCATCCGGCGGGAATTTCCCCAGATTCCCCCCAAAGTGGAATACTGCTTGAGCGACAGGGGGCGGGACCTGATGCGGATTTTGGACGAGCTCTGTATATGGGGAGAAAAAAACCGCCGCTGACAGGCTTGCCATTTTCCGCCGCATTCGCAAAACGCAAAAACAAAGGCCCCGACGGCGGCCGGGGCCCTTGTCTTTAATAACACCACGTGTCTCATTCAATGTGGATTTCGGCCTCCGAAAAAAGCGCCGCCCTGCCGGCCAGCTTGACCCGGTCTCCATCCACGGCGCAGTACAGGATACCGCCGCGGGCCGACACCTGGCAGGCGACAAGCTCCCTTTTCCCCAGCCGCCCGGCGAAATACGGGACGATGTGGCAGTGGCCGGAGCCGCAGACCGGGTCCTCCGGCACGCCAAGCTTCGGGGCAAACGAACGGGAGACGCAGTCGTACGCCCTCCCCGGCGCCGTCGCATGCAAAAGCAGCCCGTCCAAGGACAGCAGCTTGTTCATGTCGGGAACAAGGCCACGCACCGTCTCCTCCGAGTCCATGACACAGAGCAGGTCCCGCCCCATATATGCCTCAAGCGGCCTTGCCCCAATGACCTGCGCCATCCCGTCCGTGACCGGGACTGAAGTCAGTGCATAGGCGGGAAAGTCCATCTCAAAGAGGTCGCCGCGCTTTTCAACCGTCAGCGTTCCGCTAAGCGTAAAAAATTGTATGGCCGCCCGGCCGGGTCGAATAAAACGGTCAATCACATAGGCCGTTGCGAGGGTCGCATGGCCGCACAGGTCGATCTCCCCGCCCGGCGTAAACCAGCGCAGCCGGTAGCCCTCTCCCTCCGGCACCGCAAACGCGGTTTCGGACAAGTTGTTTTCGCGGGTGATGTTCATCAGCAGCCCGTCCGGCAGCCAGTCCTCCATCACGCAAACCGCGGCGGGGTTTCCGGCGAACACCTTGTCGGTAAAAGCATCCACTACATACTGTTTCACGTTCGTTTTCTCCTGTCTGAATGATAAAATCTGTCGGACCTGCCGGCGGCATTGCCCTTTTGCGCCTGTGGGCAGCCCCGTCAGAGCTATTTTATGATAGACAAATTCGCCACACAATAGTATGATTGTGTGGCGAACAATTTTCATTTTGAATGACTGTCACCCGATCAGCCGTGCGATGACCTCAAGTCCCCGGCCAAGCTCTTCGGGGTCCTGCGGCGCACAGATGGAGAGCCTGACCGCATGGGCGGGCGGCGTTTTGCCGACGGTGAATTTCTCGGCGGCGTAGATGCGCACCCCCTGCGACAGGGCCAGCCGCTCAAAGGCCGTCCCGGTGAATTTCGCCGGCAAAAGCAGCCAGCGGATGATGTCGGTGCCGCCGCCAAGACACCGGTCATTGGGCAGCCACCGGTCGACAAGGGCGTTTCGCAGCGCCACGCGCTCTATGTGGTTTTCAAGGATGGCTTCAAACCGGCCGGACGCGATGATACGCGCCGAAAGCTCGGCCATCATGGGAGCGACCGACGCGTTTATGGTGTACAGCGCGTCGGAGACCGCGGCTTTGTGCTGCGGCGGCACCGACAGATAGGCCATGCGCAGCCCCGGCGCGACGGATTTGGAGAGGCTCGCGATGTAGATGCTGCTCTCAGGTGCATAGTCGGACACCGAGACCGGGGTCGTATCGCCGGCCAACGGCTGGTAGGTGCCGTCCTCAATCACAAGGCAGCCGTACTGCCTGGCAACCTGCGCAAGCTCCCGGCGTCTGCCCTGCGGCATTGTGATTGTCGTCGGATTGTGGCAGGCGGAAATGACATAGATTCCGGCGATTTTCTTGTTCCGGCAGGCGAGCTCAAGCGCGTGCGGGTCGGTGCCGCCATCGTCTTGCGGCAGGGGTTCAAGTCGGATGCCAAGCATCCCCGCAGCGCTTTTGACGCCGGGGAAGGTGTGTCCGTCGACAGCGAGGGTCTCGCCCCGCTTAAAGAGCGCGGCGAGCACGCCGACAAGCGCGTTCTGACCGCCGTTTGCAAATAAGATGCGCTCCCTGTCGGTATGGTGCCCGCAGCGGGCCATGAGCGAGACCGCAACCTCCTTTTGCCATATGTGCTCCTCCGGCAGATGATAGCCAAGCAGCCGGTCCACCCCGCTCTCGCCGAGCATCTCCTTGAGCAGCGCCATGACCATATCGCTCCCCGACGCCCCCGGCACCGTGGCACCCATGTCGACGATATCGATGCCCCTGTGCGCGGGCAGCAGCCGCTTGCTCGTCAGCGCGTCATATGCCACATAGGTCCCGCTGCCCACCCTGGACGACAGCAGCCCGTTTTGGGCACAGAGCCGAAAGGCTTTGGAGACCGTGCTGAGGTTGACGTCGAGAAAGTCTGCAAGCTCCCGCTGGGGCGGCAGCCGGGTGCCCGGCTTCAGGACCCCCGCCGCAATGTCGCGCTCAAGCTGCCCGGCAAGCGTCCGGTACAGGCAGCCGCCGTCTTTGTCGAGCTCGGGCCGCCATGACATCGGATAGTTTTCAAAAGAGTTGAAAGGCACGGCAATCACCTCGTGATTCAATGATATCATCGTACGGCCCGTCTGTCCACAGCGGCGGCGGACCCCCGGCGGCCCGTTCACGGCCTCGTCAAAGCACACGTTATTATTGCGCGCATATGTGCAAAAAACGGGCGGAAGCCCGCTCGCAATGCAACCGGATACACCAAACCCCGTCAACACAAAAGAGGCGTTGACGGGGTTTGGTGTGGCGGCCGTCGACAGGGCGCTGTCGACGGCCGCCGGCTGTAATGCGGACAAGAACGGTTTCGTCAGTACTTTCCGAAGCCGCCCCCCGACAGCACGATTGTCGGCTTGACATCCGCCGGTTTCCTATGTGCATCTTCCGTTTCCTGCTCGGACGGGGGCTCCGCCTTTGTCTTGCCAAAGTCCGTTTTCCCCGAACTGAGCGGTTCGGAAAGCGATTTGTTTGTGTTCAGCTTGAAAACAGCGACATACTTTTTGAGGCTGTCCGCCTGAGCGGAGAGCTCTTCGCTGGCCGCGGCGCTCTCTTCGGCCGAGGCGGCGTTGTTTTGGACGACCTGCGAAATTTCCGTGATGCCCTGATTGACCTGTGTGAGCGCCGCCGCCTGCTCGTTTGAGGCCGTGGCGATGGAAGCGACGAGCTCCCCTGCCTGAGCGATGCCGCCCATGATTTTCCCGAATGCGCTGGCCGTCTCATTTGCGATTTTTGTGCCGGCCGTGACCTTCTTAATTGAATTCTCAATGAGCTCGGTCGTCTCCTTTGCCGCCTTGGAGGACTGCCCCGCAAGGTTTCTGACCTCTTCGGCCACGACGGCAAACCCCTTGCCGTACTGCCCCGCCCTGGCCGCCTCGACCGCCGCGTTGAGCGCCAAAATGTTTGTCTGGAAAGCGATGTCCTCAATGACCTTAATGATTTTGCCGATGTTCTCGGAGGAGGCGTTGATTTCCTCCATGGCCCGGAGCATTTCACCCATCTGTACGTTGCCGGCGTCCGCGTCTTTTTGAATGTTGCCGGTAAGGTCGTTTGTCTTTTGCGCGTTGTGCGCGTTCTGGGTCGTCTGAGCGGTGATTTGCTCCATGGAGGCCGACAGCTCCTCAACAGAGCCGGCCTGCTCAGTGGCACCCTGCGAGAGCACCGTGCTGGACTCCGACACGAGTCTTGCGCCGCTGTCCACCTGATCCGCGGATGCCACAATGTTGACGGCGAGGGCATGGAACCTTTCCACCAGCCTGGCCAGCGCTTTCCCGAGCGTATCCCGCTCCGAGCGGACCTTGATGTCGACGGCCAGGTCGCCCTCCGCGATGACACTGGCTTTCTGGGCCTGCTCCACCGTGTTGGTGATCATTTCATCGTATGCCCTTGCAAGCGCGCCGACCTCATCTTTTCTCGTGGTGAGCTGACGGTCCTGCGCGCTGAACTCGAACTCCGTTTCGCCCTGGGCCAGCTGCTGCGCAATATCCGCGAATCTGCGGATTGGCCGGCTGATCATGGCGGTGATGAAAAGCCCGAGGAGGACACCCGCGCCAATGCCGATGGCAATTGCCGCAATTGTGGCGATTTTGGCGTTCTTCGTGAGGCTGAGATTCGCCGCATTTCGGACCTCGGCATTTTCTTCGTTATAGGCAAACAGTTTGTCAAATGACGTCTGCAGGGCGTCTCCCACCTGGGCCGCGTCGACCATGAGGACACTTTCCGCCATGGCGCTGTCGCCCGCTTTCGCATACGCCATCGCATCGGAGACAAGCGACTTATACTGCCCCCAAGATTGCTCCAGCTCATTGTACTGCGCCCGGTCGACGTCCGAGATGATTCCGCTCTCGTAGAGCCCCAAATATTCTTCGCATTTCAGGGCATACGCATCTATGTTGCTGATTGCGTCGTCCGTGTATACATCCGACAAAATGGCTTTCACCGCATTAAACCGGATTCTCTGATAATAAACCTCGGCGCTGCCGGCATAGTCGAGCCCCAGCGTGTTTTCCTCATACAGAAGAACGCCTCCGCCGCTGATCTTATCGACGTTGAGCAGCCCAACCCCGCCGCTGATTGCGGCGAGAATGGATATCAGCAGAAAACCGATCTGGAGTTTGGCTGAAATTTTAAGATTTTCATACCACTTTTTCATATATTCCCTGTCCTCTCTTATCAAGGCCGCAGCTGCCCGCTGCGGATGATGTCGTTCCTGCGCGGCGTGTTCAAATTCTCTTTCGCGCGGTGCACTTACATGTCAGTATCGGACGTAACCAGACTGAGTTCTTCTTCGCTGAGCAGTTTTTGGCAGTCGAGCAGCAAAATGACCCGTTCGCCTATTTTCCCGATGTTGTTGATATACCCGCGGCTGCGCATTGAGCCGATCTCCGGCTTTTCAGCGATGTCCGCGTCCGGAATGGCCAGAACCTCGGAAACGCTGTCCACAATCAGCCCGATTGAGATGCCGTCGAAGTCAATGACAATGATGCAGGTCCGGTCGTGATATTCGATTGCGGACTTTCCGAAACGGAGCCGCACATCCATGACCGGGATAATTTTCCCCCTCAGATTGACAATGCCCTTGATGTAATCCGGCATTTCCGGCATTTGGGTGATGGGCTGTATGCCCACGATCTCCATGACATTTCGCAGCTCGATTCCGAACAGTTCCCTGTCGACCTGAAAGGTCAGAAATCTGCCTTTCATGTCGTCCTCTTCTTCGTCGCCTGCATTTTTAAATAAGTCGGCCATTGTTTCACTCCTTTTGCCACTCGTTTATAGGAAAGCGGGTCAAAACGCTACACTCTGATAAACTGCACAGGATTGGGCGCCAAGACGGGGAACCCTGGCTCATCATGTTTTTGACAGGCGCCGGACGCAGTATATTGAGAACTGCGGCGCCCTTCGTTTGAATATATCGGCACAATTTGAACATAGATTAGGGCAAAGTTGGCTATATACGAAAAAAAATACCGAAAAAAGTATTCTACAGGCATGTTTTGTACGATAATACAAGGTTTTCTCTTGTGTTTATCTGGATATAAGCCGTCAAAATTCACGTCAGGGACGAAAGGAGCGCATGTTATGCCGAGAAGGGGCGAGAACATTTACAAACGCAAGGACGGGCGCTGGGAAGGGCGCATTCGCGAGCCGGACGGGGGGTACCGGTATGTCTACGCCAAAACGTATAGGGAGGTCAAAGAAAAAAAGAATACCTATCAAAAAAAGGTCAAACCGCATGAAAGCGGGAAAGCCTCCCCGCCGGCAAGTGCGGCCGACCTTTTGGAGCAGTGGCTTGACGGCGATGTAAAAACCGAGGTGAAACCGTCCACCTATGAAAGCTATGACTGCTGCATTCGAAAATACGCGATCCCCTTCTTTAATCAAGCGGAGAATCAGGGCCTCGCTCAGCCATCCGTCACCCGGTTTGTAAAGTCCATCAGCGATGACCCCGAGCTCTCGGAGTCCTATAAGAGAAAAATCCTTACGATTTTTAAAACGGCTGTGAGACAAATCATGAGAGGCGAGCCGGCGTCTCCGGCCGTCTTGGAAGCGGTAAAACTTCCGAAAATAAAGAGTTCCGAAGTTCAGGCGTTTTCTATGAGCGAGCAGCGAATGATTGAAAATGCGGTTTTTCACACCCAGGACCCCAGGGCGCTCGGAATTGTCCTGACCTTTTATACCGGCATACGGATTGGCGAGCTGTGCGCCCTGAAGTGGCGTGATCTCGACTACGAATCGGGAACCATGTCGATTACGAAAACCGTGACCCGTGTGAGAAACTCGCAGCCGGGTGGGAATAAAACCATGCTGCTTGTCGGCACGCCGAAAAGCCAAAAGTCGATGCGGAAAATTCCGCTGCCGAAGTTTCTTTTAAAAATATACGGAGAGTATGAGCCATGCGGCGCCGACAGGGACCGTTATCTCATTTCCGGCGAGGCGGTTCCGACCGACCCCAGAGCCTATGAAAAGCTGTTTAAAAAAACCCTTGAACAGGCGGGGGTGAAGGAGCGCAAATTTCACGCGACCCGGCACACCTTTGCGACAAGGGCGCTGGAGCTTGGCGTCGACATCAAGACGCTCAGCGAAATACTCGGGCACTCGAATGTCTCCATCACGCTCAACGTCTATGCGCACTCGCTCATGGAGCAGAAAATCATCGCGATGGACAAGCTCAACACTCTGCATGTCACCCGCATGGCAAGCGCTCCATTCGCCGTCACAGACTGCGTCGTCAATCTCTGAAAACCCGGCAATATGAACGCATTCGTGCCACGGCGCCGCAGTTCTCAATATACTGCGTCTTTTTACATATGCTTTTTTATATCGAGCCTGGGCCGCAAATGTCCGCCGGTCAAAGAGCGCCCCATCCCGTTTTGACCGCGTGGGCACTGCGAACATGATAAGAGTGTCTCAAAACCACAATTGAGGCACTCGGTTTTCATTTTTTGCGCAGATGCGTTATGACAGGCCGCGAGCTTAATGGGCAATCCGGTCTTGGTCCGGGTGCTTGCGCCTTGAGCACCGGGTTTGTTGAGGTACGGCATTTTTTGAGGCGCCGTTCCCTTTCGTACAAAAAAATCTCCGTCAAGAACCCTTGACGGAGATGTGGAGCTGGTATTCGGACTCGAACCGAAGACCTGCGCATTACGAATGCGCTGCTCTACCTGCTGAGCTACACCAGCTTATGCGACAAAACGCATTATACCACACGAAAACTGTCGGGTCAAGTATCACTTTGAGCGCCGCAGCGAGTCTCCCGAAAGAGGTCTGTTCAGCGCCAGATGACCTCATAGCCGACTGCGACTTCCTCGACCGGCAGCCTTGCGTGAATGGCCGCCTTCGCCGGAAAATTGACGCAGTGACAAGGGGCCAGAAGCCCGATGTGCCCGGAGGAGAGGTAGTCGATGGTGGATGACAGCTGCCCCGTGGCGCCAAAGAGGTGAAAGCCGCCGATAACCCCCGCCACCCGGTCGTCCCCGCAGACCCGCTTTGCCCGCTCAATGATGTTGCAGACACCGCTGTGGGAGCAGCCGGTGATGACGTAGACCCCGGCCTCGCCCTTGTAGGCGAGCGCCGTGTCGTCGGCGAGGGGGTCGGGTACAAGCCGGCCGGTCATATCCCGCATGAGATTGATGGGTTCCCGGTTTTCAAAGTCGAATATGCGCGGAATTTCCCCGAGGAAGACCAGCCGGTCGGTCAGCCAATAGGGCTCTTTGGTCAAGGTCAGCCTGAAGACCTTTTCGAGTTCCGACCGGGTGACCTGAGAGCCGATGTCGAGCCCCGACTCGAGCTGCTTATGGGCAAAGGCGGCCGGATGGGCGACAAGTTCGATATTTTGGGCATAGGGCTGCGCCATGAGGTCCTTGAGCCCGTTTGTGTGATCATAGTGGCCGTGGGAGATGACGACGGAAGTCACCCCGGACAGGTCGACCCCGAAAAACTGGGCGTTTTTGCGGTAGAGCTCCGTGATGCCCGTATCGAGCAGCAGCTTTTTGCCACCCTCTTCAATGTAGAAGCAAAGCCCGGGCTCTCCCATGGCGTCGACGTCGATATAGGTGTTGTTCTCGACCAGCACCTTCAGCTTCATTTGGTGCCCTCCCGGGCCATATCCTCCGCACGCTCCTGCACGGGTGGCTGCGGCTCCTCCGGCGTCTTTTTCCCGGACCAGATTGCGACGGTCTCAGCGAAATTCTCGGAGTGGACCGCCTTGACGTCAAAATGAAACAGCTTAAAGGAATATTGGATGGAAGGCCCGAGCAGCAAGGCGGACGCCACGGTGCCAACGCCGACAAGCCCGCCCATGAGCCAGCCGATGCCCAGCGCCGTCAGCTCAATGGCGTTGCGCAAAACGCCGATGGGCACTTTCGGGAACCGTTTGACAAGCCCCACCATCATGCTGTCGCGGGGGCCGGCCCCCATTGCGGCGCTCATGTAGAGGTAGGAGCCGATGCCGCAGACGACGATGCTGGCAATGAGCATGAACCAGCGGACGGGAAGCGAAGCGGTCTGCGGCAGCAGAGCGGAGTTCAAAAACATGTCCATGGAGCCGCCGATGATGAACATGTTGGCAATGGTGCCCATGCCGATGGGCTCCCGCATCGCAATGTCGATGAGAATGATGGCGGCCCCCACAAGCTGAGTGATGCGCCCGATTGAGACGCCGGACATCAGCGAAATTCCGGCGTGGAAGACGTTCCATGGCGACAGGCCCAGCATGCTGCGGTAGTTGAGCGCCGAACTGAGCCCGTAGAGCACCAACCCGATGAAAAGCCTCACAAAACGCGTGGGGTACCGATATTTGAGAAATGGGGTCTGTCGCTTTTCCATGTCGTATCTCCTTTAAATCTATATGTAAAAACAGGTTCAGTGACAGTATATATCAGCCGTGAGCGGCGGTCAACGAAAAAATCTTCCGAAAAAGCGGGACGGCCATTGGCCGCCCCGCTTTGGAGCTGTTTGGACTTATTATGAATTGAGGAAATTGACGATGCCATTGACGATGCCCTGCGCCTCTTTGTCGATGTAGCTGTCGCTCGCAAGCGATTCGTACTCGTAGGGGTTTGAAATGAAGCCGAGTTCAATCAGAATGGCGGGGCACTCCTGAATGCGGCAGACCGCCAGCGCCTGAAAGCGGAAATCGTTTGTCCTCGAGGAGCCGACGGCCTCCGACACCGCCGCCTGCATGACTTTGGCAAACCGCTTGGACTGGTTTTCGGTGTAGAAGGTGATGGGGCCGGCATAGTTAGCGATGTTCTGGCCGGCGTCCATCGAGTTGTGGTGAATGGAGACGGCTAAGGCCGGGTCGGTGGCGCGAATGAGGGCCGCGCGGGTGTCCAGGGTCACGGAGCTGTCGTCAGTGCGGGCCATGACCACTTTGAACCCTCTGGCAATCAGCTTATCCCGAACGGCTTTGGCCACCCGCAAATTGAGCTGCGACTCCCTGTCGCCGTACCGGCCCATAGGCCCGGTGGCACCGGGGTCGGTGCCGCCGTGTCCGGCGTCGAGCAAAATGGTGGCGCCGGAGGCGGCCGGCGGATTGTCGAATTCAATGCGCAGGTAGCCGTCCTCATAGGACAGCTTGTAGCCGTACAGACCGCCCTCCCGCTTTGTCGTGAAAGTGTAGACGGCGTCTGTCTTGACCTGCCGGAAGGTGACGGCCGAAAAGAGGGCATTGGCGGCGGGAAGCGGCATCGGCTGCCGCCCGGAGGTGTTGTGCAGCGTGACAGAAAAGCCGGTGTCCGACTCCACGGTCTCGTAGGCCGGGAAATAGGGCAGCTTCCACCGGATGATGGTCTTTGTCGGCGTGGAAAAGGCGGTCATGGCCGTGGTGTAGTTGCTCGGCAGCGTGAGATTTCCGGTCTTGACGTTCTCCTTGAGGGTCCAGCCGCCGTACCGCAGCTGATAATAGGAGGGGGTCTCCCAGATGATGTAGTCCATGGCGCCCTTGTAGAGGGGGGTCTTGCGGTCGGCCGACGAAGTGTTGGAGGTCCGCATGATGGTGGCGTCATATAAAATGGTGCCGATGAGGGTCGGGTCCTGCATGTAGCAGTAGACGCTGCCGGCGGAGGGGGTGGAGTAGGTTTTGCCGTTATAGACAAACTGGTAGGTCACGGCGCCGGTGTCGATGAGCCCCAGCCCCGCATGCTGGGCCATGGTGACGGTGTAGGAATATGTCCGGCAGGGGATGCCCTGTGTGGAAACGGTCGCCCCCGGATTCAGCGCGTAGACCGTGCCGTCGAGCTTGGCCGTGACCGAGGTGGCCCCGGTCGGGGCGACGCAGGAGAGGGTGAAGGTCTCCTTTGGGGCGTACCGCTTATCCTCAGTGGGCCAAAGCGAGCCCGGTCTAAAGCCGGCCGACTCCATCACATACGGGACTGCCGGCGGTGAGACCGACTGCGGCCGGTTTAAGGTGTAGGTCACGGTCTCGCCCTTGTGCTGGAAGGTGAAGGTGTTGACGCCGTAGGCGAGGTCGACATAGAGTGAAAAGTAGCCTGAGGCGGTGCGGTCAATGACCTGGCCGTTGACCGTGATGGGGTCGTTCGGGTCGCCGGCCCCGATGATGTAGGACCTGGCCGACGACAGCGAGGCCCCCGAGGAGGGGTAGGCGATGATCAGGCCGTCGGCCTTTGGCGCGGCGGCGGTGTTCGTGGGCTGCGCGCCGCCCACCTCATAGAGGGTGGCCAGCGTCGTCGCAAGGTCAAGCGTGTTGTCCTCAATTTGGGTCAGCCCGTAGTAGATGTCGCCCGCCACGGTGCCAAGGTCCCGGTTGAGCTCGACCTGCCGTGCCATCTCCCACTTGTCGCTCCAGGCGGCAGGCGAGGAGGTGCCGACCTTGTAGGCCGCGTGCCCGACATAGAGGTCCACGCCGGTGCCGGCGCAGACGTCGCTCCACCAGTTGACCAGCACTTTGTAGTCGGAGCCGGTCTGGCCGATGGTCCAGTAAATCTGGGGGCATATGTAGTCTAAAATTCCCTTCTTGACCCAGCCCCTTGTATCGGCGTAAATTGAGGTGTAGCTCTCAAATCCGTTTGTACTCGAGCCCGCCGCATCGTTTTTGGCGTTGCGCCAGATGCCGGAGGGCGCGATGCCAAACTGGCAGTCGGGGTCGAGCTCCTTGACGGCCTCATAGACCTCCCGCACGAGCTGCTCAGTGTTGGACCGCCGCCAGTCGGCGAGGCTCATCGAGCCGCCGTATCTGGCGTAGCTCGCTGAGTCGTTGAACGAGGCGGTGTAGCTCGTGCCGTTTTTGGAGACAGTGGGGGAGGGGTAGAAGTAGTCGTCAAAGTGGATGCCGGCCACGTCGTAGTTTTGGACGATCTCCTTGATGCCCTCGACGACCAGCTCCCGCGCCTCGGGGTTGCCCGGGTCGAGGTAGAGCTTGCCGTCGTCGTAGGGCACGGCCATGGCGGGGTTGTCCCGCACCGGGTGCCCCGACGGCAGGGCCGAGATGTCGTTGTTGGGCGCGTCGGCCGAGCCCTCAGTCAGCCGGTAGGGGTTGACCCAGGCGTGTATCTCAATCCCGCGGGTCTTCCCCTCCTCAATGAGATAGGTCAAGGGGTCCCAGCCGGGGTTCTTGCCGGCGGTGCCGGTCAGAGATTTGGCCCAGGGGAAAATGTCGGACTGATAATAGGCGTCTCCGGTGGGGCGGACCTGAAAAAATACCGCATTCATTCCGGCGGCTTTTGCCGTGTCGAGAATGGCGCAAAGCTCCTCTTTTTGCTTTTGCACATTGGTTGAGCTCGGGAAATCAATGGAGTAGACGGTGGCAACCCAGACCCCTCGGAGCTGCTCCGGGACCGAGGCCGACGCGGGCAACACGGTCAAAAGCAGGGAAATGAGGGCGCAGACAAGCAGCAGCAGTTTTTTCACAGTCCTTAACCTCGCGTGTTCGTAATATGTGTGTTTGATATTCTTTATGTAAACTATGTTAACATAAATCGACAAAATGAGCAATGATTTTATTGTGAAAATCCGGTTAACTTTATGCGCTATATACCGGC
>DATMZG010000140.1:0-4978 GCA_035560415.1 Candidatus Acidiferrum sp. | reverse complement strand
GATTATGCTATAATAAACAGGCGATAATTATCCATCGGTTACACCGCATCCCAAAAGAGGGACGCCAAGCGGGGAGAGCCGTGTGAAAAAAATGCGGCGCATTTTGGCGGGCTGGCGGCCATCCAAAATGACTGTCGCCCGGGAAAACCGGAAGGCGGCGCCCAAAGAGCCTTCAAAACCCTCGCACAGCCGCCTTGGAGCCCGTATAAAAATGAGAATACCCGGGTGCATACACACCGGGCAACTCGATACTATGCGGCATACCATATGGCGTAATCATGAATATTTTTGTGCTGCGCAGCGTACCCGAAAGTCTTTCCGAATGCCGTAAGCGCAGCCCCATCGCGCGGGTTTTGACCCGTCCGGCTACGCGGATTCGCCCGGCTCGCCGTCAACTGCGGCGGCATTGACCGCGGCCTCAATTGCGGCGTCGACGGCGGAGGAATTGCCGCCCGTCACCCGGATGACCTTGATTTCGACGCGGCGGTTGGCCGCCCGGCCGTCCTCGGTGCTGTTGTCGCCAATCGGGTCGTAGTGGGAATACCCCGCAATCGACATTTTTGACTGCACAAGGCCGCAGTTTGTGCAGAGATATTGCAGCACCGAAATGGCTCTGTCGGCCGAGAGCTCCCACGCAAAGGTCGTGATTTGCGTCTCTGCGCCGGTCTGCGCCGTATGGCCGCCAATCTCAATGGTCTCGGTGTACTCGTTTACTTCGGACAGCAGCGTCCCCACATATTGCAGGACCTCCACGCCGTTTTGCCGCATGCGGGCGCTGTCGGGATAGAACAGCACGTTGTCCTTGAATTTGAACTTGATAAAGGAGTCGCCTTTTTCGAGCTCAATGAACTCGTCGTATCCGTTGTCCTCTATGCCGGCCTTGAGCTTTGCGTAGAGCGCGTCAAATTCCTGCGCCGACACCTCGTCTTCGGGCTCGGTTTCGGGCAGGCCGCCTTTGCCGGTCGGCACGATGACCGAGGCGTTGGCGGGGGAGAGCTCATTGCTGAACTGCTGGGCCAGGGCGCGGAATTTCTCCATGTTTAACACGCTCATGGCGTAGAGCACCATGAAGAGGACGAGGAGGTTGTTCATCATATCGGAATAGGTGATGAGCCACCGGCCCGTGTCAATTTTTGCGCTGCTTGCTTTTCGCTTCACGCTTCTCAGCCTTTCCCTTTTCAGCCTTTCCCTTCTCGGCGTTCCCCTTTTCGCCGCTGCCCGCCTTGGTCGCTGCCGTGTAAATCAGATAGGGGGAGAGCCGCTCCCGCAGGATTTTCGGGTTGTCCCCGTTGCGAATTCCGCAGATTCCCTCAATGATCATCTCTTTGATTGTCTGGCTGTATTCCAGCCGCATGCGCAGCTTGTTGGACGCGGGGCTGCAAAAGGCGTTTGCGATGACGACGCCGTACAGCGTCGTGATGAAGGCGACAGCGATGGCGGCAGCCATGCTCTCGGGGGATTCCATGTTGGCCAGCACCTGAATGAGGCCCATGATGGTGCCGATCATGCCGTAGGCCGGCGCAAAGGCCGCCATGGAGTCGAACATGGAGATCTCGGAGGCCGTTTTCTGCTCAGTGACGGCGATGTCGGTTTCGAGATAGCTCTTAATCTGTTCAAGGTCTGCGCCGTCGATGACCATCATAATTCCGGACTTCAAAAACGGGTCGATATGGCCCGTAGCCTCTTCGTTGTCAATGATTTTCTCAAGGCTTAAAATGCCGTCCTTGCGCGCGTTCTCCGAGAGTTTGACGAGAAAATCAATGGTGTCCGACATGCTCTGCTTCGGCTCTTTGAACAGGCTGAAAAAAAGATGCGGCATCCGCTTGATATGGTCTAAGCCGTAAGAGACAAAAACAGAGCCCACGGAGCCGCCGGCCACAATGATCATTGCGCTGAGCAGCCACAGCGCCCCGACGTTTCCGCCGTCAATGCTGTAGCCGATTCCCAGCGACGCAAAGGCGATGACGAGGCCCAAAACGCTCATGATATCCATAGTACCACCTCATAGACAATGAGAATAGGGTTAAAAAAACGCTTGCGAAACATCACTTTTTACGGTTGGTCGTGAGCTGTTCGGAGTAGTCGAGCAGACTTCCGGGCTCAATGGGGTGGGACGCAAACTGGGCTAAAATCCACTTCTTTTGCTGGACGCCCGCAAGGCCGGTGCGGCAGTCCTCAGTGAGCCGCTCGGCCTTCTCATACGCGACGCGGGTCATGTTCATGATTTTCCGGGCGAGGGCCCGGGAATCCTCCGCAAGCTGCGACAGCTCGGGTTCGCCGGAAAACTTTCCGGCCCACCTGCCCAGCTGGCGGTCAATTTGCTGGATGTGCTCGACTGAGAGGCGGGTGCGCTCAAAAATGGCGTTGATTTCCCTCGCCGTGAGGTCCTCGGCCTCAATGAACCGGTCGAGCTCGCTTTTCAGGTCCCCGAGCTCGGTCAGTTTCAGGGCCGCGAGTTTTGCGCAGGATGCCCACTCATCGCCCATCATGGCTTTGCCCTCCTGTCGGCGCCCGCCATGTGCGCCTGTGCCTCAAGGAACTTCCAGGCGTCCCGAAGGGTGCGTATGCCTTTGGCGGCGTCCTCAAGCGCCTCTTTGTCCTTGCCGATGTTGGCCGCCGTCAGCTGTCTTAAAATGACGGTGTAGCACTCGGCAATCGTCCCCGCCACCGTGTACCGCGCGTCGAGGATGTCCCGAAGGTAGGCGATGATGTCCTGCGCCTTGCGAATTCCGGCGTGCGCCTCGCCGACTTTCTTTTGCTCAATGCTGCGGGACGCCATGTTGATTTGGAAAAGAGCCCTGTCGTAGAGCAGGATGACGAGTTCCCCCGGAGTGTGGGTGCTGACCGCCTGCTCGAGATAGTTTTCATATGGGTTGATATCCGGCATATTTTCCTTCCCCTTACACCGAAAGCATGCTGCTCAGGAAGCCCGACATGGAGTTCAGCTGGGACATTGCGGTCTCCAGCGCCGTGTACTTCTTCCAGTAGGCATCTTCCTCATCGTTCAGTTTGTCGAGCAGGGTGTCGATCTTGTCCTCCGCCGCCTTGATTTTCTTGGAAAAGTCCGTAGTGCCCTTGTACTCCTTTGCGGGGGTGCCGACGAGGTCCGCAAGCCGGCCGGTGTTTCCGACCGTCGAGAGGCTGTTTTTGACGATGTCGCTCACCCGCCAAAGCAGCCCCGAAGTCTGATACCGCTCAGTGGCCCTGGCCGATGTGAGGTAGTGGGAGTAAGTGACGTCCGATGACCGCGTCAGGAGCGCCATCACGGCGTCGGGGTCGGACTGAAGCGCCGCCAGCAGCTTGTTTGCGTCAACTGCGAGCTGTCCTTTCGCGGTATAGCTCTGTGCCTTGATGCCAATGGAGGCCAGCGACATTCCGAGGCTGTTGCCGTCCGCGTCCTGCACGGCGTTCAGCATGGCGTTTCGCAGCTGGCTGTACAGGGCCGACAGGGCCGAGTCGCCGTTTAGCAGGCCGCTTTTCGCCTTTTCGGTCCAGGCCTCGATTTCGCGGTCGGTCATATTCTCCTTCTGGTCATCGGACAGGGGTCTGTACCCTTTAAATACGGTCTCGTAGAGCTTGTCCGTGACAGTGTCGAGCAGTTTGTTGTAGGCGCCGATAAACTCAGTGATTTTCTCAGCCGCGGCCTGCGCGTCCACCCCCACGGTGACCGTGACGCCCTCTGCCGCATCGCCCGCGGCCTTGCCCTTGAGCGTAAAGGTGGTGCCGTCAATCTCAAAGGTGTTGGAGCTTCTCGTCAGGGTGACAAGGCTTCCCGCGTCGGTCTCTCCGTTCATGCCCACGGTGAGGACGGCGTCGGTGCCGGCAGTCAGACTTCCGTAGCTGCCCGTGCCCCCGTCGTAGCCCAAAATCGAGGCGAGAAAGTTCCCCTCGGTGTCCTCGAGCACAATGGACGAGGCGCTGCCCGTCTCATTCGAGACAAGGGTGAAGGAGTCGGTGGTCTTGGAGTAGGACATTTTCACGCAGGCCTGCGAGCTGTTGATGGCGTCCATGATGTTCTGGACCGAGGAGTTTGAGGTAAAGGAAAAGTCGGCGCCGTTGATGGAAAAAGCGAAGGTGTCGCCGGGGTTTAGGGCAAGCCCGCCGAAGCTGATGGAGGCCCCGAGCGTCAGCCGGTTTGAGTCGCCGCTTGAAAACCCCAGAATGTCCGAGGCCTCGCTTCCCGCCACGCCGGTGTTGCTCAGCACCAGGATGCCGGAGCCGCCGTCGAGGGTCAGGGTATCCCCGTCGACCGACACGGCGACGCGGCCGGCTCCGAAAGCGCCGTCCAGCAGCGACTGGAGTTCGTCCGCGGCGTTCTGTACCGTACCGTACGGGCCGGCCCCGAAAGTCAGGGTTTTAGTCGTCCCGTCGAGCGTCACGAGCATGGATTTTCCGGCGAGCGCCGAGAGTGCGCCGGTGTCGGCCGCGAGGGTAAGAGGGGCCGAGACCTGGCCCAGGCTCTTGACCTTGGCCGCCGACGCAAGGCTGACAATGTCGCTGATATAGACGTTTAAGGGCGTGGAGCTATCGGTAGCGGTGACCGCCACATAGTTCGAAGAGGAGCTTGCCGCAAGCCTTTTCAGGTCGCTCACCGCGAACATGGAGCTGTTTGCGCTGCCGCAGTAAGTGTTCTGAAAAGCGAACAGGGCGTCGGTGATGCTCTGGTAAGCCTCTTTTTTCCACTCGAGAACTTGCAGGTCCTTTTTCGCCTCATTGATTTTCGTCTGGGTCCCCTGCGTGAGTCCGTCGACGATGGTCTCGATGTCGAGCCCCGAGGCAAGTCCGCTGATTCGAGCCGAGTTGCTGATTGTGGCCATACGTTTTCTCCCTCCCGTTTTGCCGGTTTGCCGCAGTTTGGGTTCTGAATAACATATCGGCCGGATTTCGAAAAAAATAAGAAAAAAGTGGCCGGGTAAAGAAAACCGAACATATTCGGCAAAGTTTGTTTCGGCGGGCCGAAAGCGATTTGGTCATATTG
>DATMZG010000139.1:0-27009 GCA_035560415.1 Candidatus Acidiferrum sp. | reverse complement strand
CGTATAATCGATATAACGACAAAACAACGGAGGGGGAGTGCAAATGGGGAAGAAGTATGTATACCTTTTTTCGGAGGGGAACGGCGGCATGAAGGAGCTGCTGGGCGGAAAAGGGGCGAATTTGGCAGAGATGACAAATCTCGGCATGCCGGTTCCGCAGGGGTTCACCATCACGACTGAGGCCTGCCTGAAATACTACGAAGACGGTAAAGTGATCGCCCCGGAGATTGAAGAGGAGATTTTTACCTACCTGAAAAAGACGGAGGAGATCACCGGCAAGAAGTTCGGCGATCCCGTAAATCCGCTGCTCGTGTCGGTGCGCTCGGGAGCCAGAGCCTCCATGCCCGGCATGATGGATACGGTTTTAAACCTCGGCATGGGCGACGCGGCCGTAGAGGCCGTCGCCAAACTGACCGGCAACGTGCGGTTTGCCTACGACTCCTACCGCCGGTTCATTCAGATGTTCTCGGACGTCGTTATGGAGCTGCCCAAGCGGGAATTCGAGGTCCTCATCGATGCGCTCAAGAAAGAGCGCAAAGTCAAATACGACGTTGAGCTCACGGCTGAGGATATGAAAGAGCTCGTAAGCCGCTTTAAGGCCTTCTACCGGAGCAAGATGGGCGCCGACTTCCCGCAGGAGCCGCAGGAGCAGCTGCTTGAGGCGGTCAAGGCCGTTTTCCGCTCCTGGGACAACCCCAGGGCCATCGTCTACCGGAGGCTCAACGACATCCCCTCGACCTGGGGCACCGCCGTCAACGTGCAGTCGATGGTCTTCGGCAACATGGGCGAGGATTCGGGCACCGGCGTCGCCTTCTCGCGCAACGCCGCCACCGGCGAAAAGAAACTCTACGGCGAGTTTTTGATGAACGCGCAGGGCGAGGACGTCGTGGCCGGCATTCGCACGCCCCAGTCCATTGACCGGTTAAAGCAGGTCATGCCGGAAGTCTATGAGGAGTTTGCGGCCATCGCCGAGAAGCTTGAGCGCCACTACCGCGACATGCAGGACATGGAGTTCACGATTGAGCGGGGCAAGCTCTACATGCTGCAGACGAGAAACGGCAAGCGCACGGCTGCCGCCGCCCTGAAAATTGCCGTCGACCTCGTCGACGAGGGCATGCTGACGACCGACGAGGCGCTGCTCAAAGTCGAGCCAAAACAGCTCGACGCTTTGCTGCACCCCGCTTTTGACGCGGCGGCCCTGAAAGCTGCCGAACCCATCGCGAAAGGGCTTGGCGCCTCGCCCGGCGCCGGCTGCGGAAAAGCATACTTTACGGCGGAGGACGCCGTCGAGGCCGCTGCCGCCGGTGAAAAAGTGCTGCTCGTGCGCCTTGAGACCTCCCCCGAGGACATCGAGGGCATGTATGTCGCGCAGGGCATTCTCACGGCCCGCGGCGGAATGACCTCCCACGCCGCCGTCGTCGCCCGCGGAATGGGGACATGCTGTGTCGCCGGATGCGGCGAGCTCAGTATCAGCGAAGAGGAGAAAATTCTGTCGGTTGCGGGCATGACCATCCGCGAGGGCGACTGGCTCTCCATCGACGGCACGACCGGAAACGTCTATCTCGGGAAAATTCCGACCGTCGCCGCCGCCATCACCGGCGACTTCGACCGGTTTATGAAGTGGGCCGACGAGGCCCGCCGCCTCAAGGTGCGCACCAACGCCGACACGCCGCACGACGCCGAAGTGGCCTACAATTTCGGCGCGCAGGGCATCGGCCTGTGCCGCACCGAACACATGTTCTTTGAGGCCGACCGCATTAAGGCCGTGCGGGAGATGATTGTCTCCAAGACGCCGGCACAGCGCAAGGCGGCCCTCGCAAAGCTGCTGCCCATGCAGCGGGCCGACTTTGTCGGCATTTTCAAGGCCATGAAGGGCTATCCCGTCACCATCCGGTTTTTGGACCCGCCGCTGCACGAGTTTTTGCCCAAGAACCCGGAGGAGATCGCCGAAATCGCATCCGAAATGGGCATCCCGGCCGAGGAGCTGACGGTCACCGTCGCCTCGCTGCACGAGTTCAACCCCATGATGGGCCACCGCGGCTGCCGCCTGTCGGTCACCTACCCCGAAATCACCGAGATGCAGACGAGGGCCATCATTGAGGCGGCCGCCATCGTCATCAAAGAGGGCGAAAAGGTCAGCCCCGAAATCATGGTTCCGCTGGTCGGCGACCCGGTCGAAATGAAGTTCGTCAAGGACATTGTGGTCAAAACGGCGAAGGAGGTCATGGACGAGGTCGGCGCTGAAATCCCCTATCTCGTCGGCACCATGATTGAAATTCCCCGCGCGGCGCTTTTGGCCGACGAGATTGCAAAAGAGGCCGAGTTCTTCTCCTTTGGCACAAACGACCTGACCCAGATGGGGTTTGGGTTCAGCCGGGACGACGCCGGAAAATTCCTCGAGGCCTACTACGACAAGAAAATTTTCGAGTCCGACCCCTTTGCCAAGCTCGACCAGAAGGGCATCGGCAAGCTGGTTGAAATGTCGGTCAAGCTCGGCCGCGAGGCCCGGCCCGACATCAAGCTCGGCGTCTGCGGCGAGCACGGCGGCGACCCCGCCACCGTCGAATACCTGCACCGCATCGGACTGAACTACACCTCCTGCTCTCCCTTCCGGGTGCCGCTGGCCCGCCTTGCGGCGGCCCAGGCGGCCGTGAAGGAAAAACTCGGAAAGAAGTAAAAGACCATGGAAAAACTGCTCACGGCAGCGCTCTATCTGCTTGTTTTTACAGCCGGGGCGGCCGCGGGCAGTTTTTTGCTGGTCGTCGTCCGGCGAAGGGCCAAAGGGCTCGACTGGGTGCGCACGCCCTCGCACTGCGAAGCGTGCGGGCGGCGGCTGCGCTGGTGGGAGCTCATCCCCTTTTTCAGCTACGCCGCCCTCGGGGGCCGGTGCTCCGCCTGCAAGACCCCGATTGGGGCCGACCATTTTCTCTGTGAGGCGTGGCTTGGCTTTGCCTTTGTCAGCACACTGGACCTCTTTGCGGGGCGCCCCCTCATGATGATAACCGCCATGGCGGCGCATGCCGTCATGACGGGGCTCACGGCTTCCGCCCTGCTGAAAGGCAGGGGCGTCAGGCTTCGCGCGCTGCTCTATTTTGCCGCCGTCATGCTCATGGCGGTGGCGGCGGAGCTTCCGGGACTCGCTTGACGGCCGGGGGCCGCCGGTGTTAGGATTAAAGAAGAGCGAGCACAGTCACGCAGACATTACGGGGGAGGTACATACGATGAGAGTTTTTATCAGCAGCGACATTGAGGGCACCTGCGGAATTACGGCCTGGTCCGAGACGGTCTACGGAAACCCCGACTACGCGCAGTTCCAGCTGCAAATGTCAAAAGAGGTGGCGGCGGCGGCATCGGGCGCCCTCGACGCCGGGGCGACCCGGGTCGTGGTGCGGGACGCCCACAACACCGCCCGCAACATCATCCCGTCCATGCTGCCGGAGGAGGTCTTTTTGTCCCGGGGCTGGCGCGGCGACATGCACTCCATGATGAGCGGCATTCAGCTTGAGAAGTTCGACGCCGCGGCGTTCACGGGCTACCATTCCGGCGCCTCCTTCCCCGACTCTCCGCTCTCCCACACCACCAACCGCGACAACGAGTGGATTGAGCTAAACGGGCAGCGGCTCAGCGAGTTCCTCTTCAACGCCCATGTCGCGGCCTATTACGGGGTCCCGGTCGTCTTCCTCAGCGGCGACGCAGGCATCTGCAAAGAGGCCAAAAAGTGGCTCCCCGGCATCAAAACGGTCGAGACCTACACCGGCATCGGCCGCGGCACCATCGCGCCGCACCCGGCCGTCGTTGAGCGGCGCATGCGCCAGGCCATGAAAGAGGCGCTGTCAGGCGACCTTTCGGCCTGCCTTTTGAAGCTGCCGGAGAGCTTTGAAATCAAAGTGCGCTATTTTGAGCACGCCTCAGCCAGCTACCACGCCTTTTATCCGGGCGCAAAACTGCTTGACGCCAAGACCGTGTCCTTTGCCTGTGACGATTTTCTTGACATCATGCGATTTTATCAGTTTTGCGTATAACTTTTCGCAAAAGCCTGCTATAATGTTACATAGTCTGCATCGCCGTTTGCTGTGTCCACCGTGCAGCAAGCGGCGATTTTTATATTTACGGACATGGGCTGAAGGGGGAGATGCGTTGAACCGGAAATTACAGGAACGCTACCGCGGCAGGCGGTGGAGCATCACGTCGCGATGGTTTTGGGCCGTCGCCGCCGTCCTTGCGGCCGCCCTGACATGGGTGCTCCCGCGGGTGCTGTCGGCCGCCGCCGTCACAAAATATCTGGTGCCGGTCTCCAAAGCGATCTCGGCCCCCGTCAAGTGGCTGACCGGATGGCTGCCATTTTCACTGCTGGAGCTCGTCCTGCTCGCACTGCTGCCGGCTATCATCTATCTCACGGTCTCAATTTTTAAAAAGCCGGAGGAGGAGCTGCCCGAAGAGGGCAGTATTGTCCCCTCCTGTCTGATGCTCCTCGGGGTCATGCTCACGATTTTCAACGTCACGATGGGCTTTTCCTACGCCAGAACGCCGCTGGGGCAGTCCCTCGACTACGGTGAGGTCGAGGTCAGCGCCGAGACGCTGCGGGCGGCCGCCCTGACGCTTGCCAGAGAGGGCGCTGCGGCAAGGCGGGAGGCCGACTTTGCGGGGCGCACCGTGCGAAGCTACGGCCGGCAGCTGCGCGGGGAATACGCGGCGCTGTCGGAAGAGGTGCCCATCTACGCCGGGTATGCGGCGCTGCCAAAACGGGCAATCCTCAGCGTGCCCATGTCCTATCTCGGGGTCGGGGGCATGTACTCGCCCTTCACCTGCGAGGCCATCGTCAGCGACGACACCACTCCGCCGTCTCTGGCTTTCACGGTCGCCCACGAAATGGCCCACAGCCTCGGGTTTTCGCGGGAAAACGAGGCCAATTTTTCGGCTTTTCTCGTCTGCATGAATTCGGCCGACCCCGCCCTGCGCTACTCCGGCTGCTTCACGGGGCTGCGCTACATGCTGTCCGCCTGCCGCCGCGCCGACCCCGACCACTTCGCGGAGCTCTACAATTCCATTGACGAGGGCATTCGGGCCGACTTTGAAGAATTCGATGCGCACCTTCAAAAATATGAGGGGCTCATTGAGGAGCTGCACAGCAAAATCAACGACCTTTTTTTGAAGTCGAACGGCGAGGAGCAGGGCATTGCGAGCTACGGGATGGTCGTCGACCTCATCGTGGCCTGGAACGAGGCGGGCGCGTAGTCTTCAATGATATAAAAAACCGCGGCAGGGGAAGTGTCCCCTGCCGCGCTTTTTTTCAAGTTATCTGTGCATAATACGAGGGTATGATTTTTTAGGAGGTAAAAAATGAACATGGATAACGCAGGACGGGACGACAAGAGCGCCGAGAAGGAGAAGGAAAAAGGGCTCGGCGACATGCGGGACTACGGCTCCATCACCAGCCACGGCGGCAGGGGAGTCATCCAGATTATGTCGATCATCGGGCAGGTGGAGGGGCACACGGAGCTTGGCGGCTCGACAAAATCGACCAAATATGAGCACATTCTGCCGCAGCTCGTGGCCATTGAGGAGTCGCAGCGGGTGGAGGGGCTGCTCATTTTGCTCAACACGGTGGGCGGCGACGTCGAGGCGGGGCTGGCCATCGCCGAGGTCATCGCCTCCATGCGCAAGCCGACGGTGTCGCTGGTGCTGGGCGGGGGACACTCCATCGGGGTGCCGCTCACGGTGTCGGCCAAGCGCTCTTTCATCGTGCCGTCGGCCACCATGACCATTCACCCGGTGCGGTACAACGGGCTCATCGTCAGCGCCCCGCAGACCTATCACTACCTCGACAAAATCGAGGAGCGCATCGTCTCCTTCGTCGTGCGCAACTCAAGAATCTCCGAGCGGCGGTATACCGAGCTCATGAAAAATGTGGGCGAGCTTGTGACCGACATCGGCAGCGTGCTCGACGGAGAAAATGCGGTGCGGGAGGGGATTGTCGACAGCTTGGGCGGAGTTTCCGACGCGCTCGACGCGCTGTATGAGCAAATCGACAGGTAAAATAGCTTGTATACAAGCTATATATATTCGATATTTAAGGTAAAAAGCGAATTTTCATTCAAAATGACCAATGCCGCGTGTCAAAATCCGTGACAAGATGTTGAAAAAAGCCATTGAACAGGGCAGGGTGAGCAGGATATAATATACGTCAATCCCGCGTATATGCGCCGCGAACGGATAGAAACGCTCCGCCTCGGAAAACGACATTGCGCCGGAAAAATGACAAAACGGAGGCAAAAAGAAACATGAAAAAGTATCTTGCCCTGTTGCTCGCGGCCATCATGGTTCTGGCCATGCTTGGCGGCTGTGCACCAAAAGAAGAGCCCGCCGAAGAGCCGGAGCCCGAGACCCCTACCACCCTTAAAGTCGGTGTTCTGGCGCCTCTGACCGGCGGCGTGGCCGTATACGGCACCGCTTCTGCCAACGGCACCAAGCTCGCCGCCAAGGAGATCAACGCGGCCGGCGGTATTAACGGCATGCAGATCGAGCTTGAAGTCATGGACGAAAAGGGCGACGTGACCGAAGCCATGAACGCCTATAACCTGCTCATGGAGAAGGGCATTATGGCCCTCATCGGCGACGTCACCACCAAGCCCTGCCTCGCGGTCGCCGACCTGGCGCTTGAGGACGGCATTCCGATGATCACCCCCACCGGCACCGGCGCCGACATCACGCTGGTCGGACCCAACATTTTCCGCACCTGCTTCATTGACCCCACACAGGGCAAAGTCATGGCCACCTTTGCGGCCGAGAACCTCGCCGCCACCAAGGTCGCCGTCATGTATAACACCTCCGACGACTACTCCTCCGGCTGCGCCGCCGCTTTCAAGGCCAAGGCCGAAGAGCTCGGCCTCGAAGTCGTGGACTATCTCGGCTACGGCGCCGACGACCAGGACTTCCGCACCCAGCTGACCACCCTCATGGAGGCGCAGGTCGATGCCATCTTCTGCCCCGACTACTACAACACCGACGCCCTCATCGCCGTTCAGGCGCGTGAGATCGGCTACACCGGCGCCCTGCTCGGCGCGGACGGCTGGGACGGCGTCATCGGCGCCACCCCCGAGGACAAAGTTGCGGCGCTGAACAACTGCTTCTTTGCCAACCACTACTCCACGGAGGATACCAACCCCGTCGTCGTCAACTTCCTTGCGGCCTATAAGACCGAGTACAGCGAGGACGCCAACTCCTTCGCGGCGCTGGGCTATGACACCATGTACATCCTCAAGGCCGCCATTGAGAAGGCCGGCTCAACCGATTCCGACGCCATCGTGGCCGCGCTCAATGAAATCTCGGTCGAGTGCGTCACCGGAACCATCTCCTTTGACGAGAACGGCGACCCCATCAAAACGATTGCGATTGTCGAAATCAAGGACGGCGCAAACACCCTGAACACCAAGGTTGAAGGCTAAATCCTAACCGAATGTGTAAAAAGCGGGCTGCTGCATCTCGCAGCGGCCCGCTTATACACTTGTCTATACTAACTTGCCTATACTAACATAAGGACTGTTTTGCATGCTCTTATTTCTGAAACAGCTCGTCAACGGCGTTCAGGTCGGCAGCATTTATGCGCTGGTCGCGCTGGGGTACACCATGGTGTACGGCATTGCCAAGCTCATCAACTTTGCGCACGGCGACTTCATCATGGTGGGGGCCTATGTCGCGCTGCTCACGGCCCCGTTCTTGGCGGCAAACGGCATTCCGGTCTGGCTTTGCGTCTTTCCGGCAATTCTCGTCACCATGACAATCGGGGTGCTCTCGGAGCGCATCGCCTATAAGCCGCTGCGCGGCTCGCCGCGCATTTCGGTGCTCATTACGGCAATCGGCGTCAGCCTGTTCCTCGAGAACCTCGCCATGCGGCTCTTCACGCCAAACCCCCGCCCCTTTCCGGGTTTTCTGCCCACAAAGCCCATCACGATCGGCTCTTTCCAAATCAGTTTTGTCGCGGCCTTCACCATCGCACTCTCGGTAGTCATGATGGTGGGGCTTACGCTGTTTATTAAGAAGACCAAAATGGGCAAGGCCATGCGTGCGGTCAGCGAGGACTCGGGCGCGGCCCAGCTCATGGGCATCAGCGTCAATCGGACCATTTCGGTCACTTTCGCCATTGGAACGGCCCTTGCCGCCGTCGCCGCCGTGCTCTACTGCCAGGCCTACCAGCAGGTCGAGCCGCTCATGGGCTCTACGCTGGGGCTTCGGGCCTTCATTGCGGCGGTCTTCGGCGGAATCGGCATCCTGCCGGGCGCCATGCTCGGGGGACTGCTCATGGGCGTCATTGAGAGCCTCACCAAAGCCTATGTCTCGACCCAACTTGCCGAGGCGGTCGTATACGGCGTGCTCATCGTCGTACTCCTCGTAAAACCGACCGGACTGCTTGGCAAAAAGACGAGTGAAAAGGTTTAGGGGGCGGGCCATATGGACAATTTGAAGCGAAAAGAGCTCACGGCATGGCTTTCTAACCTGCTCTTGGCCCTTGTCATTTACATCGGACTTTCGTACGCCCTCGGGGCGGGACTCTTCTCCCGCTACTGGCAGGGCGTACTTATGCTTGTCTTCATCAACATCATTCTCGCCGTAAGCTTAAACCTTGTCACCGGATTTTTGGGGCAGCTGACCTTGGGGCACGCCGGCTTTATGTCGGTGGGCGCCTACACGGCCGCCCTCATGACCAAGAACGTCCTGCCCGAGACCCTGCCGCGGCTCGCCGCCCTCGTCATTGCGATGCTGGCGGGCGGGTTTGCGGCCGCCGTCTGCGGAATTCTCATCGGCGTGCCGGCCCTTCGGCTGCGCGGCGACTATATCGCGATTATCACCCTAGGCTTTGGCGAGATCATTCGCGTCATCGTCGAGTCCATGGCGGTCACCGGCGGCCCCAGGGGACTGCGCGGCATTCCGAAAATCTCGACGCTGCCCGTCGCCTACTGGACGACGGTGGTGGTCATCGTGAGCCTCGCGGCCCTCATTCACAGCCGCCACGGCAGGGCCATCATGTCCATTCGGGAGGACGAGGTGGCGGCCGAGGCGGCCGGCGTCAACACCACGTTTTACAAGTCGCTGGCCTTTGTCGTGTCGGCTTTCATGGCGGGGCTGGGGGGCGCCATTTTCGCCCACTACACGGGGTTACTCGGTGCCACGACCTTCAACTTCAACCGCTCCATTGAAATTCTCGTCATTGTCGTGCTGGGTGGCATGGGCTCGGTGACGGGCTCGGTCGCCGCCGCCGTCGTGCTGACGCTGCTGCCGGAGCTGCTGCGCGGATTTTCCGATTACCGCATGCTGGTCTATTCGGTGCTGCTCGTCGTCATGATGATTGTCAAACCCGGTGGACTTCTCGGCCGGCATGAGTTTAAGCTCTCCCGCCTCATAGACGCGGCAAGAGGCCGCGTCAAAAAGAAGGGCAACAAAGGCGATAAAGGCGATAAGGAGGTGGCGTCGTGAGCGTACTTGCGGTGAAAGACCTCTCCATCGCCTTCGGCGGCCTAAAAGCCGTGGAGAACTTTGAAATTTCAATTGACGAGGGGCGCCTCATCGGGCTCATCGGCCCCAACGGCGCCGGAAAGACGACGGTTTTCAACATGCTGACCGGCGTCTACCGGCCGACGGCCGGCTCCATTGAGCTGTGCGGCGAGAGCATTGTCGGCAAAAAGCCCTATCAGATTTCCCGCATGGGGGTGGCCCGCACTTTCCAGAACATCCGGCTCTTCAAAGACATCTCGGTTTTGGACAACGTCAAAATCGCCATGAGCCAGAACATGCGCTATTCGGTGGCGGCGGGCCTCCTGCGGCTCCCCTCCTACTGGAGAGAGGAGAAAGAGGCCGATGACAAGGCCAGAGAGCTCTTGCGAATTTTCAAAATGGAGCACCTTGCCGAGCACTCGGCCGGCAACCTGCCCTACGGACAGCAGCGCAAGCTCGAAATTGCCAGAGCCCTTGCGACTGAGCCCAAAATGCTGCTCTTGGACGAGCCGGCGGCCGGCATGAACCCGACCGAGACCCAGGCCCTCATGGAGACCATCGCCCAAATTCGCAGGACTTTTTCCATTGCGATTTTGCTCATTGAGCACGACATGAGCCTTGTCATGGGCATCTGCGAGCACATCGTGTGCATTGACTACGGCAAGATCATCGCCACCGGAACGCCCGCCGAAATCGCCGGCAATCCCAAGGTCATTGCCGCGTATCTGGGCGAGTAGGGGGATGAGAAGATGAACATGCTGAAAGTCAGTGACCTGCAAGTCTCCTACGGCGCAATTCACGCCGTGAAAGGGGTCAGCCTCGAAGTCAACAAGGGGGAAATTGTGACCCTCATCGGCGCAAACGGCGCCGGGAAGACGACGATTTTACACAGCATATCCGGGCTGAAAAAGCGGGCGGCGGGCGAAATCACGCTGGAGAACACCGACCTGACCAAGGTGGAGCCGCATAAAATCCTGCGCATGGGCCTTGCCCATGTGCCGGAGGGCCGCAGAGTCTTCGCCGCCATGACGGTGGCGGAAAACCTTGAAATGGGGGCCTACACGAGGGCCGACAGGGAGAATATCTCGAGCAGCATCGAAAATGTCTACAAGCGCTTCCCGCGGCTTGGCGAGCGCAGGAGACAGCTGGCCGGTACCCTGTCGGGCGGCGAACAGCAGATGCTGGCCATCGGCCGCGCCCTCATGAGCAGTCCGCGCATCCTGCTGCTCGACGAGCCCAGCATGGGACTTTCGCCCATTCTGGTCAAGGAGATTTTCTCCATCATCAGAGAGGTCAACGAGTCGGGGGTGACGGTGCTGCTCATTGAGCAAAACGCAAAAATGGCGCTCTCCATCGCCGACAGGGGCTATGTGCTGGAGACCGGAAAAATCGCGCTGTCCGGCAAAGCCGACGAACTGCTCGAAAATGAGGACGTGCGCCGCGCCTACCTCGGCCAGTGAGGAAAACGACATACGGATGAAAAAAGGCGGCCCGCGGGCCGCCTTTTTTATCATGGTAGTTATTCAATGTCAATCTTGTACGTTTTGTCGGCGTAAAAGGAGTCGGCCATTGCCATGTACTCGGCGGGGGAGGCAAACTCCGGCTTGTAGGCAGAGGTGACCGCCTTTGCCTTTTTGCCGCCGTCACGCAGCAGCTCGAAGGCGACCGCCGCCATGACCCGACCGCCGTTTAAATACATGGCCTCGCGGGAATCCTCCGGAATGCAGATGGACTTGCCGTGGTAGTCGCCGACCGAGCCGCCGACGTTGAACTGCATGGCCGGCATGAGGGTTGAGACGTCGCCCATGTCGGTCGAGCCGTTGCCGTGGGGGGAGACGCTGGTCTTTTTGCCGGTGACGGCCGGAACGACCTCCTGGCACAGCTCGGTGAGCTCCCTGGAGACCATGGTCGGCATGTAGCCGGCCTTGGAGGAGATGCGGCACTCGCAGCCCATGGAGACGGCGCCGCCGACAAAGGCGCGGTCGACGGCCTTGGCGGCCGCCTTCATGGCCTCGACATTCGAGGCCCGCACATAGGTCTCGAGCTCGGCGTGGTCGGGAATGGCGTTGACGACGTCGCCCCCGCGGGTCATGATGGGGTGGACCCGGATGTGGTCCTTCTCCTCGAACTTCTCGCGGATGGCGTTGACAGCCGAAAGTCCCTGCGTCGCGGCATAGAGGGCGTTGACGCCCTTGTGCGGGCTTGCCGCGTGGCAGGCAAGGCCCGTATAGTGAATGATTTTGCCGATGAGGCCGTTGCTGGTGCTGTAGAGCCAGACGTCCTCGTCCTCCTTGCGGGTGGCGCCGTGGCAGAGGAGCGAGATGTCGACGCCGTCGAAGACGCCGCGCGCGATGAACTCGGGCTTGCCGCCGTAGTAGCGGATTTTGCCGGCCTTGCGAAGCTCCTCCCGGTAGGCGAGCTCTATGAACTCCTCGGCGGGTACTGCCACAAATGTCAGCTTGCCGCACAGTTCGTCTTTTACCTCCGACTTCAGCAGCCCGTAGGCGGCCCCCAGCATGGCGGCCGGCTGCATGTGGTGGGCGCAGGCGTGGACATAGCCCTTCTCGTTGCAGTCGGGGTGGTCGAAGACGATGAGGGAGTCGAGCTCGCCCATGATGCAGATGTTTGGCCCCGGCCGCCCGGTGTCGTAGACGGCGACGCAGCCCGGAATGTCAAACTCCCTGACCGTGAGCCCCAGTTCCCGCAGCCTGTCTGCGACATACCGGCTGCCCTCGTACTCGCGGTAGCCGGTCTCGGGGTGCTTCCAGAGGAAGTCGGCCGTCTCGAGGACGGGGGACTTGTTCGCCTCAACGGCGGCCAGAATTTTCTCGTACATGTCGGCCTCCTGAAATGGGATTTAATCGATGTCGATTTTATAAGTTTTTTCGGAAAAAAAGGAGTCGGCCAGCTCCATGTACTCGGCCGGAGTCGCAAACTCCGGCTTGTAGGCCGTAACGATTTCCGCCGCCTTTTTGCCGCCGTCTTTCAAAAGCTCGAAGGCGACGGCCGCCATGACCCTGCCGCCGTTTAAGTACATGGCCTCGCGGCTGCGCTCCGGGACAACCAAATCCTTGCTGTGGTAGGCGCCCACCGAGCCGCCGACGTTGAACTGCATGGTCGGCATGAGGGTCGAGATGTCGCCCATGTCGGTCGAGCCGGTCTCGTGGGGGTCGAGGGAGGTCTTTTTGCCGGTGACGGCCGGAATGACCTCCATACAGAGCTCCGTGAGCTCATTCGAGACGGTGGTCGGCATATAGCCGGCCTTGGTCGAAATGCGGCACTCGCAGCCCATGGAGACGGCGCCGCCGACAAAGGCGCGGTCAACGGCCCCCGCCGCCGCCACCATGCCCTTTACGCTTGCCGAGCGGACATAGGTCTCGAGCTCGGCGTGGTCGGGAATGGCATTGACGACGTCGCCGCCGCGGGTCATGATGGGGTGGACCCGGATGTAGTCCTTCTCCTCAAACTTCTCCCGGACGGCGTTGACGGCCGAGAGGCCCAAGGTCGCAGCATAGAGGGCGTTGACGCCCTTGTGCGGGCTTGCCGCGTGGCAGGCGACGCCTGTGTAGTGGATGATTTTGCCCACCATGCCGTTGCTGGTGCCGCACATCCAGACGGCCTCGTCCTCCCTGTGGGTGGCGCCGTGGCACATCATTGAGATGTCGACCCCGTCAAAGACACCGCGGGCCAAAAATTCGGGCTTGCCGCCGTAGTAGCGGATTTTTCCGGCCTTGCGCAGCTCCTCTCTGAAAGCGAGCTCAATGCACTCCTCGGCGGGCACGGCCACGAAGGTCAGCTTGCCGCAGAGTTTGTCCTTTGCGTCCGACTTCAGCAGCCCATATGCGGCGCCCAGCATGGCGGCCGTCTGCATGTGGTGGGCGCAGGCGTGGACATAGCCCTTTTCGTTGCAGTCCGGGTGGTCGAAAATGATGAGGGAGTCGAGTTCCCCCATGATGCAGATGTTTGGCCCGGGCCGTCCGGTGTCGTAGACGGCGACGCAGCCCGGAATGTCAAACTCCCTGACCGTGAGCCCCAGTTCCCGCAGCTTGTCGGCGACATGCCGGCTGCTCTCGGTCTCCCGGTAGCCGGTCTCGGGGTGGTCCCACAGGTACTGGGCGGTCTCCATGACCGTTTCTTTGGCGCCGCTGACTGCAGACAGTATGGACTCATACATAAAAGGTGCGCCTCCTCTTCAAAATGGATAACTTAAATGAATTATACTATGGGGAGAAAGCCTTTTCAATTGCATTTTGGCCGACTTCGCGGTATACTCTTGAAAAGAGGGGGTGGCAAGGTGGGACGCAATGTGCGCGACGGGCTTTTTACGCTCGCCATCATGGCCGCCGCCACGGGTGCCGCCTGGCTCTTAAAGTGGGTCGGCAACGTCAGAGAGGTCAACCTCGTTTTCATTTTGGCCGTCTACCTCGTCGCCATGCAGACCGAGGGGTACGGCTGGGGGCTTGTGGCCTCGGCCGGCGGCGTCGTCGGCTCCAACTATTTTGTCACCTATCCGTATTTGGCCTTCAACTTTTTGCTGGCGGGGTATCCTGTGACCTTCATCTCCATGTTCGCGGTGTCGGCCCTGACCAGCATGCTGGCCACCCGCGGCAAGGAGCAGGCGGCGCTCGTGAGAATCGCGGAGGTCGAAAAGACCCGCGCCGACCTTTTGCGCTCGGTCTCCCACGACCTGAGAACGCCCCTGACGTCGGTCATCGGCTCGTCCTCCATGCTGCTTCAAAGCTGGGACAAGCTGGCCGACGCCGACCGCCGGTCGCTCGTGACCGACATCAAGGACGACGCCGAGTGGCTCTTAAACATGGCGGAAAACGTGTTGTCGGCCACCCGCATGGAGGGCCGTGCGGCGCTTTTTACTGAGGCGCAGCCGGCGGAGGAGATCGTCTATCAGGCCGTGGCCCGGTGCCGCTCGAGGCTCTCGGGCAGCGACATCACCATCAAGGCGCCGGACAGCCTTGTCATTGTGTGGGCCGATGCGGCGCTCATTGAGCGGGTGCTCATCAACCTCATTGAAAACGCCTACAAATACGCGGCCCCGCCCATCACGGTTGAAATTGAGCCGCCGCTTGGCGGAATGGCGGCCATTTCAGTGGCCGACAGAGGGCGGGGAATCCCGGTGGGCCAACAGGGAACCATCTTTAAGGGGGGCAGGCAGCGCCCGCCCGACAGCTCGCGGGGGCTCGGAATCGGGCTGTCGCTCTGCCGGGCCATCGTCCGGGCGCACGGCGGCGAAATCACCTGTCAAAACAGGGGGGGCGGGGGCGCGATTTTCAGATTCACGCTTCCGGCTGAGGAGGAAGAGGTATGAAGGAAAATATTCTGATTGTCGAAGACGACGAGATCATCGCCCGCTTTCTTGAGACGCTTCTGACGGCGGAGGGCTTTGAGACGCAAATTGCCCCCGACGGGGCAAAGGCGCTGCACTCGGCGGCCGCCCTGCCGCCCGACGTCATCCTGCTTGACTTAGGCCTTCCGGATATGGATGGAATGGCGGTGCTGGCCCAGCTCAAAAACTGGTACGGCGGCCCTGTCATCATCGTGTCGGCCAGAGAGCGGGAAAACGACAAGGTGTCGGCGCTCGACATGGGCGCGACCGACTATGTGACAAAGCCGTTTGGCACGCAGGAGCTTCTGGCCCGGGTGCGCAGCGCCTTGCGCCGCAAGGAAGCCGCCGCCATGAGCTACGCCCTTGACGGGCTCGTCGTGGACTTTGCCCGCCGCATCGTGACGGTCGACGGCATTGAGGTGCACCTGACCCAAAACGAATACCGGATTGTCGAGCTTCTGGCCAAGTCTCCGGGGCTGCCCTATACCTACGATTTTATCATGCGCAGCGTATGGGGGGACTACATTCCGCAGGACAACAAGATTTTACGGGTCAACATGGCCAACATCCGCCGCAAAATCGAGCAAAACCCGGCCGAGCCCCGCTATATCCTGACCGACATCGGGGTCGGCTACCGGATGGCGGCCGAATAGCGGAAAATTCCGCCGCAAAGACAATGGTTCATAATCGCGGCTCCGGTGGGCGACGCCCGTTCGGAATGGCATAACATGAAGGAGGCAACGTGGACATGTTGCGGGCAATCCGGCAGCTTTTTTTGCCGGACTACACAAAACGGCACTGGGCGCTCTACCGCCGCGCCCAAAAGGCGCAGGGGCTACTTGGCAAGCTCCTTCGCATGCGCATTGAGCGCATTCAGCGGCGGTACAACGCCAGCATTCCGGTGCGGGCGGCCATCACCCCGTTTGAGACGCCGCATCAGTTAAACGGTATTTTCATTTCGCTTGGGGCCACCATCGGCGAGGGCTGCACCATTTTCCACCAGGTGACGGTGGGCTCGGTCACGTCGGAGGGCAGCAGGCGGTTCGGAGCGCCGACCATCGGGCGCAACGTCTACATCGGTGCGGGGGCCAAGGTCATCGGCAATGTGAAAATCGGCGACAATGTGCGCATCGGCGCAAACTGCGTCGTCGTCGACGACGTGCCGGATAACGCCACCGTCGTCATGCCAAAGCCCCGGGTGCTGGTGGCAGGGACCCCGCCCGACAACACCTATCACCACTGGAAAGACTGAAGAGTGACGAAAGAAAGCTGCTTAAAATAAAGAGCGCACCCCCAAATGAATTTTGGAGATGCGCTCTTTTCTTAAACTGCGCTTTTTACCCGCTGACCGCCATGGCCATGCGGTACTGCTCAAAGTCAAAGGGCTTTGGCATGGCGAGAGCCGCCGCGAGGTCCCGGTCGCAGACCTTGCCGTCCCTGTAGCAGACCGCTTTGGGACTGCCCTTGCGGGAGAGCAGCTCAGCCGCGTAATATCCCATTTCGGCCGCGATGATGCGGTCTCGGGCCGTCGGATTGCCGCCCCGCTGCACATGCCCCAGCACCGTCGTGCGGGCGGGCACGCCAAGCCGCTCAGTCACGGCCGCCGCAATTTCGGCCGAGTCCTTAAAGGGGAAGCCCTCCCCGAAGACCCCCTCGCTGACAATCAGAATGAAATGCCGCTTGCCGGTCGAGCGGGTCTCGTCAATGCGGGTCAGGATGTCCTGCTCGAAATCGGTTGCGATTTCGGGCACTAAAATGGCGGTCGCGCCGCAGGCAAGACCGGCCGCTAAGGCGATGTTGCCGCAGTGGCGGCCCATGACCTCAATGACGCTGCACCGCTCGTGGGACTGGGCGGTGTCCCGCAGCTTGTCGGAGAGCTCAACGCAGGTGTTGACTGCGGTGTCAAACCCAATTGTGTACTCGGTGCCCGGAATGTCGTTGTCAATGGTGCCGGGGATGCCGACGACCTGAATGCCGGCCTTGGCAAGCGCCAGTGCGCCGCGGTAGGAGCCGTCGCCGCCGATGACGGCAAGCCCGTCAATGCCGTTTTGATTCAGGGTGGCAAGGGCTTTCGCAAAGCCGGCCTCAGTCATGAAGTCGTCCGAGCGGGCGGTGGCGAGAAGCGTGCCGCCCCGGTGGAGATGGCCCGAGACCGAGCGCATGGGCAGCGGAATGAGCTCGCCCTCGACAAGCCCCTGATATCCGTGGCCGATGCCGACGACCGTCAGCCCCTGCAAAATGCCGCCCCGCACGACGGCGCGAATGGCCGCGTTCATGCCGGGCGCGTCGCCGCCGGATGTGAGCACGCCGATTGTTCTCATAAATGCCAGCCTCCGATTTTTATCTTTGTGAGGGTGAGCCGCCGAGCAGGACGACGTTGTCCTCCCCGAGCAGCGCTTTGAGCTCGCCCTCCACGTATTTCTCCTCCGCAATGCGAAGTGAGAGCTTTACCATGGCTCCGGTGTCGCAAAGCCTCGCGTACACGGGCGTCATGCCGTTAAAGATGCGCATGACCCGCTCTGCCTGCGCAAGCTGCGGGCAGTCCTCGCCCGGCACTTTGAGGTAGAGCCCGGCGGGCGCGCTTTTCTTGGGGGAGGGGCAGGCCTGCGTCTGCGGCCGGCCGGCCTCGAGCAGCCAGACCTCGGAGGGCACCAGCGTGACGTCCTCGTCCTCCTTGACCGACACCCGGCCACGCATACCGATGACGGCGTCCTTTTTTAAGAGCTCGTCATATTTTTGCAGCACGGAGGCGAAGACGATGCAGTCCACACTGCCCGTCATGTCCTCGAGCGTGATAAAGGCCATCTGGTTGTTCGATTTTGTCGTCTTGAGCCGCCGCGCCGTCACAATGCCCCCGACCGTGACATACTGGCCGTCCTGACAGAGTGCCCCCTCAGTGCCGGCCCGCAGCACTTCCCGCATCGCGACGCCGCCCGCCGCCTTTATGGCGGGGGCGTATTCCGACAGCGGGTGGCCCGAGAGGTAGAGCCCGGTGGCCTCCTTTTCGTAGGCCAGCAGGTCCCGCAGCGCCAGCTCCGGCACGTCGGGCCAACGGCGGGGGAGGGCCGCCGTCGTCGAGCCGAAGAGGTTCAGCTGACCCTCGACGTTGCTCTGCCGGGAGCCCGCCGCCTCGTCCATCAAAAGCTCGTACATTTGGAGCATCTGGGCCCGGTTTGGCCCCATGCCGTCAAAGGCGCCGGCGCAAATGAGCGAAAAGACCGTCTTTTTGTTGAGGTCTCTGCCCTCCATGCGCTCAATAAACTGGCGCAGGTTTTCAAAAGGCCCCTCGTTTTTCCGCTCGGCGATGACCGCCTCAATGACGTGGTAGCCGATGTTCTTGATGGCCACGAGCCCGAACCGGATGGCGCCCGCCTCGACCGTAAAGCCCGCATGGCTACAGTTGATGGAGGGGGGCAGCACCGTGAGCCCCATCTTGCCGGCCTCGCCGATGTACTCGGCCACCTTGTCGGTCGAGTCGAGCACCGTCGTCAGAAGCGCCGCCATGAATTCGGCCGGGTGGTGCAGTTTGAGATAAGCGGTGCGGTAGGCGACAAGCGCGTAGGCCGCCGCGTGGGACTTGTTGAAGGCGTAGCTTGCAAAGGACGCCATCTCGTCGAAGATGTCGCTTGCGACCTGCTCCGGGATGCCCCGGCGGATGCAGCCTTCGACCTCGACGGCGCCGTCCGGGGCCACAATTCCGTGAATGAAGTTTTTGCGCTCCTGCTCCATGACCGAGTGCTTTTTCTTACTCATGGCCCGGCGCACGAGGTCGGCCCGCCCCAACGAAAAGCCCGCTAACTTTTGCACAATGGCCATGACCTGCTCCTGATAGACGATGCAGCCGTAAGTCACGTCGAGGATGTCCTCGAGCAGCGGCGACTTGTAAGTGATGCGCTCCGGGTGCTTTTTGTTTTCGGTGTAGCGGGGGATGGAGTCCATGGGGCCCGGCCGAAAGAGGGCGACGGCGGCCACGATGTCCTCAAAGCCGCGGGGCTCCATGCCGAGCAGCACCTGTCGCATGCCGCCCGATTCAAACTGGAACACGCCGGCCGTATCGGCTTTTGCCAGCATTTTGTAGACCTTCGGGTCGTCGGGCGGCATGCCGTCCATCGAGAACCCCGGCGTGCGGACCTGTATCATCTCCTCGGCCTTTTGAATGAGGGTGAGGGTGCGAAGCCCCAGAAAGTCCATTTTTAAGAGCCCCAGCTCCTCCAAGGTCCCCATCGGGTACTGGGTGACTAATAGCTCGTCCGCCTTTTGCAGCGGCACGTAGCAGTCGACGGGGTCCCTCGTGATGATGATGCCGGCCGCGTGGATGGAGCTGTGCCGGGGCATGTCCTCAAGCCGCCCCGCCATGTCGACAAGCCGGGCGATCGTGGGGTTTGCGGCGCAGGCCTCCCGTAAGGGCGGGCTGACCGAAAGCGCTTTTTCAAGCGTCATGCCGAGCTCGTTTGGCACAAGCTTTGCCACCACGTCGACCTCCCCGTAGGGGATGCCAAGCGCCCTGCCCACGTCTCTGATGGCGGCGCGGGCTTTCATGGTGCCGAAAGTGACGATCTGGGCCACATGGTCCCTGCCGTACTTGCGGGAGACGTAGTCGATGACCTCGCCGCGCCGTTCAAAGCAGAAGTCGATGTCGATATCCGGCATACTGATGCGCTCGGGGTTCAAAAACCGCTCGAAGAGGAGGTTGTACTTCAAGGGGTCGATGTCGGTGATGCCAAGGCAGTAGGAGACGACCGAACCTGCCGCAGAGCCCCGGCCCGGCCCCACCGCGATGCCGTGGTTTTTGGAATAGGAGATGAAGTCCTCCACGATGAGAAAGTAGTCGGTAAACCCCATGCTCTCAATGACGGCAAGCTCATAGTCGAGCCGCCCGGCGGCTTCCCCGTTTCCGGCGGGCCACCTGCGGGCAAAGCCTGCAAGCGCTTTTTCTTTCAGGAGTGCCGCAGGAGTCACGCCTTCCGGCACCTCAAAGCGGGGCAGGTGATGGGCCCCGAACTCGAAGTCCAGGTTGCACTTGTCCGCGATGACCAGCGTGTTGTCAATCGCGCCGCGGTAGCGGTCAAAGAGCGCCTCCATCTCGTCGCCGGTCTTGAGGTAGAACTCCTCGGTCTCAAAGAACATCGCGGTCTCGTCGTCCACCGTCTTGCCCATCTGGACCGCCATGAGCACTTTCTGGGCCTCGGCGTCCTCGCGGGCGAGGTAGTGGATGTCGTTTGTGGCGACAAGGGGGATGTCGAGCTCCTCGGCAAGCTGCACGAGCTTAGCGAGAATGGCCCGCTGCTCGGCAAGCCCGTGGTCCTGCAGCTCAATGTAGTAGTCCGCGCCGAAAATCTCCTTGTATTCCTTTGCGATGGCCTTTGCGCCCTCGTAGTCGCCGGCAAGAAGCGCCGCCGGCACGTCGCCCGCAAGGCAGGCCGAAAGGCAGACAAGCCCCTCAGCGTGTTCCCTCAGCACCGTCAAATCGGTGCGGGGCTTGCCGTAAAACCCTTCGGTGAAGGCGTCGCTGACAATTTTCATGAGATTTTTGTAGCCGGTTTCATCTTTGCAAAGCAGCACAAGGTGGCCCGCCCTGCCGTCCCGCTCGCGGGTCTTGTCAAACCTCGAGCGGGGGGCGGTGTAGACCTCGCAGCCGATGATGGGCTTGACACCGGTCTTTTTGCAGGCCTTGTAGAAGTCGATGACGCCGTACATCACGCCGTGGTCAGTGATGGCGATGGCGCTCTGACCGGCGTCGGCCGCGGCCTGCGGCAGCTTTTCAATGCGGCAGGCGCCGTCGAGCAGGCTGTATTCGGAGTGGACATGGAGGTGGACAAATTGACGCATGGTGTTATTCCTTTTCTATGGTTTCAAAGGCGCATTGGCCAGCGCCCGCAGCTTCAAAAGCCTGCGGTTGACGGTTGAGCGGGGCAGCCCCGCAAGCTCGGCGAGGTAGCCGAGCGTCGCGTCGGGGTTTTGCTCCCGCAGCACCGCAATGACTGAAAGCTCCTCGGGCAGAAAGTCAAAGGCGCCGCTCTCCCGCAGTTTTGCGATGGCCTCAACCTGTGAAAGGGCCGCCGTCAGCGACTTTTGAATGTTGGCGGTGTCGGTGTTCATCTGCCGGTTGACGTTGTTTAAGACCGCCCTCCGGCTTCTCGCCTCGGCGACCACGGCGGCCGACCGGGGAGCTCCCATGAGAGTCAGCAGCCCCTCGACCGCCTCGCCGCTCTTGAAGTAGATGACCCGCATGCCGCGGCGCCCGCCGACAGAAGGCGAAAATCCGCGCTCCCGCAGCAGCGTCGCAAGGTCGTCCGACAGCCGCTTGTGGCGGGTGACAAACTCCAGCCGGTAGCCCTTTTCGGGGCTCGTGATATAGCCGCACGCCAAAAACAGTCCCCGCAAAAAGGCGGCCGGACAGCACTCCTCCTCGAGGTTTGCGCGGCTGAGACGGCGTGCCAGGGCCCCCGGGTCGACGTAGAAAAAGTCGAGCACCTTTGCTGCCTCCTCGGCCGCCTCGGCCGCGTATCCGGCGCCGGAGGCCGACACTTCAACGGGCACCCGGCAGAGCCTGTCCAGCAGCCGCGCAAAACGGGTGGCCGAGTCGATGCTCTCGGTCACGAGGCGAATTCGCTCGGCCGAAATTTCGGCCCCAAGCAGCATGCCGTACCCCTCGGCCCGCATGCAGCAGGGGGAGGCGGAGTCGGAGGAAACTTCCGAGAGCTCCCGCCGGACCTCAGCGGCAAAGGACATGGGCGTCCCCCCTTAAATCAGGATGTCCCGGTGGGAGACCGAGCAGTACATCAGGTGGTCGTTGATGTGCTCGGCGACCCGCTCGGCAATGGCGACCGAGCGGTGGTGGCCGCCGGTGCAGCCGATGGCCACTTCGAGCTGGGCCCGTCCCTCGGCGACATAGCATGGGATCATGAAAGCCAGAAGGTCGATGAGCCGCGAGGTGAAAGCCCTCGCCATCGGGTCGGAAAAGACGAAGTCCCGCACTAAGGGGTCCTTGCCGGTCAGGTGGCGCAGCGAATCGAGGTAATAGGGATTTTTAAAGCAGCGCACGTCAAAGACCATGTCGGCGTCGGGCGGCAGCCCGTTTTTAAAGCCGAAAGACATGATGTTGATGGCGAGCGCATTGCGCCGGCCCCCGACGAAAATCTCCTCGAGGTGGCTCTTGAGCTCACGCGGGTTGTAGACTGAGGTGTCGATGACCCAGTAGGCCGCCTTGCGCAAGGGAGCCAAAAGCGCCCGCTCATAGTCAATGGCGGCCAGCAGCTGCCCGTCGCAGACGTCGAGAAACGGGTGCTTGCGCCTCGTCTCCTTAAAGCGTTTGACCAGGACGCTGTTCGAAGCGTCCAAAAACACCAGCCGCAGCTTCAGCCCGCTGCGGCCGAGGTCCAGCACGTTTTCGACAAAATTCTCGAATTTGTCGGCCGTGCGCCCGTCCATGACGAGGGCGGCCTTTTCCACTTTGCCGGAGGACTGCGCCAGCTCCACAAACCGGGGGACCAGCGTTGGCGGGATGTTGTCGAGGCAGAAGTAGCCGATGTCCTCGAGCGCGTTGACGGCAAGGCTCTTTCCGGCCCCCGACATGCCGGTGATGATCAGCGTCTCCATTAAAATCCCACCATCCTTATCTCCGGTTCAAGCGTGACGCCAAACCGCTCGTAAACGGCCTTAGTCACCTGCGCCATCAAAGCCCGCACGTCGGCCGCCGTCGCCTCCCCGAGGTTTACGACAAATCCGGCGTGCTTTTCGCTGACGGCGGCTCCCCCGACCTGCAGCCCGCGAAGTCCCGCCGCGTCAATGAGGCGGGCGGCGTAGTCGCCCGCCGGGCGCTTGAAAGTGCTTCCGGCCGAGGGGTAGGTCAGGGGCTGCTTTTCGCGGCGGCGCTTCGCGAGGTCCTCCATTTTTGCCGAAATGTCGGCGGGGGAAGCGGGTGTGAGCATAAAGGAGGCTCTGAGTACGACATCGCCCCGCTCCATCAGGGCCGTATGGCGGTAGGACATGTCAAGGCCCGCGGCGTCCGCCTCATATTCGTGTAAATCGGCGTCGAGCAGCAGCGCTCGAAGGAGGACGCCCGAGAGCTCCCCGCCGTAAGCGCCGGCGTTCATGTAGAGGCCGCCGCCGACCGTGCCCGGAATGCCGGCCGCAAACTCCAGCCCCGAAAGCCCCGCGTCCCGGGCCGCAGCCGCGACTGCGGCGAGCGTCGCCCCGGCTTCGGCCGTGACAATGCGCCCCTCCACCGTGATATCAGCGCAGTATGGCCGCATGGCGACGACTGTGCCGGAAAAGCCTTTATCTGCCACCAAAAGGTTGGAGCCGCCGCCCAGCACCAGCACAGGCGCGCCGGTCTCCCTTGCGGCGGTGAGCAGCGGCGCCACAAAAGAGAGGCCGCGGGGCGCCGCGACTGTCAAAGCGGGCCCCCCGATGCGGAAAGTCGTCAGCTCCGACATGGGGACCATGGTGCGAAGCTCAGCGTAGTCCGCAAGGCTCATAATGACCTCCCCGGAAGCGTGCTGTCACCCGAATAGTGCGGATTGGAGGGCATATAGCCCATGTCGCGCTCGTCGATATCGGAGCTCATGTCGCGCATGATGCGCCGGTTTAACGCCTCGGCCGAGTTGTACCCCATCATTTTCATTCGGCCGTTCATGGCCGCCACCTCAATGATGGTGGCGAGCGTGCGGCCGGGGCGCACCGGCACTGTAATGGCCGGCACCTGCACACCTAAGAGCTCCTCGTACTGGTCGTCAAGCCCCAGCCGGTCGTAGTGCTTCTCCTGATTCCAGGCCTCAAGCCGGGCGATGAGCAGGATATTTTCATAAATTTTGACGGCGCTCATGCCAAAGAGCCGGCGCACGTCAATGATGCCGATTCCGCGCAGCTCCATGAAGTGGCGGGTCGAAGGCGGGGCCGTCCCCGTCAGCCGCCCGTCCGGCAGCTTTTTGATTTCGACCGCGTCATCGGCCACAAGCCTGTGTCCGCGCTTGATGAGCTCAACCGCCGTCTCGCTCTTGCCGATGCCGCTCTCGCCGAGCATCAAAACGCCCCAGCCGTAGACCTCCATCAGTACGCCGTGCACCGTCGTGCGGGAGGCGAGCTCTGTGGAGAGGTATTCAAACATTTTGGCCGTGAGGTTGGTGGTGCTGTCGTAGGAGCGCAGCAGCGGCACCTCGTTTTCATATACGGCCTGCATGATCTCTTTTTGTGGGGTGACGCCGCGGGCGACAATGACGGCGGGCGGGCGTTTGGCCATGACGCGGGCCACCGTGTCGTACCTTTTTTCGGCTGTGAACCGCTCGAGGAAGGACATCTCAGTGCGGCCCATGAGCAAAATGCGGTCGCTGTCAAAAAAGTCGAGGTAGCCGGCAAGGGCGAGTCCCGGCCGGTTGAGGTCGGCCCTGGTCACCCGGATTTCGCCGCCGTTTTCCGGAAGGAAAAGTATTTCCAGATTAAATTTTTCAATGATTTCTTTTAGGGCGATGCTGTATTCCACGGATTCCCACCTCCAAGGAATATTATATACGATGCGGGGGTGCGCAACAATAGAAATATGAAAAAAGCACTTGATTTTATCTATGTACCTGTGGTAAAATGTCCATTGCTGATTGAAAACCCGGAACAGGAGGGAAGAAAATGGCTAAGTGTGATGTCTGCGGTAAGGGCGTGGCCTTTGGAATTAAGGTTTCGCACTCCCACCGCCGCTCCAATAGGGCATGGAAGCCCAATGTCAAGCGCGTAAAGGCGGTCGTCGACGGCGGCAGCAAGTATATTTACGTGTGCACGCGTTGCCTGCGCTCCGGCAAGGTGACAAGAGCTGTCTGACAAAAAATGATGCCGTCCTTCGGGGCGGCTGATTTTTTTAGGAGGGTCATGTGCGGCGTTTCAAAGCGGACGAAAATTTTCGATTTATCGCCCTCGTCCTGCTGCAAACAGCACTCTGGGGCGTCGGCAATCCGCTCATTAAAATTGCGCAGCGCTCGGTCACCCCGCTGTGGTGTCTTGCGCTGCGGTTTATTTTGGCGTCGGTGATTTTTATTCTTTTTGCGCACAATAAAATTAAAGAAGGTTATGATAAGGCGGCGCATTTTTCCTGCCTTGTCATTTCGCTGTGCACGGCCGGCGCTTTTCTCGCCTGCAACCTGTCCTTAATTTGGACTTCGGCGACAAACGCCGGTTTTTTGATGTCGCTCGCCCTTGTTTTCACGCCGTTTTTCGCGTGGCCCCTGCTCGGGCAGCGGGCCCGCGGCAAAGACCTTGCCGCAATCGCCGTCGTCACGGCCGGCATGTACTTCCTGTGCGGGGGCATGCTCGGCTTTGGACTTGGCGAGGCGCTGGCGCTGCTCGGCTCTGCCCTCACGTCACTTGCGGTCGTGCTGACGGCAAAACACTTGAAGACTCTGGGCCCCATCACCATTGCCGCCATGTCGACTTTTGTCTCAGCCGGCTTTTGTCTTGCCGCCGCCCTTCTCTTTGAGCCGCTGCCCAAGGACATCGCCCCTGAGGGCTATGCCGTCGTCGTCTACCTCGCCGTCTTTTGCACCTGCATTGCCTGGAGCATTCAAAACTTTGCGCTGCAAAAGCTCTCTTCGGCCCTCGTGTCGCTGCTCTTTTGCGCCGAGCCGCTTTTCACGCTGCTGGCTTCGCGCCTGCTGCTCGGAGAACGCCTGACGGCGGGCGGGCTTGCCGGCGGGATTCTCATCATGGCCGGCCTTGTCTACGCCGCGCGGCAAAACGAAGAAACCGTTGAAGAGAAGGAAAAAATTACCATAATTTAGGGACATCCTGTTTTTTTACGATTATAGCTGATATTCGGCAATATTCCAAGGGTTTTCTCAAAAATCCCTTCCTTATGAATAGAATATACTCAAAACATAAAAACAATCATACAGATATTGTCGGTCAAGGCAAAAAGTCAACATAATATTACTCCCCGCATGCGGTAAAACTGTATGCGGGGAGGGATTTATTTTGAAGCAATCACGGGTCAACCCTCGCTCTCTCAGAAAGCCGTTTGCGGCGCTGGCCGCAGCCTTCCTGCTGGCGGCAATCCCGCCGGCCGGCGGGGCTGCCGTCTCGGCGGCCGGAAACTTTTCCGGCTACGAAGTCATCCTCGGCGGCAATGCGTTTGGCGTAAAAATCTATGCCAGCGGCGTCATGGTCGTCGGACTCTCGGACATTCAAACCGAATCCGGCACCCGAAGCCCGGCATATGAGGCCGGCATCCGCATTAAGGATGTCATTACGGCAGCCTGCGGAGAGCAGATCACCACCGTTGAACAGCTCTCGGAAATCCTTGGAGGCAGCGGCGGACAAGCCGTGACCCTGACCGTGAAGCGCAGGGAGGGCAGCTTTGAGGCTGTCGTCCAGCCGGTCAAGCCCACAGGACAGGAGGGCTATATGGCCGGCATGTGGGTGCGCGACTCCACGGCCGGAATTGGCACCCTGACCTTCTTCGACCCGCATATCGGAACTTTCGGCGGACTCGGACACGCAATCTGTGACGTGGACACCGGCGAGATTGTCCCCATTGACAAGGGAACGGTTGTCGGCGCCACCATCATCGACATCCGCAAAGGACAAAAGGGTGCGGCCGGCGAGCTGGTCGGTGTTTTCGATGATTCGGTCAACATCGGAACGCTGTATGCAAACGGCAAGACCGGCATATTCGGTCAGCTGGGCAATGCCTATGAGCCAAGCGGTCCCCTCATTGAGGTTGCGCTGCGGGGTGAAGTGAAGACCGGCCCCGCGCATATCGTCTGCGCCGCTTCAGGCTCAGCGCAGTGGTATGAGATTGAAATCACGAAAATCATACCGGGAGCGGTCGACGGAAAGAGCATGTGCATCTCGGTGACCGACCCAAAGCTGATTGAACTCACGGGCGGAATTGTCCAGGGCATGAGCGGAAGCCCCATCATCCAAAACGGAAAACTCGTGGGCGCAGTCACACACGTCATGCTGAGCGATCCGACAAAGGGATACGGCATTTTCATCGAGTCCATGCTCGAGACAGCGGAGGGGCAATGCCCCTCCGCTCTTTTTGTTGAAAAAGTCGTTTTTCAACAAAAAGATTTTCCCGGCTCTCCGAAAGGCCGGGAAAATGCGTTTAAAATCCTTGTTTTTTAAAATCTTAAAAAAACAAGGCAAATCATTGCCGCCCGCAAGCGCGAATTCACTTCGCGCTGGTAGGGCAC
>DATMZG010000138.1:0-2374 GCA_035560415.1 Candidatus Acidiferrum sp. | reverse complement strand
GAAAAAAGCCGCCCAGGTGGAGACGGCTTTATTTTTTAATCGCAGCAACGGTCGGGGGTGAGGGCGGCGTTTGGCGTCGTCAGCTCTTTGAGGAGCGCCGCGGCCTTGGCCGAGCCCGCCTCGCTCAGGCGGTAGTGGGTCCACTTGCCCTCCTGCCGGCTCTCCACAATGCCGGATTCGGTGAGAATTCGCATGTGGTAGGAGAGGCCCGACTGCCCCAAGGTCAGCTGTTCAAGCAGGACGCAGGCGCATTTTTCCCCGTCCCGCAGCAGCTCCAGCACCCGCAGGCGGTTTTCGTCGCAAAAGGCCTTGAAGACTTTTGCCTGTTTTTCGTAGGAGTCCTCCATATGGCTTGTCGCCTCAAATCAAAATTATTTGATGTATTCAGTATATGCGCAAGGAGGCCGATTTGTCAACAAATTTGAAAAATATTTTTGAAGGGCGCCGCTGACTTCTCGGAAAACCCCATAGGTTTTTCGCGATTTTCTATAGCACCGTGAAAAGCCGCCCCGTGTGGGGCGGTTCGGGCTGTCGAAAAAGTTTTTTTCGACAGCCCCATTTTCTCGGCTCTCCGATTGGGCCGAGAAAATGCGTTTAAAAATAAGGCCAATGAAATGCCAAGCGCGAAGCGCGAATTCACTTCGCGCGGGAAGGGCACCGCTTATCTGGCGGAAAACCCATAGGTTTTTCGCCATTCACAGCACCGTGACGCAGCAGCGGCCTTTCTCCTTGGAGTCGTAGAGCGCCTTGTCGGCAATGCGCATCATGTCCTCGAGCTTTTGGCCCTCCCGCCGCCGCGTCACGCCGATGCTGACCGTGACGTGAAACGTGTTGCCGAAATAGTGGTAGGGGTGCCGGTCGGTCTTTTCGAGCAGCGCCCGGGTGGAGCGCCGCAGCTCCGCGTCCTCGAGCCCCGCCGTCATGACGGCGAACTCCTCGCCGCCAAGCCGGGCGATGAGGGCGTCCTCCCCGAAGTGCTCTTTGAGAATTTGGGCGAACTCGTGGATGACAAGGTCGCCCGTCGGGTGGCCGTACCGGTCGTTGACATCCTTGAAGAAGTCCAAATCCATCATGAGCAGGTGCAAGGGGACGCCTTCGGCCGCTGCCCGCCCCGTCCACTCCCGGCCGAGCTTCATAAAGGCCCGGCGGTTGCTGAGCACCGAGAGCTCGTCGACCATGGCAAGCCGGCTGAGCTCCTCGTTGACCTGGCAGATGTCGGTGACATCCCGGAATATTTTAATGCGCCCTTTGAGCACTTTGCCGTCAGCGACCTGCTCGGTCGTGATGTCGAACCACCGCTCTCCGTCCCCTGCCTCGAGCTTGACGATGGCCGGCTTGTCGCCCTGCACGGCGTGGAGCAGCTCCGGCCTGCCCGCGAAGAGCGCGGGGGCCGCGATGTACTGCGGCTCAATGCCAAGCTGAGACAGCAGCCGGCGGGCGGCGCCGTTGAAGTCGAGCACGCGGTTTTGGCGGTTCAGCATGAGAATGGCGTCGCTCGAGGCCTCGAAGACCTTGCTGCGGGCGATGGACTTGATTTCGAGCAGGTCGTACCGGATGATGGCGACGATGAGCATGAGGCAGGAGACCGGCAGACAGAGCGCCATGAAGTCGAGCCGCACCCCGTTTATGGGCAGCCCCGGCAGCAGCAGCCCCGCGAGGGCAAAGAGGGCGCCGGTGACGGCCAGCACGATTTTGCCGGCCTCCCGCTCCGGGCCTTTGAGGACGTCCCGCAGCAAAAGCCCCACCGAGAGCAAAATCATGAGCGCCGAGTGGGCGGCCTGCAAGTACATGAAGGGCCCCTGCTCCCGCACTAAAAAAAGGCCGCCAAACTCCCGCACAAAGGAGAGCGACTTGAAATAGAGGTGGTGGGCGTCGTTTGTGAAGCGCAGCACGAAAGTCAGGGCCGGAACCGAAAAAATGGCGGCGGCAAGCAGGGTTTTGTGGCGGGAGAAGTGGCCGGTGTAAATGAGGGAGGTCGTCAGCCACAATGCCGCGATGAAGGGGATGCCGAGGTATTCCACGCGGTTCCAAAAGAGGATTTGGGCCGCCGTGGAGGAGTTGAGCTCCATGACATAGCCGAGAATATAAAAAGAGACGGCGGCGCACAGCTGCAAAGCCGTCGTCGTGTAGGCGGCTTTGCTGAGGGCCCGGATTTGCACCGCGCAGTAGACGACGGCGAGGGTCGCCGTCAAAAGGTAGAGGCTTGTCAGATTGTAGAGCAGCATAACGCGCCTTTCATGCTGTTTTTTATGGTTCCTGTCGCCTTTTTAGATGAACCATTATACCACCTTGGCACGAATCTTGTCACTTATTTTTATTTTTTGTCGAAAGTGCCGCAGGCATAAGAAAAGCCGCGGGGGAGTCCCCGCGGCTC
>DATMZG010000137.1:0-4508 GCA_035560415.1 Candidatus Acidiferrum sp. | reverse complement strand
ATATAAAAGGCCGCCCCACTCGGGGCGGCCCTGCTGTGAATATTGGCAGTTTAATTGAAGGCCGTTCCTTTCGGAACGGCCTCAGGTTTTGGGAGATTACATGTTGACGATATAGGGGTGCAAGGCAGAAGGAATCTCTTCGAGCGTCGCCGAAATGGTGGCAAAGACCGTGGCGGTGTGCACCTCGGTCAGTTCCTCGACCGCTTTGAAAAAGGCCTCCATCTCCGCGGGGTTTTTCCCGCAGAGCTTGGTGATCGAATCTATAAAAATCTCGGTGCAGTCGTAATCCGCAGCCATGATGCCGGCCAAAAATCCGAAGAACCGGGTATAGTCCATGACGTCGTACTCATCGGCCCGAATCAGCCTGACCTCAGGTTTCAGGTCAAAGGTCAGCGAGTTGTCCTTCTCAATGCAGACGACATTGCCCTTGCTGTTCTTGGCGGCCTCATTCACCATGTCGACGAGCATCTTGGTCTTGCCGGTGCCTTTCTTGCCCACGATCAACTTAACCATCGCGCATTCCTCCCATACATCAATTGATTAAAGGCGGCGCCCTCATTATTGTCATTATACAGGAAGGGGCGCGACATTTCAACTTAAATTTCTATCGCGGTGATGGCCACCGACAGGCCGCTGGCGTCGAGCAGCGTCGAGAGCTGCACCGGCCACGCCGTCGTGTTGACGAAGCGCAGGTCGAGCGAGCCGTAATAGACGGTCGCGTCGGTGCCCTTTTTGGCGTAGTCGACCGGCAGCGAGTGCACATGCCGCTCCGTGATTTGCATGCCGGCCTTGAGCGCCGTCTGATAAATGGTCGTCGAGAGCTGGCAGATGCCGCCGCCGTAGGCTTTCACTTTCTCTTTTCCGACAAAGATGATGGCCTCCTTGTAGCCCCGCTTCGGGGTTCTGGGTCCCACCGTCTTGTTGAAGGAGAATTCCCCGCCCGGCTGCACCACACACCCGTTGATGGCGCGGCTGGCCAGTTTAATGTTGTTCATGCGGCCTTTGCTGTAGTCGAAAATGCCGGTCGTCGCGCGGCCAAGCTCGAGCGGGAGCGACACGGCCGGAAGCTCCTCCGCCGTCTCCTGCGGCTCCTCGGCTCCCTCCGCTTGCTCAATGTTTTGCGAGGTGTTTTCCTCTACCTGCTCCTCCGTCTCCGCGGCGACTTCGGCAACAACCGCAATTTCATCCGGCGTGCCGCGGTACAGAGGCGGTATTGTCATCGGCGTGTAAGCTGAAACAGAGCTTGCCGCCACAATGCAGGCAATGATTTGAACAAATTTTGCCTCCATTTAATTCACCTCCCATGATAGTTTTTGAAAACAGGGGGGTTTTATCGTCAGTGATTTCTGACAAAAATGTCAACCGCTCTTTTCACCTTGCCAAGCGGTGTGTTATACTTGATTTTATAAGTCTGGAGGTTTTTTGTTTGATTCACAATTTTTTTCAAAAGGCGGAATTTTTTGGCCGTGCCGGCCAAAACGCCGCTTCGTATGTACATGGATAAGCGCGGTAAAGTGTTCGACCGGGCGTTTATGCGCACGCTTTTGACGCTGGCTCTGCCCATCATCATCCAGTTTTTTTTGACGTCCTGCGTCAACATGCTCGACACGCTGATGATCGGCCGGGTGGGCGAAAACGAACTCGCGGCCGTCGGCGTCGCGGGCAGGCTCTATTACCTGTTCCATCTGACCATCGCGGGGGTCTCTGCCGGCTGCGCCGTCTTCATGTCCCAATTCTGGGGCAAGGAGGACACGGCCGGCATTCGCCGGGTCGTCGGCGTCGGGCTTTGCGGCATTTTGTTTTTTTCAGCCATTTTTACGGCTGCCGGCCTCTTTTTCCCGGAACAGACCCTCGCGATTTTCTCGGACGATGCCGCAGTCATCGCGCTCGGCCGGGAATATCTCGTCATCGTCTGCCTGAGCTATGTCGCAAACGGCGTGACGTCGCTCTTAAACCACATGCTGCGCTGCATCGGAAACGCCAGAGCGCCGATGTATGTGAGCCTTTTCGCTATTATCTGCAACGGCGTGCTCAACTATGCGCTCATTTTCGGAAAAATGGGCTTTCCTGCCATGGGCGTGCGGGGCGCCGCCATTGCGACCGTCATCGCGCGGCTCCTCGAAGTCGCGGCGACGGCCTCGCTCATGCTCGCCCGCAACTTCCCCTTAAAAGGGAAACTTCGCGAATTTTTTGACTTCGACTTCGCATTTTTCAAACAGGTCGCAAGAAAGTCCGCCCCCGTCATCGCAAACGAGGGGCTTTACGCACTCGGCATCTGGATGTACACGATCGCCTACGGCCACATCGGCACCGGGGCCCTTGCCGCCACCCAAATCACCCAGACCGTCTGCGACATGCTCTTTGTCCTCAGCTACGGCGTGTCGGGCGCGGCCCTCGTCATCGTCGGCAACCTCATCGGGGCCGGCGACGAGGAGAAAGCCCGCGACTACGCCCGGCGCATCACGGTCACCTCCTTCATCATGGGGGCCGTCATCGGCGCCGTCATCGCGCTCGGGGCCCCCGCCGTCGTGGAATTTTTCAACATCACGCCCGAAACCGCCGCCACCGCCGTCATGCTGCTGCGCATTGCCGGGGGCTTTACCGCCATTTCGACGACCGGCACCATGCTCATCGTCGGGGTCTTCCGCGGCGCGGGCGACGCCGCTTACGCCCTGCGGGCCGAGATGTTCGCCATGTGGTGCGTCGCAATTCCGCTCGCGTTTTTAGGCTCCTTTGTCTTAGGCCTTTCGACCGTCTGGGTCGGACTTTTAGTCCAATTTGAAAACGTCGTGAAATTTTTCATCGGCCTTGTCCATTTAAAGGGCGGCAAGTGGATTCACCGCATTGTCAGGGAGGACGTGGAGGAAGTTTATGAAAGCCTGTGAGCTGCCGGACGGCTTTGTCTACATCGACGATATCATCAAAGACTGCATAATCGACGCGAAATATGCGGGCGCCGACAATTTTTTGGGCAGACCTGCCGCCGGCTACGAGGGGCCTTACGTCGTGGCCTCCAGGGCCTGCGCTGAGGGGTGCAAAAAAGCCGCCGACATTCTGCGGCCAAAGGGGTATCTGCTGAAATTTTTCGACGCCTGCCGCCCCCAGCGGGCGGTTGACGACTTTGCCAAATGGGCGAAGGACAAGACCGACACGGCGCGGAAGCACATCCACTACCCGAACATTGAAAAAAGCCGGCTCTTCCCGCTCGGGTACATCGCCGAAAAATCCAGCCACACGAGGGGCGCCTCAGTCGATTTGACCCTCTGCGACGCCGCCACAAAGCGTGAGCTCGACATGGGCACCGTCTTCGACTTCATGGACGAGGCCTCGTGGGAGACCGCGCAGGGCCTTACGCGCTATCAGCAGCGAAACCGTCTCATCCTGCGCTGCGCCATGCTCGCCTGCGGCTTTTTGCCCTACGAGCGCGAGTGGTGGCACTTTGGCCTCGAGCGAGAGCCATACCCCGACACCTATTTTGACTTTGTGGTCAAATAGAAAAGAGCTTCCTGTCTCCAAGGGGCGGCTTATGTGACAACAAAATCAATTTGCGGGAGGGCTTAAAAATGCGTAAAAACAGATTCGGAGCTATCGTGTTGTCGGCTGCGCTCATGCTGGCCGTCGTCGGATGCGGCGACACCCCGTCAAACTCAAGTCAACCGCCCACAGAGGATTATGTCAACCGCTATCCGGGGGAATATAACACTGCGCTTGCGGACTACGACGACATTCATGTTGAAGACAACGGCGGCAACGACATCTCCCACATCGCCATTGACTTATGGTATGCCGCAAATGAGATTTACAATGTCGATGAGATGGACATGTTTGAAATCGGCGCGCATGAAGTCTCCCTGCGCGAGTATGAAGTTCCGCAGTCAAACGAACTGCTCAACTACGCCGCCGTCGTTGAGAGCGTTTTTACGCAAAACGGAGTTTTACAGCTGGAGCAGACGCTGATCGGCTATCAGCGTTTCCCCCTCATCCGAAAAAAAGACGGCAAGGTCTACCGCATGGGCGGGTGGAAGACCGGCTACTCCTTTGCCAATTCCCTGACCGATATGCAGGTCAAAGCGCTTTCGGAGGACAAGGTCACGCTTGCCGTCACCTATGCGATTGTGGACAATGAGGACAATATCCTTGAGCGTGTGACCGTTGACTTTACAATGGCCAACGTGGACGGCATATGGCTGGTGGACGACTATATCTACCCCGAAGTCTATCAGGAATAGCGCGGGAGCCTCCCCCCACGCCGCCACCCCTGGGAAAAGCCCTTTCATATGATATGAAAAGGGGAGGTCAAATGACCTCCCCTTTTACTGTTCTCATATATAAAAAAGGGAGGTCAAACGACCTCCCTTTTTTGCTTATGCCGGCATCGACCTATTTTCCCGGACAGTTACCCGTCAAGTATTTTCGGCACCGAGGAGCTTAACTACCGTGTTCGGAATGGGAACGGGTGGGACCTCCCGGTCATAGACACCGACTGTGCAGGGCATGTACCCTGGAAA
>DATMZG010000136.1:0-15462 GCA_035560415.1 Candidatus Acidiferrum sp. | reverse complement strand
TTAACAAACTGCGTCGTCAATACCGGCTTGTCAATTATGTGAAAAAAATATGGCTTATCAAATCCGACAGGTTGTCCCGCGTGAGAAAACGAGACGAAAATGCGCGAGTTCACGGATATTTGATAACTACACGAAAAAGACACAAAAGTGACCGTCCTGTTGCGGCAACATGCCCGGACGGCCAGCGCGAAAAGTAAAAAAGCCCGCCGGAAACGGCGGACAATTTTTGTATTATGGGTTCTTTTACATATCCAAAATGACGACCGGGTTGCCGCAGTCGGCAAAAAAGCGCATGAGGTCGGCATAGCTCAAAAACACCGTCGCCGTGTTGACATTCGGGTGAAAGCCAAGGCGCGTGCGGCTCGCAAGCTGGGCGTCGAGCACGACGGTCACGGCCAAAGCCTCGTCATTGATGAGGCCGAAGGGCGTCACCGCCCCGCGGGTGAGGCCGAGATACCGCATGAGCCGCTCCTCCGAGGCAAAGCTGAGCTTGCCGCTCCCGAGCTTTTCGCCGATCATGGCGAGGTCGGCCTGCTTGTGGCCCGGGATGAGCACGAGGAAGTGGCTGCGGCCTTTTGCGTCCCGCAAAAAGAGGTTTTTGCAGATTTCGCCCATGCTTTCAATTCCGGTCGCGGCCATCTCCTCTATCGTGAAAACGGCGATGTGCTCAGTGAGCTCATAGGAAATTCCAAGCTCCCGGAGCCTATGAAGCACCCGCTCTTTCTCTGACATAATACGACACCTCCACCCTGAAAACAGCATACACTGTATCGAGGGAAACTTCAAGGACATTTTCCAACTACAATTTCAAGGAGTAATCGCAATGAACAAAAACATGAACTCCTCAGCATGCGTTACGCCGGGATGCGCTTTGGCGATGGTCTACTCGCCGGAGCAGATGTGGGGCGCAACCTATGATGCGGAGCTGGCTCTCGAGCGCGGGACCATCTTTCCCGATCTCGACAAGCCGTTCCTGATGGGGGCGAGGTCGTGAACGAACGCGAGAAAATGCTGAAGGCTGTCCAGCAGTACGCTTTTGCCATATGGGATGCGGGTCTCTTTCTCGACTCGCATCCCGATGATATGAAGGCGCTCGCTTACTTCAACAAGATCAGCGAGCTGTACAGGCAGGCCGTTGTCGACTATGAAGGGCGGTACGGCCCCCTGACAAGCATGTCGGCAGCGGGGACCGAGCGCTGGAACTGGGTCGAATCGCCCTGGCCGTGGGAGATGGAGGACTGACTATGTGGGAATATCAGAAAATGCTGCAACACCCAATCAAAGTGAAAAACCCCGACGCAAAAGCGGCCAAGGTCATCATGTCGCAGCTCGGAGGGCCCAACGGGGAGCTGGGCGCCTCGACCCGGTATCTCAATCAGCGCTACACCATGCCCTACGACAAGGTCAAAGCCATGTTAACAGACATAGGGACCGAGGAACTCGGTCATGCCGAGATGGTGGCGACCCTCATTCACCAGCTGACCCGCAACCTCACGGTCGACGAAATCAAGGCCGGCGGCTACGACACCTACTTTGTCGACCACACGGTCGGCGCTTTCCCGCAGTCGGCGGGCGGCACGCCCTTTTCCACCGCGACGCTTCAGGTCACCGGCGACCCCATTGCAGACCTCATGGAGGACCTCGCGGCCGAGCAGAAGGCCCGGCTCTCCTACGACAACATCCTGCGGCTGGTCGACGACCCCGACGTGCGCAACGTCATCAAGTTCCTGCGGGAGCGCGAGCTCGTCCACTTCCAGCGCTTCGGCGATTCGCTCGGCGTCGTGCAGGACAATCTGAACAGCAAAAACTTCTACGCCTTCAACCCCGGCTTCGACAGGCCGCAGGGCAATATGCCCGGCGGCATGCCGGGCACGAGACCCGGCAGACCGAACGGCAGACCCGGCGCCATGCCGGGCCCCGGACCCATGCCCGGCCCCGGTATGATGCCCGGCCCCGGACAGATGCCCGGACCCGGTATGATGCCCGACAACAGGCCGAACGGCAGGCCGGGGAGCAGGCCTGAAGACATGCCCGACAACTGGCTCGACAGGCCCGGCACGTCGCCCGGCACACTGCCCGGAACGTTACCCGGCAAAAAGAGATATTAGTACAAAACGGCATCATAGGATGAAGAGACGCCGGCAGGCCGCAAAGCGGCTGCCGGCGTCGGTTGTGTGTTGAAACATATGCGGGAGGAAACGATTTTATTTCCCGCTGAGCTTCTTGACGGCGTTTTCAGCCGACCAGAATCCCGACATGTAGGCCCAGGTCTGCGCCGAGCCGGCAAAGCCGCCGGGGGTGTCGGCCATCGCGTCGGTGCCGCCGGCGTAGAGGCCATTGATCACGGTGCCGTCCTGCTTTGTGACCTCCCAGTTCTCGTTGATGGTCAGGCCGCCGGAGGAGCTGTAATTGTAGGCCTCGCCGATGACGGCGTAGAAGGGGCCCACGTCGCCCGGCGCCCAAAGAAATTTCGCGGGCTTGCCGAACTCCTCGTCCACGCCCTTTTCGCAGGCCGCGTTGTAAGCGGCGACGGTGGCTTCAAGTGTGGCGGGGTCGAGCTTCAGCTGCTGCGCAAGTTCGGCCACGGTGTCGGCCTTGACAACGCATCCGGCCTTGATGCCGGCCAGCATGATGTCAGCCATTTCGGGAATGGGGGTGTTGAGTGGGAAGGCCTCGTTGCCGAAGTTGAAGAACAGGCCGGTGTGGGTGTGGTCAAACCCCTTTTCGGCAATCTCCTGAATCTGTTTTTCCGAGAAAATGCTGTAATACCGCTCCCCGCCCTGCCACCACGGCCAGGTCTCGGATTCGTTTGCGTAGCGCTTGGCGTTCTGGCCGACAAAGAGCGTGTTCATGTTGGTGACCATGATGAGCGGCACGTCGTTGAGCGACCATGTGGCCCGCCTGCCGGTCCAGGAGTCGGTGCCGGTGGGGTAATAGGCCTGCTCGGTCCAGTAGTTCTTGGCGATGAAGGTCAAGGGCCGGCCGGTCCAGGTCTCGGCGTTCTCGTAGTAGTTGATGGGGAAGTCCTTGATGATGGCGACCGGCGCGGCGTTATGGACATTGCCGCCGCCCTCGTCTCCCGCCCGGCCGGCGCCGAGCTTCCACGCGGCGGCAATCATTTCGCCGGTGTTCTGGCCCGAGCCGATGAGCTTATAGGCAAAGCCGTTCGAGTTGAATTCCCGCAGCATCTCCGGGTTTCCGCCAAACCCGCCCGTCGCCAAAATGACGGCTTTCGCGTGGATGACATACTCGGTGCCGCTCACGACATTGCGCGCCAAAACGCCCGTCACGGCGCCCGCGGCCTCGTCATAGATGAGGTCGTAGCCCTCGGTTTCAAGCATGTACTTGCCGCCCAGCGCCACATAATCGCTGACCATCTTGTCAAAGAAGCTCGCAATCAGCGCCTTGTTGCCGCCAAATGTGGAGCCGTAGTCGTAGACGACCGGGTATTCGCTGCCCATGCCGGTCCTGCGCGGGCCGGAGTGGAAATCAAAGCCGTGGCTGATCAGCCAGTCGAGCAATTCCCCGGTATGGTTTTTGAACTTATCCCAGTAGAGATTGCCGGTGTTCATCGGCCCTAAGCGCTCTTCAATCAAATCGAGGGAGACGAGGTCTTTGCCGCCGTTGATGGACTGCTGCAGCACCGGCGGGTTGATTGCGGCCATGTGCGAAGTGAGGGCGGAGGTGCCGCCGTATCTCGCGGCCTTTTCGAGCGCGAGCACAGTGCCGCCGCCGTTTGCCTTCAGGAGCTCTGCGGCCCGCATGGCCGCGGCGCTGCCGGTGCCGCCCATGCCGACCACGACGACGTCGACGTCAATGGTCTCGGTCGGTCCGGCGGTATACCCTGCGTCGACCCAGAACACTTCGGACGCCTTCCCCGTAGAGCCCGCCGCGTCCAGCGCCTGCTGCAGCGCGTCGGTGACGGCGACCCGGAACGCGGCGCTCGAGACGGTGGCGCCCGTGATGAGGTCGACCCCGACCGACTGCTTTTCGAGCACGCGGGGGATCATGTAGTCGATGACCGTCTGCAGGAGGGGCGGCGTCTCGCCGTTTTCCGCGTCGACCTTGATGTCGAGGATCTCGGTCTCGCTGACCGTCACATGCACAGGCAAAGGCTCTATGAGCGAAAACCCGTTGCCCTGTCCGGTGTAGGTGCCGGCCTTCATTTTGACGCCCTCAGGCTCCGGCGCCGCGGCGGGCGGTGTGGGCGCACACCCGAATACCGCGCCCATCAGCAGTATTAGGACCAGTGCCAGCGAGAAGGCGCGCATCAGTCTCCTGTTCATGCTCTTTTCCTCCTTTTAATGTGAGGGGCCGCCGGACGCGAAGGCCGCGGGAACTTCGCGCCGGTTGTCCCCATATTTAAGAATAATTATAACGGTCCTTGAAGGGTAAAAAAATCGATTTCTGGGAATTTCCCCCCGAAGTCTGGCCGATTTATATTCCCGGTTCCTCAAACGCCCTGCATACCGGCGCCGCCGCAGACCATGGAGAGGGGGGAGTCAACCGCAAAGAAGTGGGGGAAGGCGCGCAAAAAAGCGTTTGTGCCGGATATCCGTAGATACTAAAGCGTCCGTCCGCGCCGAAATGGCGGTGACGTCCGCCCGCCGGCGCCCGGCTTGACCCAAATGTAGTTGCGAAAGGGGAGAAAGCAGGCGGACAGGCCCTAAATGCGGGGGTATGCAGCGTGCCTGGAAATATTGATGAATAAATGCAGTTATTTATAACGAATATTTAACAAACATTTAACTTTATTTATGACCCAAAATTGGCGATAATAGTAGTGGAACACATCGTTGCAATGCGGGAGGCCGCGGGTTTTGCCGCCGGAAAATTCTGCATAAAAAAACAGACCATACGGTCTGACACAGGTGAACTTAATTGGATAAAGAACAAATACTTACGGAAGTTCTTTTCAACAGCTCCATTGGCACGGTGTTTCAGCCCATCGTATCGCTTGAGACCGGCGTCGTCTTCGGCTACGAGGCGCTGAGCCGCATCTCCATTCCGGCCTGCGAGGTCAACATTGAGGAGCTTTTTCAAATTGCACACCGTCAGGACAGGCTTTGGGAGCTGGAAATGCTGTGCCGCACAAAGGCGCTGCAGCACGCGGCGCGCCAGTCGAACCGCAGCGTGCTCTTTTTGAACGTGGACGGCAACATCATTCACGACCCGCAGTTCCGCGCCGGCTTTACGGTGGAGAAGCTGCGGGAATACGGCGTGGGCGCCGGCGGCGTGGTCATTGAGCTCACTGAAAAGAGCGCCGTCGCCGACATTGAGGGCTTCATGTCCTCGGTTTCGCACTATAAGGCACAGGGCTTTCAAATTGCCATTGACGATTTCGGCTCCGGCTATTCCGGCCTCAACCGGGTCTGCACGCTGCTGCCGAAATTTTTGAAAATCGACATCAACCTCATTCGGGACATCAACAAAGACGCGCTCAAACGCTCGGCGGTCTGCTCCACGGTGGAGTTTTGCCGGCAGGTCGGCATTCAGGTGGTCGCCGAGGGCATTGAGACCGAGGAGGAGCTCAAAACCGTCATTCAGCTTGGCGTCAATTTCGGACAGGGCTACTACCTGCTGCGGCCCCAACCGGATTTTCAGGGCATCTCACCCGAACGCGAGCAGCAAATCCGCGACCTGAGCAAGGCGAGGCTGCTCTTTCAGCCGTCGGCCTTCGGCAGGGTCGGGGAGCTGGGCGCCGTCGGGGCGACCGCCGCGAAAACCTCGCCCTCGCTGCCGATTTTCGAGAAGTTAAAGCAGAGTTCAAAGCTGACCGAGTTTTTCGTTTTGGATGAGGACGAGCAGGTCTGCGGCATTTTGCCCCGGCAGCACGTGTTTGAGAAGTTCGGCGGACAGTACGGGTACACCCTGAGCCGGAGAATTGAGGCGGGGGCCCTCATGCTGTCGGAGGTGCTGGCGGTCGACGAGCAGATGCCCATTGAAAAGGTCTCGGAGCTCGCCATGCAGCGCAGCGCCGACCGGGTCTACGACTCCATCGCGGTCACCCGCGGCGGAAAATACATGAACACCGTGACGGTCAGAGAGCTGCTGCTCACCTCAATTCAGCTCCAGATGCAGCGGGCCACCAACACCAACCCCCTGACGGGGCTGCCCGGCAACCAGGAGATACAGCTGGTCATCAACGCCGTATTCCGGCAGGAAGAGCCCTGGGCCATCGTCTATCTCGACATCGACAACTTCAAGGCCTACAACGACGCCTACGGCTTTGTCAACGGCGACGCCATGCTCAAAACGCTGGCCGAAGTCATGCGCCGCTGCGCCGGAGCCACGGAATTTCTCGGGCACATCGGCGGGGACGACTTTGTCATGGTCACCCGCACCGGCGAAGTGCTGACACTCTGCCAGAAAATCGTGAAAGAGTTTCACCAGGCCATTGAGTCGCTCTACTCGCCCACCGACTGGGAGCAGGGGTACATCGTCTCCAAGGACCGCAACGGCTTCACCCGCAACTTCGCCATCGCGTCGCTGTCGGTCGCCGTCGTGACCAACAGGGAGCAGCATCCCCAGACCATGGACGAGCTCTCGCTGCTCATCGCCCACACTAAAAAAAAATGCAAGCAGGCGGAGGGCGACGCAATCATCATCATATGAACCATCACATAAGCCCTGAACACATGCCGTTTTCGGCCTTTTAAAAAGTGCAAGACCCTGGCTTTGCAGATTCTGCAACGCCGGGGCCTCTATTTGGGCGGGGCAATTTCAGACTGCCGTGAGAGATAAAAGAGCGGGCGGCGGCATATCATCTTATAGGCGCCGGCAGACTTCCGCGGGGTTTGCCGGCGTCTACCAATTCGCAAGGTGCTTTTTCGGGCGCATTGGGCGAATATCGCCCATGAAAGCCGGTTTTGGGAAAAAGTTTTTGGACTAAAAGGTGGGATTGCCGTGAAAAAAACCCTTATTGCGCTGCTGCTGACGGCACTGCTCGTGCTGCCCTGCGCGGCGGGGGCGGTGGCCCCCGAAATCACAGCCCCTTCCGCGATTTTGATGGAGGCCTCGACCGGAAAGGTGCTCTACGAGAAAAATGCGGACGAGCGGCTTCCGCCCGCCTCGGTCACAAAGGTCATGACTATCCTGCTCATTGCGGAGGCCATTGACGACGAGCGCATCGCCCTGACCGACATGGTGCAGACGAGCGAGCTCGCGGCCTCGATGGGGGGCTCGCAAATTTACCTCGCGCCCGGCGAGACCATGAGCGTGCAGGACCTCTTGAAAGCCGTCGTCATGGCCTCGGGCAACGACGCCTCGGCCGCCCTTGCCGAGCACATTTCGGGCAGCGTCGAGGGCTTTGTGGCCGCCATGAACGAGAAGGCGGCGGCGCTCGGCATGGTGGGGACGACTTTCACGAATGTCCACGGGCTCGACGCCGACGGCCACCTGACGACGGCCCGTGACATCGCCCTGATGTCCCGGGAGCTCTTAAAGCACGAGTGGATTACGGCCTACACCTCGACCTGGATGGACTCGCTGCGCGGAGGCGAGTTCACGCTGGCCAACACCAACAAGCTGCTGAAGTCCTACACCGGCACGACGGGGCTCAAGACCGGCTCCACCTCAAAGGCGAAATACTGCCTGTCGGCCACGGCCACCCGAAACGGCATGGACTTGATTTCGGTCGTGCTGGCGGCCCCCACGACAAAGGACCGGTTTGTCTCGGCGGCCCAGCTCTTGGACTTCGGGTTTGCCAACTACAAGCTCGAAACCCTCGTCTGCCCCGAGCTTGAGAACATTCCGGTGCGAGGCGGCCTTGCCGACACGGTCGCCGTCAAGGCGGAGCCGGCGCAGGCGACCGTCGTGCTTGAAAAAGGGGATACCAGGGAGCCCCAAATCAAGGTCGTCGCCCAGGAGCGGCTGACGGCGCCGGTCGAGGCGGGGCAGACGGTCGGCGAGGTCTACTACATGATGGGCGAGACGGAAATCGCCCGCGGAAAGCTGACGGCAGCCGCTGCCGTCGCCCGCCGCGGGCTTGGGGCACAGTTCAAATATTTCCTGCGGGAGCTGCTGCTGGGGTAGGGCCTCACTCGAAGTGCGTGTAGCGGGCCGCGAGGTTTAACAGCACCTCTACGCAGGCGTCCATCTCCTCGACGCAGGCGAACTCCATGCGGCTGTGGCCGTTGTAGCTGCCGTCGCCGAGGTTGGGGCAGGGGATGCCCATGAAGGAGAGGCGGGAGCCGTCGGTGCCGCCGCGGATGGGCTTGACGTCCGGGACGCCGCCCGCGGCCGCGATGGCCGCCTTGGCCGACTCCACGAGGTGGAGGTGGTCTTTCATCACCTCGCCCATATTGCGGTAACTGTCCTCTATGGCGACGGCAACGGTGCCGTCGCCATATTTTTTGTTTAAAGCGGCGGCAATTTCCTGCGCCTTGGCCTTGCGGGACAAGAGCGTCTTGGCGTCGTGGTCGCGCAGGATATAGCGAAGCTGGGCCTCCTCCACGTCGCCCTTCATGCCTGTCAGGTGGTAAAACCCCTCGTACCCCTCGGTGTGCTCGGGCCGCTCGCCCTGCGGGAGCAGGGCGTCGAACTCCAGCGCGATGCGGGCTGCGTTTTTCATGACGCCCTTGGCCGAGCCCGGATGGCTCGAAATGCCCTTGACCGTCACTTTTGCGCCGGCCGCGTTGAAGGTCTCGTACTGGAAGGAGCCAAACGGCCCGCCGTCGCAGGTGTAGGCGAAGTCGCAGCCGAAGTCCTCCGGTTTGAGGTAGAGGGTGCCGGTGCCGACCTCCTCGTCCGGGGTAAAGCAAATTTTGACCTCGCCGTGCGGGACGGCGCCCGCCTCCATGAGGCGCCCCGCCGCCGTCATGATCTCGGCGACACCGCACTTGTCGTCGGCGCCGAGTATGGTCGTGCCGTCGGTCACGACAAGGCTGCGGCCGGCGAGCCTTTTCAGCGCGGGGTAGTCGGATGTGCGCATATAGATTTGGAGCTCTTCATTTAAACAAATGTCGCCGCCGTCATAGTCGGGGATGACGCGGGGCTTGATATCCGTGGCCTTCGGGTTTTCCACCGTGTCCATGTGGGCGCAAAGCCCTAACCGCTTGCCCTGCCAATGGGGGATGTTCGAGGGGACGGTGCCGTAGACGTAACCGTACTTGTCAAGCCGGGCGTCTGTAACGCCAAGCTCCTTCAGTTCCTCGACAAGGGCCGCCCCCAGCACAAGCTGGCCCGGCGTCGAGGGGTAGGTTGTGGAGTCCTCAGATGAGGCCGTCTCAAATGCGGTGTACCGGAGCAGCCGTTCATATGCGCGTTTCAAAAGTGAAAACTTCCCTTCAAGTTGTGTTCAGATGCCGGCCTGCGCCCGAAGAGTCGCTGCCATGTCGGTATTCTCCCAGGCGACGCCGAGGTCCTCTCTGCCCATGTGGCCGTAGGCCGCGAGGCTGCGGAAAATGGGCCTCCGAAGCCCTAACTTTTGAATGATGGCGGCGGGGCGCAGGTCGAAGTTCTTGGCGATGAGCTCGGCGATGGCGTCGTCGGGGATGAGCCCGGTGCCAAACGTGTCGACCATGACCGAGACCGGCCGGGCGATGCCGATGGCGTAGGCCAGCTGCAGCTCGCACTTCCTCGCGAGCCCGGCCGCCACGATGTTCTTGGCGACATAGCGGGCGGCGTAAGTGGCCGACCGGTCGACCTTGGTCGCGTCCTTGCCGGAAAAGCAGCCGCCGCCGTGCCGCGAATAGCCGCCGTAAGTGTCGACGATGATTTTGCGGCCGGTCAGCCCCGAGTCACCCTGCGGCCCGCCGATGACAAACCGGCCGGTCGGGTTGACGTAAATTTTCGTGGCGGCGGTCAGGTACTTCTCCGGCACGATGGGCTTGATGACGTGTTCAATTAAGTCGGCACGGATTTTCTCAAGCGCAACGTCCGGGCTGTGCTGCGCCGAGATGACGATGGTGTCGACGGCGTGGGGCTTATCGTCAATGTATTCGACCGTCACCTGCGTCTTGCCGTCCGGGCGCAGATAGTCGAGAGTCCCGTCCTTGCGCACGGCCGCAAGCCGCTTTGCGAGCTTGTGGGCCAGCGATATGGGCAGCGGCATGAGCTCCGGCGTCTCGTCGCAGGCAAAGCCGAACATGAGCCCCTGGTCGCCCGCGCCGGTGGCCTCAATCTCGTCCTCGGTCAGCCCGTTTTCGCGGGACTCGAGGGATTTGTTGACCCCCTGGGCGATGTCGGGCGACTGCTTGTCGAGGGAGGTGATGACGGCGCAGGAGTCGCAGTCAAACCCGTACTTGGCCCTCGTGTAGCCGACCTCCTCCACGACTTTGCGGGCGACGGCGGGAATGTCGATGTTGGCCGCCGTCGTCACTTCGCCGATGATGGAGACGAGGCCGGTCGTCGCGGTCACTTCGCAGGCGCAGCGGGACATGGGGTCCTGCGCCAGCATGGCGTCTAAAATTGCGTCGGAAATCTGGTCGCAGAGCTTGTCCGGATGCCCCTCAGTGACGGATTCGGATGTAAAAAGCTTCTTCATAGTGTGTATTTTTCTCCTTTAACACATTTTTAGCACAAAAAATCCCCGCCCGAAGGCGAGGTTATGGGTAAATCCTCATCTTCAGGAATTGGCACCTTGCAGTCCTTGCAGGTTGCCGGGCTTCACAGGGCCTGTCCCTCCGCCGCTCTTGATAAGGTATGAAATTGTCGAAAAACAGTATAACACGCCCTGAGCCCCCGCGTCAAGGGCCAAAAGACAAAATTTACATAATTAATCCATATGTAAGGGCGGTGACGAGGATGTCCGCAACGAAGACCCCGAGGGCGATGGCGGGCAGCGCGTACCGCATGCGAAGGTCGAGAAGCGAGGCTAAAAAAGCGCCGGTGTAGGCGCCGGTTCCGGGCAGCGGCACGGCGACGAGTATGGCAAGGCCGATGACCGAGTAGCGCACGACGACTTCGCGCCTCGCCAAAAACCGGCGCTCAAGCCGCTGCCCCGTGGGGCCAAACGCCCTCGTGCCCTTGAGCCAGCGAATGAGCGCCCGCCCCAGCCAGATGACGAGCGGAACCGGCAGCATGTTGCCGATAAAGGAGAGGGTGAAGGCCTCCTCCCACGAGAGCCCCAAAGCCGCCGCAAGCGGAACAGAGCCCCGCAGCTCGACAATGGGCGTCGCGGCAAGGCCCAAAACGTATAGGTCATTTCCAAGCCGGGTCAGCAAATTCAAATGATCACCTCTTACGCGGGGCTCCCAGCACCATGGTCACAATGGCCCGCGGCCCCGTGTTGATGGACACGACCGGGCCGAGCTGGTAAAACCCCACGTATTCCTCGCCGCAGGCGGCTTTCATGGCCTGCTCGAGCTCTTTGGAGCAGCCGGGCAGGTTGCCGCCCAGCACGATATACTGCGTGCCGCTCCGCCTTTTCTCCTTCGTCACCTTGACAAGGGCCGGAATTAAAGCCTTGTCGCCCCGCACGGTCGCAATCTGCTTGACCTCGCCCCCGATGAGGCTCAGCACCGGGCGAATGCCCAGCGCCTCCCCGATGATGGAGGCCGCCCCGCCAAGCCGGCCCGACTTGCGGGCGTGCTTTAAAGAGTAGAGGCCGCAGTAAATTTCAATTTGCGAAAACCAGTCCTCTAAATAGGCCAGCACCGCCGAAAGTCCCGCGCCCCGCCGGTGCATGAGGGCGGCCTGATAGACCGGCCACCCGTAGCCCATCGAGTAAGTCTTGGTGTCGACGACGTGAATGTCGAACTTGCCGACGGCCTCGGGCCTATCCTCGTAGAACATATCTTGGGCCATGACGGCGTTGGCGTGGGTGGAGGAGCCGGTGGAGCTGATGAAGCAGACGACCATGTCGGTGTAGCCCTCGTCGAAGGCCGCACCGTAGTGGGAGACGATTTCAAAGGCGTTGATCTGCGAGTGGGTGGGGAGGGCAGATTCATTTTCGAGGATGTCGTATAAATCAAATGCGGTTAAGTCCCTGCCCTCCCGGTAAATCCGCCCGGCGCACTCAATCGAAAAGGGAATGACGTCGATATTCGCCTTTGCGATGAGCTCGGCCGGCAGGTCGCAGCCGGAGTCGGTCAAAAACCGTATTTTATTCACGCATCCACCCAAACCGTAATGCCGGCGTTGACGACCACAATGGTTCGGCCGCCCACCACGCCGGGGAGGTCCATGCCGTCGATTTCCATGCCGCCGTCGACGACCTTGACGTTCATGTGCTTGTACGCGGGAAGTCCCTGCAGCGCTTTCTCGATGTCGAGCTTCTCCTTGTGCGGGCAGGCGATGATGATGTCAAGCGACACCTGCTCCGACAGGTCCTTCAGCCCGGCGTACTCGGTCAGCCCCACCATGCAGCAGTGGGAGATGGCGTCGCGAAGCGCCTTTGCGGCGGCCTTTGAGACGTCCATGCCGTGCACGTCTACGCCGGTTCCGAATTCCACAAGATAACGTTTTTTCGCCATGGTCAAATCCTCCTTGAAAAGAAGTGCTTTGGGGGCGGGCGGGAACAAATCCCGCCTTGCGCCTTTGGTATAGTATACCATGTGAGGATAGGATATACAAGTCATAATCCCGCCGTGGGGAGGTTCAAATAGAAACCCGCCGGCAAACACATTTTTGCCGGCGGGCTTCTTTCGTAAACACTTATTCGGGATTTTCAAGGGCTCTTGTCAGCCACACCGAGGCGAGGTCCATCGCCTCGTAAAGGCCCGGTTTCACGCTGGTTTTGACCAGCCGGTCTTTGGCCGGCACATCCTCCGCCGTGCGCATGAGCTGCATGGCCACTTTGGTGGCCACGGACTCGCCCTCCACATTCTCGGAGGCCAGCACCTGCAGCATGACCACAAAGTCGTCGGCCATGTCGCCGTAATAGATGATGTTTCCGCTTCGGACAAAGGGTTTTCCTTTGTATGTCAGGAATTTCTCCGCCAATCCTATTCCCCCTAACTGTCGAGATACGACTTCACCAGTATTTGCAGCAGCTCATCCCGGTCAATCCGGCGGATGAGGCTGCGGGCGTTGTTGTGATTCGTGATATAGGTCGGGTCTTCCGACAGGATGTAGCCGACGATCTGGTTGATGGGGTTGTACCCTTTTTCTTTGAGAGAGTCGTAGACGTCGGTGAGGGTCTTTTTGACCTGCTCCTCCCGCTCCTCTTTGATGGAGAATGTAATTGTATTGTTGTTGCCCGACACTTGTATCACCTCACTTGAATAAATTCGGTTTCAATTGTACAGAAAACTGTACGGCGCTGTTAAAATGTACATAATTCTGTACTTTGGTTGCTATTATACCACGGTGGCAGCTTAAATACAAGGGATGTTCCCAATTTGAACAAAGGGGGAAAATCGCGCAAACAATCATTGAAGGGGTCGGCGCTTTGTGTTAAACTGGAAAAAACAAATTTTGGGGGCGCAAAAAAATGGGCAAGGGAAGACGGTGCTGGCTCGAAATCGACCTTGGCGCAATTGAGGACAACGTGGCGGCCGTTCGCCAAAATTTACTCCCGGAGACCGCGTTTTTGGCGATTGTCAAGGGCGACGCCTACACCCACGGGGCGAAGGTCGTGGCCAAAACGCTTGACGACCTCGACAGCGTCGACTTCTTCGGAGTCGCCTGCTACGACGAGGCGGTCGACGTGCGGGCGGGCGGCGCCAAAAAGCCGATTTTAATTTTAGGGGACACCGACCCGGCACTGGCCAGAGAGATGGAAGAGGGCAACATGGTCCAGTGCTGTTATTCCATCCGGTACGCGCAAAAGCTCGACGCCGAAATGGCGGGCGCCGGCAAAAAGCTCAAAGTCCACATGAAAATCGACTCGGGGCTCAGCCGGCTTGGCATTGTCAACCACGAGGAGGAGGATTTCGCCCCGGCCCTCGAGGAGGCGCGTCAGATGCTCAGGCTGAAAAACCTCGACTTTGAGGGCATTTTCACCCACTTTGCAAAGGCCGAGGACGAGGACCCCTCCTTTACGGATTATCAATATGCGAATTTCATGAAAATGGTGACGGCAATTGAAGGCTCCGGCCACAAATTTAAGTACGTCCACTGCGACAACTCGGCCGGCGCCGCTTTCCACCCGGACAAGCAGTGCAACATGATTCGCAGCGGCACCTCGCTCTACGGCTACACCCCGAACTTAAAGCGGCCCATTCCCGGCGTGAAAAGGGCCATCCAGTGGCGGGCCGTCATCTCCCAGCTCAAGTGGCTGCGCCCCGGGGCTGTCATCAGCTACGGCTGCACCTATGAAGTGAGAACCCCCTCCCGCATTGCGACGGTGGGCGTCGGCTACGCCGACGGGCTCTTCCGGGAGCTCTCGAACAACTTTGAAGTTCTTGTCAACGGCCATCGCGCAAAGGGCGTGGGGCGCATTTGCATGGACCAGATGATGATTGACGTCACCGGCATCGAGGGCGTCGAGGAGGGGGATGTCGTCACCCTGTTCGGGGACGACCGCGGCGCCCACCTCGACGCGCAGGAGCTGGCCGACCTTCTCGGCAAGTCCCAAATCAACATGATCTCCTACATCACAAAGCGGGTGCCCCGCGTCTATTTCCGGGATGGCAAAGAGGTCGCGGAGACAAACTATCTGAAAATGGTGTAAAAAGAAAAACCCGATTCATCGGGGGCAATAGGCGGGAAGGTGAACATATGAAACTCACCGAACAATTAAAGGCAAGTATTAAAGAAGATATTGTGATATGTGAAAGCTATCCTCAAAGAAATGGATCCGAAGCACTATATGGGCAAATGGTTGCTAAATACAGTATGTTGGATGAAGGCTTTGCAAAAAATCTTTCAACCAATGGAAAAATTACGTCGCTTGACAGGGAATATGACTACCGTCCTGAACTTAAGGCAATTGCGGCAAAACTTCATATGCGGTTGATGTTAGACAATTCAGATACAGCAAAAGAGGAAAAGGACAGAGTTATGCCTGCAACAGTTACCTCGCCGCAAGTGTTTATTAGCCATCGATCTACGGATAAAGCAATCGCAGAGATGCTTGTTGATTTTCTTATTGGTACAGGAATACCGATTACGTATATCTTTTGCTCATCGTTGCCGGGGAATGACGTTAAGGAAAAAATTCCACAAGAGGTCAAGGACGCTATCAAAAAAAGCGTTGTCAATATAGCAATTTTATCTCACGAATATTACCGAAGCGCATATTGCCTGAATGAAGCAGGCATCTTCTGGTTTCTTAGTGCGATTACAACTATTCCAATTGCGCTGCCTGAGATATCGTCTAATTCTATGTACGGCTTTCTTGACGACGATTATAAAATTCGCAGGTTGGACAACGAGAATGACATCTCTTATATTTATGATACAGTGAGACAAGCAACGGCTATTAGCCAAGAAAAATCCGAATATATTACAACCCAGATATCTAAACTGAAAAGCCGTTATCTAGAGATTATAAAAAATCGACCAGCAATAAAACCACAAAAAGCAGAAAGCGTTGTAGAGAGCATCACAACGGATGATGAAGCTGTTATCTTATAT
>DATMZG010000135.1:0-1079 GCA_035560415.1 Candidatus Acidiferrum sp. | reverse complement strand
GATTGTCAATGGCGTATTATAATTCGTGATATCATACACGAATTGGCTACAAAACGGGGCAAAACATGTAACCGGAGAGACAATTCGTCAAGTAATTATTGGGTCGCTTTCAGTCATTTTAGGGCAGTCCTGCCGCCGGGGGGGCGGCGCGACCTATAAAAAGTCGTTTGCATAATTTTAGAAAGAGGTTGGTTGAAAATGAAAAAGCATAACAGCAAAGGCAAGAACAAAGGCTTTTCCCTCGTAGAGCTCATTGTCGTCGTCGCCATCATGGCGGTTCTGACGGCCGTCCTCGCCCCCCAGTACATAAAGTATGTTGAAAACAGCCGCAAACAGTCCGATGCGTCGGCCGTCTCCGAGGTTATCCACGCAGCAGAGATTTCGCTTGCAGACAATACGGTCTATGAGGGTCTTCCTGCTTCAGATTTAGAAATAGAGGTGTCTGATGCGAGCGTTACTTGCACTGCGTATCCGGAATTGGCAACCGAGATATTGACAGTGGTTGCTGCGCCCGAATTAAAGTCTAAGGCATATAGCGCTGAGACGTATACTATTGAGATTGATTATGACACCGATTATAAGGTTGCTCCTTACGCAGATGACAATTGGTCTACCACACCGTAAATTCATCAACCGTTGTTTTTAATCACACCGTGTCACAACTTCATTTATTGATGTTTTTACCGGGGGCGGCGGCGGGGGGCGCACTTAGCGCGCTCCTCCGCCGCCTGCCCGCCGAGAGCGCGGACTGGGAGGGCGGCGGCCCGGGGTCAATTCATCCCTTGCCGGCTGTCCTCTCAGTCGGCTTTCTATGGGTACTTATCACAGCAAAGTCCGGCTTTACGGCGGCGGCGGGGCTTGACTGTCTGCTCGTGCTGCCCCTCGCGGGGCTTGCGCTCTACGACATTGCCACCGGCATCATCCCGCCGCAGTTAAACCTCGCCGTCTTTGTTTTAGGGGCGACGCGCGCCGCAATGGACATAAAGATGGGGGGCCTCGCCTCCCACCTCGTCGGCCTCATTGCCGTCGCGGGGCCATTATGGCTCATTTACCTCATCTCCCGCGGGCGGGCCATCGGG
>DATMZG010000134.1:0-16762 GCA_035560415.1 Candidatus Acidiferrum sp. | reverse complement strand
GCCTGAAGTCCGGGGCAAATTTGCTTTGCCCCGGACTTTTTTTATGGATTTTGCCGGTATTTCAGGATTTTCGCAAGGGTGGGGAGCACTTTGACTTTGGGCCCGGCCGGGGTCCCCGCCGACGAGTCGAGGTAAATGAGGCAGTAGACGGTGCTGTCAACGACCGCGATGTACTCGAGCGGGCTCTCCCACGCCCCGTCAAGCCCCGCAATTTCAACCTTGGTATAAGCCCCCTCGTCCCTTGCAAAGACGCCCTTTTTCATGAGGGGGGCGACAAGCGCCATTGCGGCCTCGGGGCTTTGGAGCTCGTAGACCTCCTGCCGCAGTGTGCAGACGGCGCCGTCCGGCTGCTCCTCCACAAACTCGCGGGTGTGCCACTGCTGCGACAAAAGCGAACGGACACGGGTGACTTCGCTCAGGTTGTCCTGTTGATACGAGTAGGTGCGCTCCCCCGTCCACCCCAGCTCCGAAAGCAGAATGTAGGGCCCGTCGGCCGCCGCCGGCATGTCGTATGTTTCAGTGGAGAGGAGCTGAGCGCCCGCAGATAGCGCAAAGCCGAGGCAGGCGGCGAGCATGAGCCCTATGGCTGCGCGGCGCAGCCCCCCTTGTCTGGGGAGGCCACTGCCGGCCGGCTTCCCCCGCCGCAGACAGCTGTACAGCACCGCCCCGTGCAGCATACTGTTTGCCGTCTCAAAGAGGAGCGTCAACAGGGCGGCGGCCAAGAAAAGCACTTTGGCCGTGTCGGTGTACCAGGCAAACAGCACTTCTCCATATAGTCCGCGTTCTGCGGCCATAGAAATGCCGAGGAGGGCCAGCGCAGTCACCGCAAGGCCTGCGACGGTGTTCCGGCGCATTGCCTTTCGCAGAGCGGCACGGCGGGCGGGGTCGTCCGGAATTTCGGGCGGCGGGATGCCGGCCGGGGCCGAAAATACACAAAGAAGTGCGCTACGGGCGACAAAAGTCCACCCGCCGGCCTCGTAGAGGGCCTTTAATTCCCGCGGCGGCGCGCCGCTCTCGCCATATGACGCGGGATTCGCCGGCTCGGCTTTGTAGTGCAGTTTTTGGGGCTCCTCCCGCCGAAAGCGGCTGAAATATCTGCCGCGCCTCTCCAAAATCCACCCCTTTGCCGCCATGCCGGAATAAAACCGCTCGGCCTGACCCGCGGCATATTCCACCGGGTGAAGCTTGAATTTTCTCTTCATGCAAACTCCCTTCATAGGGCGCCGCCCCCGCTGTCGGGGGCGAAAATGGGCGTCCGGACGGCAGTCCGGACGCCCATACAAAATTGAGATTTACTTGCAGAACTTGTGGGTGACTTCGCCGAAGCGCTTGCAGCCCTTCTCGATGTCCTCCATCGTGGGGGCCGAGAAGTTGACGCGGAAAGCGCGGCCGGGGTTGTTTTCGGGGTCATAGGAGAAGCCAAACGAGGGCACGACGGCCACGTTGTTCTTGAGGCAGGCCTCAAAGACCTCCTTGCCGTCGACGCCTTCGGGCATGGTGACCCAGATGAACATGCCGCCCTCGGGGTTGGTGCGGGTGCAGGCGGGATGCAGGTACTTGTCGAGGCACTCCTTCATGAAAGCGGCCTTTTTGCCGTAAATGGCGCGAATGGCGTTCAGATGCTCCTCCCAGTCGAAAGCCTCAATGTAATTCGAGACGGTCATCTGAGACATGACGGTCGCCGTCGGGCGGTTGCCCTGGCAGTAGTTCATCTTGTTGAAGCAGCCCTTGTCGCAGCAGACAAAGCCGACGCGCAGGCCCGCCGCCATGACCTTGGAATAGGAGCCGGCGTATATGACGCGCCCGTCGACATCAAAGCTCTTGATGCTGGGGACGTCCTCGCCCTCAAACCGGAGCTCGCCGTACGGGTCGTCCTCATAGATGAGGAGGTTGTATTTCTGGCAGAGCTCATAGATTTTCTTGCGCTTTTCAAGCGAGTATGTGAGGCCGATGGGGTTGGAGAAAGTCGGGATGATGTAGAGATATTTGCCGTTCGGATTGGCCTTGATTTTGGCCTCGAGGTCCTCGAGGTTCATGCCGTCCGGGTCGAGCTTGATGCCGATGGGCTTGACTCTCGCCGTCGCCATCGCGAGCAGCATGCCGGGGTAAGTGAACTCCTCGACAAACGCGCAGTCGCCCTCTTCGCAGAAAGTCTGCGGCATGAGGTCGAGGGCGGGGCCGGAGCCCGGCGTGATGAAGACGTCGTTTTTCTCAACGTCAATGCCCTTGTAGCTCTTAAGACGCGCCTTAATCTGGTCCCGGAACTTGTCGACGCCCGTGGTCGTGCCGTACTGCAAAGCGGCCCTGCAGCCTTCGGGGGTCTCAAAGACCTTCATGTTCATCTCTTTGATGCGCTCAATCGGGAAGCTCTCATAGGCGGGGTTTCCGATGGAGAGCATGACAAAATCCGGCTTTCCGGCCGCATACTCGCCGATCATGCGAATGGCCGAAAGCGAGGCGCCCTCCACGCGCTTGGCAAACTTGAACTCCACTTTTTTCTCCTCCTTATTGGTACATTAGGGTATATGTGTAGTAGATTGCGAACAAGACCGTCAGGCTGCCCATGGCGACAAGGCCGTAGTACATGGCGACCGAGGGGGAATTGATGAAAATGGCGCCGATGACCGCCACGGCCGCGGCGGCGATATAGGCCGGCAGGCATTTAACCTTGGCGTTTTCGGCAAAGAGCCGCACTTTTTTCCCAAACAGTTTTGCCTCGCCTTTTCCCTTGGAGGCGGAGTAAAAGAGCGCAGCGCCAAATACGCCCACCGCGATGAGAATACCGCCGTAAAGGGTCTGGTAGCGGCTGAGCAGCTCCATGAGCATGAAGCGGTCAAACACATAGAGCAGGCAGCAGGCGCCGGCAAGATAGGCGGCCACCGTAAAAAAGGCATACCCGAACACATATTTGATGATATAGAGGACGCAGATGGCCGGCAGCATGACAAAGAGCAGCTTGACGGCGTCGTTGTAGTAATATTTCATGAAAAGTCCGCCGAAAAAGGCCACTGCCGACAAAAACAGCGCGGCGCCCGGCGTGACGAGCATGCGCTCACAGTCCTTGCCCTTCGAGGAGACGGCCCAGCCGAGCGACGCGGCAAGGCAAAGTCCGGACATGATTACGATGCCCTTTACAATGCGGTTGAATGTCGTTATTCCGGTAAAGGAGCTGACCATACGGTAGAGAAAGGTCAGGGCCAGCACCGCGAGCAGCGTCATCACAAGGTAAAGGGCGATGCGGCTCGAAACGGCTTCATCCTGCTTTCTCTTCAGCTCCCGCTTTGAATTCTTGGCGTTCAAAGGCTACACTCCTAAAAATGAGGTATTATGAGGTATTAGAGGAATTTCGAGTTTGCGTATAGGGCGTGCGGATAGCCGGCCGCCCGTCAGAAATATCATTTACGATGCTTGGTGCGACGCTTGAATGGGGTTCAAGCGGCCAAAGGTTCAAGGTCAGCCGCCCACAAGAAATGACACGATGGCGATGGCCGCGGGACCGGCGGTCTCGGTGCGCAGGATTCTCGGCCCCAGCGTGACGGCGGGAATGCCTGCCGCATGCGCCGCGGCTGCTTCCGCCGGCGCGATGCCCCCTTCGGGGCCGACCAGCAGGGCGCAGCCGCCCCTCGGGTCAAGGGCCGTGAGCTTTCGCTCGCCCTCCCCCTCATAGAGCAAAACGGGACAGGGGAAAATTGCCATTCGCCGCAGCGCCTCGTCAAAGGTTACGCAGTCGTCCACCGGGGGAATGCGCCCCCTGCCCGACTGCATGGCGGCCTCACGGGCAATCTGGTTCCATCTGGCCGTCTTCTTTTTGAGGGCCGCCCCTTCAGGGCGGGAAATGCACCGCTGCGACAGCACCGGCACAATTCGGGTGGCGCCCAGCTCTACGGATTTTTGGACGATCTCGTCCATTTTATCCCCTTTGGGAAGACATTGGAAAAGGGCGATTTCGCAGGGGGGTTCGCCTTCTGACGGCCGGGTGCCGACCACTTTCAGCTGTACCTCTCCGGCGCTCACGCCGGTGCAGACGCAGTCGTAATCGCAGCCATGCCCGTCGCAGAGCGTGACGGGCTCGCCCGCCTTCAGCCGCAGCGATGCGGCCGCGTGGCGACCGTCCTCTCCCGTCAGCGAAAAGGCACCCGACGGCTTTTCATTCACAAAGAATCTCGGCACATCTCCCCCACACTTTCGGCCTATTATATCACTGCAATGTGTATTTTACAAGGAGGAATCGTGACCCTCCCGCAGGAAAACGAGGGCCGACCAGCCGCCCTGCGAGGCTGCGCGGCATGGCGCAAAACCGCACCGGACAAGTCCGTTTTCGACTTCGCGCGCCCGCTCCTCCAAAATTCCGGAGACGATAAGCGTTCCGCCCGGCCGCAGCGCCGCCGCAAGCTCGCGGCGCATGCCGAGAATGACATCGGCCACGATGTTGGCCAGCACGATGTCATACCCGCCGCCGATTTTTTCGGCAAGGGCGGCGTCGCTGGTCACGTCCCCCGAAAGCAGCAGCAGGCGGGACTCGTCAATGCCGTTTTTGCGGGCGTTCTCCCCCGCCGTTTTGACGGCGTTTTCGTCGATGTCGACCATGGTCACCCGGTCTGCCCCTAAAAGAACTGCTGCAATGCCGAGAATGCCGGAGCCGCAGCCCATGTCGAGCACTTTTGCGCCATGGGCCGACAGCCCTTCAAGCTCAGTCAGGCAGAGCTGGGTCGTGTGGTGTGCGCCGGTGCCAAAAGACGAGGCGGGGTCGATTTCGAGAATGACCCTACCCGCGGCGTCCTCCACCTCCTCCCAGGAGGGTTTGATGAGGAGCCGCTCCCCGACCGTGAGGGGCTTGAAATACTGTTTCCAGTTGTCGGCCCAGTCCTCTTCGGCGACCGTGTTCATTTTCAGGGCCAGGGGGCCCCAGACCCCTTCGGCCCGAAGCTCCCCGAGCTTTTGCCGCACGAGGGAGAGCAGGGCGTCGCCCTGCTCCCCCTCCGGGATATAAAACGTGACGGACGGTGTGGCATCTCTCAGCGCCATGAGGTCCTCTTCGACATAGTCCCAGTGGGTCTGGGTGCCGGCCAGAAACGCCTCGAAGTCCCGGGGGTCGCAGACGGTGCACCCCGCCACGCCCGCCGCCGTCAGCATGCCGGTCAGCATTTCAAGCCCGGCAAAATTCGTTTCAATGGTCAGCTCACGGAATTCCATCACTTGAGCCCCACAATGACCCGGACGACGCCGCCCTCGTCGACCGTGCGGTCGACATAGATTTTAAAGGAGGTGCAGGCATTTTTGAGGGCCGCCAGCGTCGTCTCCTCGCCGTTTGAATCGTAGCAGACATAGACGTCGTCGGCGATGGTCACGGTGCGGGAGCCGACCTCCACCTGTTTTTCGCCCAAAAAACCTGTGACCTTGACGGTGCCGAGCTGGGTGAGGGCCGTGATGGCGTTCACTTTGCCGTTTGCGATGTAGACGCCGACATAGGGGCCGATGACGTTCGTGATCCGATTGTCGGTGCCGGTAACGGAGGTGTAGCTGCCGTCAACCCCGCGGCAGCGCAGCGTGATGGTGCGGCCGACCTCCTCGCCGTCTTCGTTCAGCACGGGCTGGGCTCTCATGCGGCCGTAGCTATACATGTCGCCCGTGATGTTGGAGAAGACGATGGCGACCACCTGGCCCGACGAATCCTGAATGTAGTGGTAAATTTTCGAGCCGGCAATGACGGTTGAGCTGCCGCCGAGGTCAGAGAGGTCGACCCTTGCGACGGGGCCGGCTTTGGAGACCCGCTCATAGAGCGCCGCCGCCGGCGAGACCGTCATGTTCCCGAGTTTCATGGTGCCGAAACTGAAGGACGGGGAGATGCCCGACTTCATGTCGACGGCCTTAACGTTCATTTTGCCGCCGCCGCTCGCCGTGACCGAGACAAAATAGCCCTCGATGTCGGAGCAGTCGCTCGACGGTTTGCCCGTTAAGGTGATGCCGTTTGTCAGCACGACGGTCGCCGAGTCGCCGGAAGCCCCGGAGAGCTGGCCGTAAACGGTGGCCGACAGCTCAGTGAACTTTCTGATTTCGGCCACCCGGCCGTCGGCCGTCAGCAGCAGCGTGACGTTTTCCCCGTCGGCAAAGCCCGAGAGGTCGGGGGTGTAGCCCTCCGCGAGGCGGAAGCTGTGCCCGTAGACCGTCACCTGCTGGGCGGAGGTCTCAGTCGGATAGACCGCTTCCAAGGCGCCCGTCAGCCTCATGTCGCTGACCGTGAGAATGCGGGTGTCGGCGTTGTAGCTGACCGTGTCGTTTTTGCGCAGCGCCGAAGCCGTGACAGCGGCGCCGTTTTTGACAAGGACGGCATTTTTCACAATGTCGTCGCTGTAGAAGTCGAGCAGCGGGTTGCGGGAGGCGCTGTAATCGTTTTTCAGGACATGGACGGCGCCGCCCGTGACGGTGTAGCCCATGCTGATGTACTCGAGCACGCCGTCCGGATTATAGTGCAGCAGGACGGAAGTGCCGCTTCTGAGGTCCGACCAGGCCGTCTCGTACTTTTCGAGGCTGCCGCCGACCACGACCTCAGTCGTGATGGGAATGAGATACCGCCCGCCGCCCAAAACCGAAATGCCGTCCTTGTCGGTGGATTTGACCGTGACGGCGACGTCCTCGTACCGGTAGGGCACAAATCCCGCCACTTTGCCGTCCTTGCCCTTGAGCAGCACGCCGCGGCGGCCGACCTGCACGCCCGGAATGTCCTTATTGCTGTATAGTGTCGACTGAGTGCCGCCCACCGACACCCGCAGAGTGCCGGCCGCCATCGAGAGGTCGGTGGCGGGGGCTGCCAGCAGCGTCACATTCTCCTCGGCCGTGGCTCCGATGCGGGCGGCAAAGACGCCGCCCTCTTTTTCGTCCATGGCCAGCATGTTGGCGACCAAAATGGCGGCCCTGCCCCTTGTCATGGGGCTGTTTGCCGTGATGACAAGGCCGTCGGTGAGGCCGAGCTCGGCCGCTTTTCCGATGTAGTCCGTGGGCCAGAACAGGCCGATGTCCTCCACGTCGTAGCCGAGCATGCGCAGGCAGATGGTGACGGCCTCGGCTTCGGTGATGGGCTTGTCGGGCATGAAGGTGCCGTCCGGATAGCCGTTAAAAATTTTGCTGTACCGCACCGCCACATTGACGTAACCGGCCGCCCAGTGGGCGGAGCGCACGTCAGGGAAGACGGTAAAGCTCTTTTGAAGCACGACCTGGCTCTCGTCACCCAGCGCAATGACGGCGATTTTGGAGAACTGCGCCCGGGTTAAGGGGCTTTGGGGGCGGTAAGAGCCGTCCTCAAACCCCCCGATGATGTCAAGCGATTGCAGCGTTTCGGCTGCCAGCGCCGCGTCGGAACCCGTCACATCCGAAAAGGCCGCGGCCGGCAGCACCGAAAGTGCTGCGCAGACGAGCGCTGTTGCAAGGAACTTTCTCAATTTGTTTTCCTCCCTTATTCACTGCGCAGCGCGTCGATCGGGTTGAGTTTTGACGCGCGGTTCGCGGGGTAAAATCCGAAGAACATGCCGATGGCGATGGAGAACAGCGCCGCTCCGATGACCACAAAGACCTTTGGCAGCAGCACAAATGTCGGGAACATGAGTCGGCCCAAAATCAGCGAGAGCAGCGAGCCCAGCGCAATGCCGATGATGCCTCCCATGAGGGAAATCGTGCCCGACTCAATTAAAAACTGCGAAATGATGTCGAGCCGCCTCGCGCCGATGGCCTTGCGAATGCCGATCTCCCTCGTGCGCTCCGTGACCGACACCAGCATGATGTTCATGATGCCGATGCCGCCGACCAGAAGCGATATCCCGGCGATGCCGCCGGCCGCGAGCTGCATGATGACAATCTGCTCATTGAAGAAGTCCATGGTCTCCTGCATGCTGTCGACCCAGGAGTAGCCGTTTTTCTGAGGCACTTTTGCGGTCATGAAAGTCCGCAGCTCCTCAGTGGCCTTGGAGGCGGCGTTGGCGTCAATGGCCCGCACCGAAAACTCGGTGATGGGCTGGTTGTTCATCAGCGTGCGGTTTTGGGTGTAGGGGACCAGCACGATGTTGTCGGCGCCGTACTGGCTGTTGCCGGCCTTCTCCTTGAAGACGCCGACGACGGTGTAGCTCTCGCCGTTGATCTTCAATTCTTTGCCGATGGGGTTTTCATAGTTGAAGACCTGGTCGGTGATGTAGGAGCCGACGACGCAGACATTGCTGCGGCTTAAGACGTTGTTGTAGCTGAACATCGAGCCCCGCTCCAGGGTGTAGTTTGCGCAGATGTCGTACTGGTCGCTGCCCAGCACGACCCGGCAGTCGAGGCTCTTCTGGCGGTATTTGATTTTGGTCCAGGTCTGCTGGTTCGGGGTGACCCCCATGATGGTGTCGGTCATGGACTGGCACTTCTCGTAAATCTCCCGGGAGAGGTCCTTGCGCTGGTCGGTCCAAAATGAATACGAGATGTTGATGGTGTTGGTGCCCATCGTGGAAAAGGACTCAATGAACTGCTTTTCAATGCCGCCGACCAGCGTGACCATCGTGATGACGGCCGAGACGCCGATGATGATGCCGAGCATGGTCAAAAACGACCGGCCCTTGTTGTTGCGAATGGACTTGACGGCCATGGAGAAGGCCTGGCTCAAATTCATGCCGTCACCCCCTCAAAGGCGCACCGGTTTTCCACAGGATGGTCTTTGATAATTTTGCCGTCCCGCAGTTCAATGATGCGTTTGGCGTAACACGCGATGTTGATGTCATGGGTGATGAGAATGATGGTGGTCCCGTGGTCGTTGAGTCCCACGAGCTGCCGCATGACGTCAAGGCTTGAGCGGGAGTCGAGGTTTCCCGTCGGTTCGTCGGCCATGATGATGGGCGGGGAGGTTGAAATGGCACGGGCGATGGCCACCCGCTGCTGCTGGCCGCCCGACATCTCGCTCGGTCTGTGGTGCAGCCGGTTTTCAAGTCCGACGGCCTTCATGGCCTGCGTCGCAAGCTCTCTGCGGCGGGAGCGGCCGATGTTGCGGTAAATGAGCGGAAGCTCGACGTTTTCGACGGCCGTCAGGTCGGTGATGAGGTTATACCCCTGAAAAATGAAGCCGATGGCCTGTGAGCGCACTTTCGCAAGCGCGTTGTCCGACAGGGTGGCGACCTCGTTGCCGCCCAGCAGGTAGCTGCCGTGGCTTGGCACGTCGAGGCAGCCCAGAATGTTCATCATCGTGGATTTTCCGCTGCCGGAAGTGCCGAGCACCGCCACGAACTCGCCGTAGTCGATGTTGACCGCCACGCCGTCGAGGGCTCTGACTTCGCTCTCCTCGCCCGGATGATACACTTTGTAAATGTCTTTGATTTCAATGAGGGACATTCCAAATCCCCCCAATCAATAGTACATGCCGCCGTACGGATCGTTTGTGGCGGAAGTCGTGGCGACCTCCGCTCCCTCGGCAAGTCCCTCCACAATCTGAATCTGCGTGTCGTCGGAGACGCCGACCGTCACATAGACGGCCGTAAAGCCCTCCGGCACGATGGAGATGTCGATGTCCTCGGCCAGCTTGCTGTTTTCATCCGGCTGGCGCACAAAGACGACCGTGCCGTTCTCCACGTATTTGACGGCGTTGGAGGGCACGGCAAGGCAGTTTTCGACCCGGGAAGTGACGACTTTGAAATTGAGCCACATGCCGGGGTAGAGGCCGCCGTTCGAGGGGGCGATGACGCCGCCGCCAAAACCGCCCTTGGCGTCGTAGACGGCGACGCTCGAGGAGGTTGAGCTGACACGGACTTCCTTTTCCATGATAACCTCGCCCGACACCTCGCCGCCCTCCGGCGGCAGGGCAGGGGTTGCCCCCCCGGCGTTAAATCCGGGGTTTGGCACCTCGATTTTGACCGGGAAAGTGGACATGCCGTTGGCCACGGTGCCCTGCATCTGGATTTCAACGACCTTGCCCTCGTAGGTCATGCCGGTGGAGTCGGCCGTGACCTCGACCGGCATGCCGACCGTGAGCTTCGCGATGTCGAGCTCGTCGACCGTCGCGTCGAGCAGCATAGTGCTCATGTCGGCGACCTGGACGACGGTGCCGGACGAACCCGCCAGCTCGTCGCCCTCGGCAATGGAGACCGAGATGACCTGGCCGGCAATTTCGGCCACCGGCTGATAGTACTCATATTCGTCGGCGACGTCGTCATATTTTTCGCGGGCGTCTTCCACAGCCTTGATGGCCGTCGAGATTTTGCCGTCGAGGTCCTCGTTGTAAATGGTGAACATGGCGTCCCCGGCCGCGAAGTCGTAGTAGTCGCGCATGTAAATGGCGGTCAGCTCGCCCGAGGTCTTGGCCTTGACGTTCTCCTTGCGGTTGTACTCGAGCTTGCCCGACTCGGCCGGCGTCACGTCGCCCTGCCCCGTCGTGACGGTGGCCGTGGCGACAAGGCCCTCCATGAGGGCGCCCGGATTGTCCATGGCGATCTCGACTTCAAACAGCACGGTGCCTTCGGCCGTGATTTTGGTGTTGTTGGCGACCCGGTCGACAGTGCCGGGAATGAGGGCCATGCTGCCCGGAATTGAGACCAAAGCCTCCTGTCCGACCGCAATGACGCCTTTATAGGCCGTGGAGAAATATGTAGTCAGCCGCATTTTGCTGTCGTCGACCAGCACGGCGAGAATCTGCCCCTTGGTGACGGTGTCGCCGACTTCGGGTGTCCCGCCCATGGCGACCCCGATGTCGAGCACTTTCCCGTTGAAAGCGGCGCGGCCGTCCTGGCCGTCCAGCTCCTCATAGAGGGCCGTGAGGTCCTTTTGCGCCCGGTCCAGCGACTCGCCGTAAGTGGTGAGGTCATCGCGGATGCTCTCGTCGTCGACCGAGAAGAGCGGGTCTCCGACCTTGACCATGTCGCCGGGTTTGACATAGACCGCCAGCACCCTGCCCTTTGCGAGCCCCGCCACCTCCTGCGACTGCTTTGCGGCGGCTGAGCTGGAGCCGGTGACCGAGCTCTCAATTGTCGTGTAGTAGGCGGTGGCCGTCTGCATCTCCACTTTTTCTTCTTTGAAGAACAGGCTGTAAATGATGAGTCCGACCCCGCCGACAATGACGGCCAAAGTGCCCCACAGCAGCACTTTCCGAACTTTGGAGCCGAATTTCTTCTTCTTTTCAGGTTTGAAAACCAGTGTCTCCTCGAGCGTCGGAGACTCCGTCGCCGCATTTTGCGTAGATGCGCCCTGTACCGCATCCGGTGAAGACGGGATTTGCGCCGCCTCCCCTTTTTCGAGCAGGGTATCTGCCATAACTCTTTCCTCCTGTTTTCTTTTGGCTGCTGCTATGTCGCGATTCTCTTTTCATTGCTACTTAGGGTAGACGCACGGGGCGGGTTTTGGTTGCGTGTTCATTCATAAAAATTACACAAAGTTTTCCACCGCATTCAACGTAAATTGCATGAACATATGCCGTGCCCGGACGCCCGGGCACGGCATACGGCTGATTTGCCTTATTCACCGAAAAGGGACTTGCTCATGCCGGCCACGGTCTCACCGAAAATGCGAAGCGCCTCCCCCACGGGCTGCGGGCTCTCAAGGTCGACCCCCGCGACCCGAAGGGCGTCAAGCGGGTCAAGGGAGCTGCCGAGCGACAGGAATTTCAGGTAGTTTTCGACCCCCTCACCTTTGACAATGCGCCCCGCCAGCGTCTGGGCCGCGGCAAAGCCGGTTGCGTATTGATACACATAAAAGTCGTAGTAAAAGTGGGGAATGCGGGACCACTCAAACTCAATGCCGGGGTCGAGCACGACTTCGGGTCCGAAATATTTTTTGAGAAGCCCCTTGTAGGTCTCGCAGAGGCCTTCGGCCGTCAGCACGGCGCCGCCCTCCACCTCCTCGTGGGTGGCGAGCTCGAACTCGGCGAACATGGTCTGCCGGAAAAAAGTGGCACGAAACTGCTCAAGTGCGTGGTTTTGCAGGTAAAGCCGCTGCTCTTTTGTGGCGATGCCCATCAGGTAGTGCTGGAGCAGCGCTTCATTGACCGTCGAGGCCACTTCGGCGACGAAAATGCCGTACTCGCGGTAGCAGGCCGGCTGGGTCTTGTTCGAGAGGTAGGAGTGCATGGCGTGCCCCAGCTCGTGGGCCAGCGTGAAGACGCTGTCGAGGTTGCCCTGATAGTTGAGCAAAATGAAGGGGTGGCACTGCGGGTTGCCATTGGAATAGGCGCCGGCCCGCTTGCCCTTGTTCTCGTAAATGTCAATCCAGCCCTCGTTAAAAGCGCGGCGGATGACCGCGAGGTACTCCTCCCCCAAGGGGGCGAGGGCAGCCAGCACAAGCTCTTTTGCTTTGCTGTAGGAAATGTCGCCGTAGGGGTTTTCGACAAAGGGGACATAGAGGTCGTAGCAGTGGAGCTCCGAGAGCTGCAAGGCCCTGCGGCGCAGCTCCATATATTTGTAGAAGTCCGGAAAACCGCCCCCCGCGGCTTTGATGAGCCCGTGATAGACGGCCGGGGGGATGTTATTGTCGTCAATGCACATCTCAAGGCAGGACTTGTAGCCTCTGGCCAGCTTATAGAACTTGTTCTTGTGGTCGTGGGCGTTTTGCAGCGCCGCCAGCGTGTGCCGGTGCTCCCCGTAGACCTTGTAAGTCGCGTCAAAGGCGTCCTTGCGGACCCGGCGGTCCTTCGACTCCATGAACCGGACAAACCGGCCGTGGGTCAGCTCCACCTCCCGGCCGTTCTCGTCCCGGACGAGGCCGAAGTGCATGTCGGCGTCGACCAGCATGGAAAAGACGTCGCCGGCCGACCCCGCCGTCTCGCCCGAGAGGGCCATGATGCGCTCCTCTCTTTCGGGCAGAATGTGCTCACCCTGTCGAATGATGTCGGCGATGTGCTTTTTGTAGACCTCAAGCCCCGGCGTTTTGGGCAGCTTATCCTTGATGGACAGGATTTCCGGCGTCATATAGGAGACAAGCGCCGACACTTCGACGGCGACCCCCGAAATGAGCCCCAAATCCCTCTGGCGGGCGGCGTCGCCGGTGTCCTCGTCGGCCCGCAAGGCCGCATAGCTGTATGTGTCGGCCAGCAGCAGCGAAATTTCGTCGGACAGCTTTAAAGCCGCGAGCAATTCGGTTTTGAGCTTTCCTTTATATCCGGCCAGCCGGTGCCCAAGCTCCGAGAGCTTTGCCACCGCCGCCTTGAAGAGCGCGTCCTCGGCGTAGATGTCGTTTGTGGACCAGCAGTCGCACTTTTGCGCCTCGCTGCGAAGCGGAATTTTCTCCATAAAAATTCTCCTAAACTAAGATGATGGGAGTCGACCCCACACCGCCTGACGCCGTCCCTTTTCGGCGCTTTTCGCCTTGTTGTCCGTGCCTTGCGTCAGCAAGGCGGTGTCCGCCGTGACGAAAATCGCTCGAAAATTGCTTGGCGTCAGGTGCAAGCAGTTTTCATAAAGCGGATTTTTATTCAGGCAAGCATTGTCACACAACGAATACTGACGTATTTGCAAGAGATTTCCGGAAAGCCGTGGCGAAAATCCGCCCATGAAAACCGGTGTGCTTTCGATTCCCATCATCTTGGGCTTGTGTTTTAATAGTGTTTTCATTATAATGTTCTAACATACAAATGTAAAGGGGTGCCTCATGCGGGACATGACTACGGGAAACGAGGGCAAAGCCCTCCTTTCCTTTTCAATGCCGCTCATGCTGAGCGGATTTTTTCAACAGTTATACAGCATTGTCGATTCCATCGTCGTGGGCCGGTCGGACGGCCCGGCGGCCCTCGCCTCCATCAGCGCCTCCATGGCGACGCTTTTCCTCGTGACAAGCGTCGTCATGGGTTTTACGGCGGCAACCGCAGTCCTCGTCAGCCAGCTCTACGGCGCCCGCAAGCAGGAAGAGCTGCGCAGAAGCGTGACGACCGGCTTCATTTTCATCATGGCGGGCGGCTTTGCCCTCATGGTGGTGGGAACGGCCGCGGCCGGCCCCATTTTGCGGCTGCTCGGCACGCCCGAGAGCGTCTATGTCAACGCCAAAGCCTATTTGACCATCAGCTTTCTCGCGATTCCCTGTGTAGTCATTTACAATATTCTCGGCAATATTCTGCGCGGCATGGGCGATTCCAAAACACCGCTCTACGCCGTCATGCTGGCGGCCGTCCTCAACATCGGGCTCGACATCTACTTTGTGACCCGGCTCAATATGGGCGTGCGGGGCGTGGCCTACGCGACCGCCATCTCCCAGCTGGTCTCGGGCCTCATTGAGCTGGTCTACGTCTCCACGCGGGTGCCGCTGCTGCGCTTTAAGCCCAGCGAAATCGTCTTCGACCGGACGCTGTTCAAGCAGATCGTGCGCCTCGCCATTCCCACGACGGTGCAGCAGGGGCTCATGTCAATGGGCTTTCTGACGGTGCAGAGCCTTGTCAACTCCTTCGGCGAGCTGACCATGGCCGCCTACGGCGCCGCCATGCGGGTCGACGGGCTGACCTCCATGGCCATCATGAACCTCGGCCAGGCCATGTCCTTTTTCTCGGGCCAGAATGTCGGCGCAAGAGAGTTTGACCGGGTGAAAAAGGGCTACCGCAGCGCCCTGCTCATCGCCGCCGTCTTCTGCATCTTCACTGCCCTGCTCGTGCGAAACTTCGGCGGCTATCTTATGCTGCTCTTCGTCAAGGCCGAGGAGACCGCCGTCGTTGAAATGGGCACCCGGTTCATTCGCATCATGTGCTATTTCTACTTCATCTTTGCCTTCATGAGCATCTCCTCCGGACTGCTGCGCGGCGCCGGAGACGTCTTTTACCCCATGACCACGACGGTCGTCAGCCTCATCATCCGCATCGTGGCGGCCGTTTACCTCATTAAAACGCCGCTCGGGGCGCTCGGCCTCATTGTCGCCATGCCGGTCGGATGGCTGCTGGCGGGGCTTGCAAACAGCCTGCGCCTGGCCGGGGGAAAGTGGAAGGAAAAAGGCGTTTCGATGCCGACCGCCGTGCTCATTGAGGAGTGACCGGGGCCTGCGGGGCCGCTTGACAGATGGCCCCGCAGGCATTATGATGATATGGTCACAAAAAGGCGCTTATGTCAGCTTTTTGTGGCGAAACAGACTGATTACAGGTCCCCGTAGCTCAGTAGGATAGAGCGTCCGCCTCCTAAGCGGAAGGTCGCGCGTTCGAATCGCGCCGGGGATGCCAGGGCGCTTGCATGTTTTGCGAAACATGCAGGCGCTTTTTGTTTTACAAAAAGCGTTAAGCGCCTCGCGGACGGGACCAGTCCCCCCGCGTACCCCCCTGGCCTCCGGCGGGGTTTTGGGGCGCTTACAAAAAGCGTTAAGCGCCTCACGGGGGAACCAGTTCCCTTAGGCGCTTGCATGTTCTGCGGAACATGCAGGCGCTTTTTGCTTTGTAAAAAGCGCGAAGCGCCTCACGGGGGAACCAGTTCCCCCGTGGGCCCCCTCCGGCCTCCGGCGGGGCAGGAAACGAGGGATGACGCAGCAGGCCTTGCTGCGGGGTTATTGGGCGGGGCGAATCCGGCACGGATACCGGAATATGAGCTTTTTACCGGTTCGGCGGAATGCGTGGTTTCATCATCTCTTTTGAATGTAGCGGTCATGTTGAAAAATATACCTGAAGCATGCTATCATTAACTGGATTTTATGTGACAGAAAAAGCGGGAAGCTCTCATCCGTTCAGAGATGCGCGCCCGGCGCCGTTAAAATCAAAGTCCAACTATGACTATGAGAAAGAAGCAGCTCCATGAATGAATCAATTAATTACTATATAACTGTCGATGCAATGTGTGTGCTTTCGCTCATAATCTTAGTACATGCGTCCCGGCGCAACGTCTTTTATCGTGACGAGATGAAAAAGCAGTTTGCCCTTGCCGTCTGTTTAACCATCACGGTAATCATGGCGGAAATCGGAAGCGTCATTTTTGAAAACCGTATGCTTGAGAACCTCGTTCCTGTTTTTATTGTCAATGTGACCGGCTTTTCTCTCTCCCCTTTTATTGCGGTCGTTTTATCTAAGGCTTTTTCTGCGGAAAAAGGGAGGTTCAGCGCGCTGCTGGCAATTCCGGTATGGCTCAACTTCGCCTTTGCTCTAAGCTCTCCATGGACAGGTTCCATTTTTTATGTCAGCGATAACAGTTACTTGCGCGGACCTTGGTTTTGCATATATGTCGCCGCATATCTGTGTTCGTACGCAATCCTGATTGTGGAGTCCTTTAAGGCCATGAGGCTTTATCAGTGCCACATAAAAAGCACATTCGTCATGTTGCTCGTGTTCACCTTCACCGGGACCCTTGTCCAAATCATGCTGCCCGACCTGCACACTTCCTGGCTGTGCATAACCCTGAGTCTGATCCTGTATTATGCCTACATTTGCGAGCTTCTGGAGACACAGGATACGCTGACCGAATTGTTAAACCGCAGCGTATACGAGCAGCATGTCAACAATCTGAAACAAAATGCGAGCGGCAGCGTGTTAATGTTTGATTTGGACAATTTCAAACAGGTCAATGATTTATACGGGCATCAATGGGGCGATTTTTGCCTTCAAACGATCGGAAAGTGCATAAAGGACTGCTTTTTGCATATCGGCTTTTGTTACCGTGTCGGCGGGGACGAATTCTGCGTCATATGCCGAACCACGAATGAGCAGCACCTGAAAGACGCGCTTGGTCTGTTCCATAGAAAAATTGACGATATCAGAAAAAGCGGCGATGCTCAGAACGAATTCCCGATGGTTTCAACGGGATATTCCGTTTTTCTCGGATTGGAAAGAGGGTATGCTGCGGCGATGAAAGAAGCGGATACCCAAATG
>DATMZG010000133.1:0-12221 GCA_035560415.1 Candidatus Acidiferrum sp. | reverse complement strand
TCCCTGAGCAGGCAAAGCCGGCGGAATTTTGGGGCGCTTGCATGTTCTGCGAAACATGCGGGCGCTTTTTGCTTTGCAAAAAGCGCGAAGCGCCTCATGGGGGAACCAGTTCCCTCATGGGCCCCCTCCGGCCTCCGGCGGGGAAGGAAACGAAGGGTGGCACAACAGACGAATACCATTCGTGAGGAATAAAAAACGGCGTTCTCCATAACTTCTACAAATTTGTCTGATAGAATATGCGCAGATGCCTGAGAAAGGAAGTCCTGAAAAATGTCCCTGTGGAAACGGATTGTCGCAGCTGTTCAAAATTACTTGTCCAAAGCGGCAAAATCAAATCAGGAATTGTTCGGCGACGGGACACCCGACTGCTGCAAGCTCAACCAAAAAAACAACAAGCAAGAACGCTCTTGAAAAAACAGACCGGGGCGTGACCTTTGTCAAAAAACACTTTCAGTAACGGCCATATATTTTTCGCCGAAAAGCGGGAGGCGCCATATGGAGTCCACAAGTAAAAGCAGGCGTCTGCGCATCGGCGGGATGACCTGCGTCAACTGTCAAAATAAAATTGAAAATAAACTGCGCAACACCGCGGGCGTCACAAGCGCCACGGTGAGCTACAGCGCGGGCACGGCGGACGTCACTTACGACACCGACATCATCACGCAAAGCGAACTCTCGGCGGTCATTGAGAAGCTCGGTTACAAGGTGCTGCCGGACAAAAGCCTGCCGGCTTCGGATTTTGGCCGGGTTGTCGGCACGCTGTCCATCATTGTCTCCCTCTACGTGCTGCTCGAACAGTTTGGCGTTTTGAATCTGCTCGTCCCAAGCGCCGTCGCCGAAGCCGGCACGGGCTACGGAATGCTGTTTGTCATCGGCCTGCTCACGTCGGTCCACTGCGTCGCCATGTGCGGCGGAATCAATTTGTCCCAGTGCCTTCCCCGCCATGCGGGAGAGGCAGAAGCTGACCGCCGTTTTGTCTTTTTGCCGGCGCTGCTCTATAACACAGGGCGGGTGATCTCCTATACGGCGGTCGGGTTTGTGCTGGGACTTGTGGGGCTGCTCTTTGGCGGCGGCCAAGGCGCGGGGCTGTCCGCGATGGTGCAGGGGATTTTAAAACTCGCCGCGGGCCTTTTCATGGTGCTGATGGGGGTCAACATGCTCGGCATTTTCCCGGGGCTGCGCAGATTTCAGCCGAGGATGCCGCGCTTTTTGCGCGAAAAAGTTCATGCCGGAAAGGCGGGTGGCAAGGGGCCGCTCTACGTGGGACTGCTAAACGGCCTCATGCCCTGCGGCCCGCTGCAATCCATGCAGATTGTGGCCTTGGCCTCCGGGAACCCCCTGACCGGCGCGTTTTCCATGCTGCTCTTCAGCCTCGGAACCGTACCGCTTATGCTGGGGCTGGGTTCTTTTGTGTCGGCGCTGGGCAGAAAATTTGCCGACCGGGTCATGGGGGTCGGCGCGGTCCTCGTCGTGGTGCTGGGCCTTGCGATGCTCTCTCAGGGGGGAAGCCTCTCGGGACTTGCGACGCCGGAGCTCTTGCTCAAGCTCATTGTGGGGCTCAGCGCGGTCGGCGCCGTCTTCACCTTTCCTTATAAAAAACGCGTCTTAAAAACGGCCTCTACGGCCATCGCCTCCATTGCGGCGGTCGCCGCCATCGCGCTGTGGAACACGGCGGGCGCCTTTGGCGGGGGCGGCGGCACAGACGTCGGCGCCGTCAACGCCGCGGCCGGCGTGCAGGTGGTCGAAAGCCGGCTCGCCTCCGGCAGTTATCCGAACATCACGGTACAGGCCGGAATTCCGGTGAAATGGGTCATTGAGGCGCCCGAGAACAGCATCAACGGGTGCAACTACAAAATGAACATCGGGGCGTACGGCATTGTCGGCTATGAGTTTTTGCCCGGAGAAAACACCATTGAGTTCACCCCGGACAAAACCGGCACTTTTTCTTACAGCTGCTGGATGGGGATGATCCGCGGGTCAATCACGGTCACGCAGGGACCGGGCGGGGCGGCAGACGCGCCCGCGGGCGCGCAGGAAACCGGCCTCCCCGTCCCCAGCGGCTACCAAATCCCGACCGATGCCGTGGCCATCGCCGAAGAGGCGGTCTATGAGGGCTATCCGGTGCAGGAGGTCACAATTTCATTGACCGACGGGGGATTCAGTCCGGCTGTCGTGCTCGTAAAGTCCGGCGTAGACGTCGTCTGGCACATTGACAACGCCCTGTCCGGGACAGAGCTGCTGGTTCCGGGCTACGCAACCCGCCTTGCGCTGACAGGCGGCGACAATTCGCTCTTTTTCACCCCTGCGGGCGATTTTGACTTTTCGACCGGGGACGGCGCGTTTTACGGCTATGTGAAAGTCGTTGACGACCTATCCGCCGCCGACCTCGACGCGGTCAAAGCCGAAGTGAGCCGGTTTGAAACGCTCATTTGGCCGCCCGAGACCTTTTTTGAGCCGGGGGCGGCCGACAGCGCCGCCTCGGGCGAGCCGGTGGCGGCCACCGTTCAAGACGGCGTTCAGTACGTGACCTCCGCCGTGAGCAGCCGCGGCTATGAGCCGATTGAAGTCCAAAAGGGCATCCCCGTGAAGTGGACTTTACAGGCGCCCGCAGGCTCACTGAACGGCTGCAACAACGCCATTGTCATCCCGGAATACGATTTACAGGTTGGGCTAAAGGCCGGGGACAACGTCATTGAATTTACACCCGACCGCTCCGGCACATTTGCCTTCAGCTGCTGGATGGGAATGGTCCGCTCCAGCATTGTCGTGACAAACGCGGACGGCACGGTGGACGCGGCGGGGGACGACGGCTCCGACAGCCTGCCGTCCTGCTGCGGCTGATGCCGCAGGGAAAGGAGTCCTTATGAGATTACTACTTTTACATTGGCACTGCATTCTGCCCGCCGCGGTGATCCTCATTGCGCTGTTCTCCATGAATCGCGGCCAAAAGGCAGACAGACGCTATATCGAAGACAATAAGGAGACAGAGCTATGAATCCATACCGTCGCCGCCATAAACGCCTCGCCGCGCCGCTGCCGGCGCAGTTCCGCGCATCGGTCCTTTTGACGGTCGCCGCCCTGATGCTTTTTCTGACCGCCTGCGCCAGCCAAGGCGACACGTCCTCAGGCGGCGAAAACGGCGCTGACAAAGGCGGCGACCTGACCATTTCCATTGCCGACCTCTCGGAAGACGCCTCTTATTATCCGATTGAAGTGGATAAAACCGAAATGGAGGTTGTGGCGGTCCTTGCGCCCGACGGCACGGTTCGCACGGCCTTCAACACCTGTCAGGTGTGCTACGACTCCGGCAGAGGCTACTATGAGCAGTCGGGCGACAAGCTGGTCTGCCAGAACTGCGGCAATCAGTTCACGATGGCGCAGGTCGGTGTCATAGCGGGCGGGTGCAATCCGTGGCCGATTTCAGGTGAAGACAGGACTGTGACGGAGGAAACCGTGACGATTTCATATGACTTTTTAAAGGAGTCCAAGGAGATATTTGCAAACTGGAAATAGCTGCGGGCGAGGCATTCATTTATGAATTGCAGCCGCGATGCGGAGGTATTATAATGGAGAGGACAATTATCCCGGTCGGCGGCATGTCCTGCGAGCGCTGTGTCAGGGCCGTTCCCACGGCGGTGGGCGCTCTGTCCGGCGTTGCCGGCGTCTTTTGTCAAGCTGCGCGAAAAGACGGCGACCGCCCTGTGCGGGCCGTCGCAAGCGCCCCTTGCCCGGATAAAGCCCGAAATTGAAGCGCCGGGGGTTGACGTGACTGCTTGAGTTTGAGAACTTGCGGGATATACGGGAAATCCGCGGATTTCCCGTATATCTGTTTTCATTTTCGGTTTGGGAGAGAGGGGTGTCCGGTGCCGACAAAAAGTAAAAATATCCTCATCGTGGACGACGAGCCCAAAATCCGCGAAGTGCTGAAAGCCCTTTTTGAAAGCAAGGGATATCGCGTGCTCTCGGCCGAGACCGGCACCGACGCCCTGCGCATTTTCCATGCGGAAAATATTTCGCTTGTGGTTTTGGATTTAATGCTGCCCGACCTGTCGGGCGAGGAGGTCTGCCGGGCAATTCGCGCCGCTTCCCGGGTTCCGGTCATCATGCTGACGGCGAAATCCGAGGAGGACGAGCTGCTTACGGGGCTGGAGCTTGGCGCCGACGACTATGTGACAAAGCCCTTCAGCCTCAAGGAGCTCTACGCCCGCGCCGAAGCGGTGCTGCGCCGCTCGCAGGATGACCTCGTCCCCCTGTCGGTGCGCAATTCCTTCCGGGGGGGCGATTTGGTCCTCGACTTTGAAAAAAACACTTTTTTCAAAGCCGGAAAACCGGTCAGCCTGACCCCAAATGAGGCAAAGCTGCTCGGGGCGATGATGAAGTATCCCGGCCGGGTATTCCCGCGGGGGGAGCTGATTGCGCTTGCCCTTGGGGGTGAGTTTGACGGCTACGACCGCGCGGTGGACAGCCACATCAAGAACCTGCGGCAAAAAATAGAGGACGACCCTAAAAAGCCCGTATATGTGCTCACGGTGCACGGCGTCGGGTACAAGTTTGGAGGAGAGTAGCCATGCTGCGCAGTCTTCGGGCACAGCTGTCCTTATCCATACTGTTCGTACTGCTGGTCACCGTCGCCTTAATCAGCGCGCTTTCCAACTGGCTCATCAACCGGGAATTTGCCCAGTATCTCATGCGGCAGGAGGAGCAGCGCAGCGAGAGCATTGTCAGCGACCTTGCAAGCCAGTACGGGGCCCTGTCGGGCGGATGGAATGAGAATTTTTTGCACACCATCGGCATGTATTCCCTCTATGACGGGTATCTCCTCAAAATCTATGACGCCTCCGGCGCCATGCTGTGGGACGCCGAAAACCACGATATGACCCTGTGCAGCCAGATCATGGGGGAAATTTCGCAGCGCATGGCCGACGCAAGACAGCAGGGCGGCTTTGTCACAAACACCTATGCCGTCACACGGGGCGCAGTGGAAGTGGGCTCGGTCTCCATCACGTACTATGGGCCGTTTTTTTTCACTGAAAACGACTATCTGTTTTTAAAAACCCTCAACCTTGTCCTGCTGGGGGCGGCGCTGCTGTCCTTTTTGTTTGCGGTGGCGGCCGGAACGCTGCTCGCGCGCCGCATTTCGCGCCCCATTGCGAAAACGGCCTATATCGCCACGCAAATTGCCCAAGGGAATTACAACATTCGGTTTGAAGGCAGGCCCGCAACCCGCGAGCTTGTGGAGATGACGGCTGCCATCAACCACCTGACCGAGGCCCTGTCCGAGCAGGAAAAGCTGCGCAGACGCCTGACTTCGGACGTGGCGCACGAGCTGCGCACGCCGCTTTCGGCTGTCGGCGCCCATTTGGAGGCCATGATTGAAGGGATTTGGGAGCCCACCCCGGAGAGGCTCCAAAGCTGCCATGACGAAATCACAAGGCTCGGGGCGCTGGTGTCGGAGCTGGAGCGGCTTTCAAAAATCGAGGACGGCAATCTGAAGTTAAACAAAGCGGGCGTGGATTTATATGAGCTCGGCCGGACCGCCGTTCAAAATTTTGAGCGCAAGGCCTCGGAAAAGGCGCTCTCCCTCTCGCTTGAGGGCGGCCCCGCATATGTGGAAGCCGACAGGGAGCGAATTCTTCAGGTCGTCATGGACCTGCTGTCAAACGCAATCAACTACACGCCCGAAGGGGGCCATGTCCACGTGCGGACGTCAACCGACGGCCAAAGAGGCTGCATCAGCATCGCCGACGACGGAATCGGCATTTCAGCGGAGGAACTGCCCTTCATTTTTGAGCGTTTTTACCGCACGGACAGGTCCCGCAGCCGTAAAACCGGCGGAACGGGCATCGGGTTGACCATCGCAAAATCCATTGTGGAGGCCCATGGGGGGAGCATAGAGGCAAAGAGCGCGCCGGGCGCCGGCAGCTGCTTTACCGTTCGGCTATAAAGGAGGCGCGCTGTGAAAAAAACGCTGTTTATCGCCTGGTTCGCCGTCGTCACGCTGTTTGCATACGGGATGAACTTCGGAGAATTTGTCATGGGAAGCCCTTCAAAATGGTATCATACGGCCCTTTCGGTTTTGTACATCCTCACATGGTATCTGTTCATTTTGCAGTCAGGGAGCAGCCGCCGGAGGTTGAAATTTTCAATTGGCTGGGGGGCCGGCACTCTTGCGGGCGCCATTCTCACCTTACTTGTCAACCTAAACGACGCCATCCGGGTGCCGGGAATCGATTTCCCGCTTATCATCATTTTTCTCACTCCGCTCTATGGGATAGAGGCGTTCTTTACACAGGAGCGGTTTCTGTGGGCGAGTGTTGTGAACATAATCGTCAGCACGGGCTGGCTCGTCACAAGCGCCGTCTTTCTCAGGCGAATAAAAGCAGGCAAGGCCGGCGGGAACTCCTAAGCCTTGGCGCAAAGGAAATATATATGCAGATTGGAAGCGCAAGGCTTTGTACATCGGGGAAAACGAGTTCCGGCTGGGGCTACTGACATGATATGGCACATATTTGGGTAAGCTATCGTCATAGCTACCGAGTGACTTTATCATGTACAGGAGGTCCTTCTCTTGCGAAAAAACCTGATATTGACCCTGCTGCTCGTTTTTTGCCTGGCGGTGTTCGCCGCCTGCGGGACCACACCGCCAAGTAATGACGAGACACCCCCGTCCGGAGACGAAACGCCGGCACCCCCCGACACTTCGGATGAGCCGGACGACCCTTTGGCAAAGGCGCTGACGGAGGAGCAGCTTGCGGCTGACGACAACTTGACGAAGCTTTTTCTCGACTATTACAGCGAACACCCCTTTGAACTGCGCTTTTTGCCCGCCTTCAAGGACCGGCAGAGCCTGAGCTGGGACGGGCTCTCCTTTTACGTCTTCAACCTTGCGGCGGCGGAGGAGCCCGAATACGAGGGCACTGTCACAAAGGAGACTTTTGAGGAGACCGTTTCGCGGTATTTTGGAGACATCTCCTATGAGCACGGGGACTCGGCCTATCTCACCTATGGCGGGGGCGTGTACGAGCCCGTCGGGTGGGACACGATGGGAACCGAGTATTTCCGGCTGACAGACATCTCAAAGCTCGGCGACGATGTCTTTCGCGCCTCGTTTGACGGCATTTCGTTTTACGACCTCGACTTTTCGGACAGCTACAACGACGTGTCGCCCAACATGAAGGCCGTCATGGATGAGCTGGGCATCCGGACGCCGCCCGAAAATGCGCAGACCCTGCGGGATAAAATCGCCGATATGCTGCTGGACGACGACTACGATGAGAAGTTCGAGGTCGACGACCGGCTGACCGTCACCTTTACCCTTGCCGATACGGACGGGCAGGACAACCTCTTTATTTACACCTCCTGCGAGCGGGAGGACCAGGGCGAGGGGCCGGGCACCACCCAAAGCTGAGCTTTTGCCTATTTAAAAACGCCCCCGGACGCGGTCATTTCCCCGCGTCCGGGGGCATTTTGCGGCATTTCCCGCAAAAAGGGCTCCGCTCCCGGTTGCGCATATGATATAATAGCCGCAGAGCGGCTATTATATATGATTTTATTGTCCGTGCGATTTTTCGGCTTGCGCCGAAATGCACATGGACGATTATAGTCATATATAGAACAACGGAAAAGCGGAGGTACTTATCCACATGCGCAAACGCTTCTTTTACGATATGAACACCTGCATCGGCTGCGGCTCCTGCCAGGTGGCCTGCAAGGACCGGCACGACCTGCTGCCCGGCGAATATTTTCGCCGGGCCGGCATCTGCACCGCGGAGACGCCGACGGGGAAGCGGGAGCTCCCCTTCTCCTTCACCTGCAACCACTGCGAAAAGCCGGCCTGCACCCTTGTCTGTCCCACCGGCGCCATGTACAAAGCGGAGGACGGCCTTGTCCTCCATAACGACGCCCTTTGCATCGGCTGCGGCCGGTGCTACTGGAACTGCCCCTACGGCGAGGTGTCGTTTTCTCTGACGAGGGGCGTCGCGCAAAAGTGCGACACCTGCCTTGCGCTGCGGGAGCAGGGCCTGCCGCCCGCCTGTGTGGCCGCCTGCCCGACAAAGAGCCTGCGTTTCGGCGAAATCGATGAGGCCGAGGGAGAAGTCCTCGCCCTCCCCTTCCTGCCTGAACCCGCACAGACTGAGCCTTCCACCCGAATTTGCAAACCGAAAACGTTGGAGGTGACCGGCCATGAATGAGATTCAGACGAAATATGTGGTTTTGGGCTCGGGCGCCGCGGGTGTGACGGCGGCCGCGGCCATCCGGGACAGGGACCCCGAGGGGCGCATAGTCCTCGTCTCAGGTGAGAAGGAGATGACTTATAAGCGCCCGATGCTGAGCAAGACGCCGCTGCGCTCACTGCGCCGGGCCTGCGTCGCGCTGCACGAGGACAACTGGTACGAGGGGCAGCGCATTGAACTCCTGCTTAGTCGGCAAGTCCTTGCCCTTGACACCGCGCAAAAAACAGTCACACTGGAGGACGGGGCAATCCGCTTTGAAAAGTGCGTCTACGCCCTCGGTGGAACCAATTTTGTGCCGCCCTTCAAAGGGGTGGAGCTGCCGGGCGTTTTGACGGTGCGCACGCTCGAGGATGTGCGGCGCATGAAGCGGTCGGCCGTGGGCGAGGAGCGCGCCGTCATCATCGGCGGCGGGGTCATCGGGCTTGAAATCGCCTTGGAGCTTTCGCGCTACGGCATGGAGGTCACGGTGCTCGAGGCGCTGCCCCGCCTCATGCCGCGGCAGCTCGACCCCGACACCTCCGCGCGGCTGCAGTCGCTTCTGACCGGCCTGCATATCCACACCGGCGTCACGGTCGAGGAGATCGGCGGCGACGGCCGGGCGCAGTGGGTGAGGCTCGCAGACGGCAGGGTCTTCCCCTGCGGGCTCGTGATGGTCTCCTGCGGGCAAAAGGCCAATATCGCGGTGGCGCAGGCGGCGGGCATTGCCTGCGGGCGGGCCATCATCGTGAATGCGCGCATGGAGACAAGCGCGCCGGATATTTGGGCCTGCGGCGACTGCGCCGAATACGAGGGCGTCAACGTCGCCCTCTGGTCGCAGGCGGTGGCGGAGGGTATGATCGCCGGCGCCAACGCCGCCGGGGGAGAGGAGAAGCTCGCCCCGTTTGACGCTTCGCTCATCTTAAACAGCGAGCTCATGAGCCTCTTCGCCCTCGGCGATCTCGGCCAAAATCCAGAGAAAACCTATGAATGCGACGTGACAGAGCGCCGGTTTAGCGATTTCTCCATCAACGCCCGGCTGCCCTTCGCCGTGGAAAAGCGGTTTTACTCGGGCGGGCGGCTCGTGGGCGGGTGCATTCTCGGCAACCTTTCGGGCATGGAGGGGTTAAAACAGGAAATCTTACGGGGGGCGGCGAAATGAACGGGAAATTGCTAAGTGAGTACACGCGCTTTCATCTGCTGCGCCTCTTTTTTGAGGACCTCCCCGCTTGGAAAGAAAACTGCCGGCTGGCCGGCACCCAGTCCACTTTGACGCAGTTTGAATACGACCGGCTTTTCAAAGGGACCGACGCCAACATCTACATTCCGCTGTGGGCTTCGGCCTGCATCTCCGGCATGGACATTCTGTTAAACGAGGATACGCTTGCGGTCATCGCATTTTACAAGGCGCGCGGATATGCGCCCGCGGGTATGGACGGCAACCCGCCCGACTTTGTCGGCGAACAGCTTCGCTTCCTCGAATACCTCACGCGGTGCGCCCTTTCGGGCCAAGAAGAGTTTGCCGGGGACGCGCAGGACTTCATCGACCGGTTCACGCTCGACACCGTGCGCGCCATGAGTAAAGCGCTGAGACTTGTCACCGGCCACCCCGAAGTGCTCGAAGTGCTGCGCCTGGCCGAGGAGACGCTGACGGGCGCCGGACGGGAAATTCTGCCAAGCGAAGCGCAGCTTGCCGCCTTTGACAGCTGGGGTTGGACACGCCGTCCGCCCATCCCGCTTGAAGATGAACGCACCGTCAGCCAGGCCAGCTTCAACGACTGCGGCGGCCGGTGCAAAATGCTCTCCCGGGTGCGGGAGGGCTGCGTCCTCGCCATCGGCCCCGACAGCGGCGCCCCGGTCTATTTTTCCGGCTGCCCGAGAGGGGCCGCCTACCGCCAGACCTTTTTAAACGCCCGCCGCCTGCGCTACCCCATGGAGCGGGTGGGCCGCCGGGGCGAGGGGCTGTTCCGCCGCATCACCTGGGAGGAGGCGGCGGACAAAGTCGCCGCCGCCATCAAGGCATCCGAAGCCGAGGGCCCGGGCTCCCGGTATGTCATGGCCGGGGCCGGCGTCATCTGCCCCATGCGGGGCAGCGACATGCTGCGCCGCCTGCTGGCCCTTAACGGCGGATATCTCGGCTACTACAGCACCTACTCCATCGGCGGGGCACTGGCTGTCCTGCCGCGCATGTTCGGCGACATGGTCATCGGCAGCCACGAGGAAGAAATATTGAACGCCAAGCTGCTGCTGCTCTGGGGCAACAACCTCGTGACCAATCACTTCGGCAGCGCGCAAAAGCGCATGCTCATGGAGGCAAAGCGCCGCGGCACCCGCATCATCGTCGTCGACCCGCGCAGGAGCGACACGGCCGTCGCGGCCGCCGACAAGTGGATTGCCATCCGCCCCGGCACCGACAGCGCCCTGGCCGCCGCCATGTGTTTCGTCATCCGCGAGAAAAAGCTGTACGACAAGGACTTTATGGATAAGTTTTGCCTCGGCTTTGACGAGGCGCACATGCCGGAGGGCGTGCCCGCCGGCGAGAGCTTTTTCTCCTACCTCTCAGGGGTCAGGGACGGGGTGGAAAAGACCCCGGCCTGGGCCGAGAAAATCACCGGCGTCCCCGCGGCCGACATCGAGGCGCTGGCGGTGGAATACGCCGGTGCAAAATACGCCCTGCTGCTGCCGGGCCTCGGCCCGCAGCGCACCGTAAACGGCGAGCAGAACTACCGCAGCATCCTGACGCTGGCCTGCATGACCGGCGGCTTTGGCAAGCCCGGCGGCGGGGTCGTCACCTGGACCCGCCCCTCCATCCCGCGGCCAGCCATCCCGCCCATCGACAACCCCTACAAGGTCTCCATTGCGGTCTTCCAGTGGTGGCGGGCCCTCGCCTGCCCTGAGACGCTGGACGCCGGCCGCGGCCTTGTAGGCGCCGAAAAGCTCGACACCAAAGTCAAGCTCATCTTCAGCCTCGCCAGCGGCATGCTGCTAAACCAGCACTCCGACATCAACCACACCCTTCAGATTCTGCGCGACAGTGAGCAAGAAAATTTGATCGTGCTCTCCGACCTGTTCATGACGCCAAGCGCCAAGGGCGCCGACCTCGTGCTGCCGGCCCCCTCCTTCTTTGAGACCGACAACCTCTGCGCGCCATGGGGCGGAGAGGATTATATGCTCTTTAACCACGCCGCCATCCCGCCGCTGTTCGGCTCCCGGCTCGAGCTCGACTGGCTTGTCGAGGTCGCGCAGCGCCTTGGCCTCGAAGAGGCCTTTTTCGCCGGCAACAGGACGCTTGACGACTGGCTGCGGGGCGCGTGGGAGAACTTTAAAAAGCTCATGCCGGAGGCCCCGGACTACGACGCTTTCAAGGAGAAGTCCATCGCGGTCTTTGACACCAAGCTGCCGCGAAACGCATTTCAGGAGAATTTCGACAAGGGCACGCCCTTCAAAACCCCATCCGGCAAAATTGAAATTTTCATCAAAGAGCTCTACGACCGGCAGCTCCCCGAAGTCCCGGCCGTTCCCGCCTATGTGCCGGCAGAAGAGGGGTCCGAGGACCCCTTGCGGGCCGTCTACCCCCTGCAGCTCATCGGCTTTCACAGCAAGCGGCGCTGCCACAGCGTTCACGACCAAAACGCCTGGCTCGACGAGCTGGAGCCGCCGCGGCTCTGGCTCCACACGGCGGACGCCGCGGCGCGCGGCATCTCGGACGGGGACGCGGTCGAGGTCTATAACGAGCGCGGGCGCATGCGCATTCCGGCCTTTGTCACCGAGCGCATCGCAAGAGGCGTCGTGGCCGCTAGCCCCGGCGCCTGGTACACGCCGGATAAAGATGGCGTCGAGACCCGCGGGAGCATCAACGTCCTCACGATGTCCCACCGGGCGACGCCCTTAGGCAACGCCAACCCGCAGCACACAAATCTCGTCGAGGTGAAAAAGGCATGAGGGCGTCAACCCATGTATTTTGGAGCCGGGGGTGAAGGCCATAAAAAACCTCCCCAACTGCATGACAGG
>DATMZG010000132.1:0-11772 GCA_035560415.1 Candidatus Acidiferrum sp. | reverse complement strand
GGAGGCGGCGGTTTCGCAGCTCTCGCGGCGGTTTGGCGTCGACCTCACCATCATTTTCGCAAACATTGAGCTCATCGGCGCAAGGCCTACCGGCACCCTGATTGCCAAAGCCTCCCCGGCGTCCGGCGACATTGCACAGGCGCTTGCGTACTTGAAGGACATTCACATTGAAGCGGAGGTGATGGCGCATGCAGGCGCTGCTGTTTAACCTTTTCCCAAACGCGCCGGACCTGCTGCCGAAGCTCTGGAGCAGCACGGTCGAAACGGCGGTCATGCTGCTGTGGGCGGGCTCCATCGCCTTTGTCTTCGGGCTTGCGTTGGGGACGGCGCTTGTCGTCTCCCGCCCCGGCGGAATCGCCGAAAACAAGCCGCTCTACCGCGCGCTTGACAAACTCATCAACCTCTTTCGCTCCATTCCCTTCATCATTTTGCTCTTCTGCCTGCTGCCGCTGACGAGGTGGATTTCCGGCACCGCCATCGGCGTGCGGGGGGCCATTGTCCCGCTGGTCTTTGGCACCGTCCCCTTTTTCTCCCGCCAGATTGAGGCGGCGCTCTCCGAAGTGTCCCCGGGGCTCATTGAGGCGGCCCAGTCCATGGGCTGCGGCCGGCTTGAGATCATCCTGCGCGTCTACCTGCGCGAGAGCGTCGCGGCCATTGCCCGCGGCACCGCCATCACCCTCATCAGCCTCTTGGGGCTTTCGGCCATGGCCGGCGCCGTGGGGGCCGGGGGACTCGGCAATTTCGCCTACATTTACGGGCAGCAGCGAAACCGCATGGACATCATCTACGCATCCGTCATCGTCCTTGTCCTCTTGGTTTCGCTCATTCAGCTCGCCGGAAACTTTATCGCATCCAAAAATACACATGAATAATACGGAGGCCAATCATGAAAAAGCTTTTTTCCATACTTCTCGCCGCACTTTTACTGCTGCTTGCCGCCGCCGGCTGCGCCCCGAAAGAGGCCGCCCCCGCCGAGGGTGAGGCGGCCTACTCCCCCGAAAACCCCGTGACCGTCAAAATCGGCCTGACCGGCGCCGTCTATGAGGACATCTGGAAGCCGGTGGCCGAAGAGCTCTCCAAAGAGGGCATCGTGCTGGAATATGTCCAGTTCTCCAACTTCTCGCTGCCCAACAAGGCGCTGGCAAACGGCGAAGTCGACATCAACGCCTTCCAGCACCACGCGTTTCTTGAAAACGAGGTCGCAAATTACGGCTATGACGTCACCCCCATCGGGGACACCTACATCGTCGCCATGGGCATTTACTCGGGCAAGCTGGATGACCTCTCGCAGCTTGCGGCGGGCGACAAGGTCGCGCTGCCAAGCGACGTGACCAACGAGGGCCGCGCTTTGAAGCTGCTCGAGGCGGCGGGACTGCTCACGATTGACGGGGATGCCGGGGCCTCGCCGACAATTTCCGACATCACGGCCTATACGGTGCCGCTCGAGTTCGTGGAAGTCGACGCCAACCTCGTCTACTCCACGCTGCCCGACGTGGCCGTCGCCGTCATCAACGGCAACTACGCGCTTGACAGCGGGCTTGTCGCCACGGACGCCCTCTACATGGAGTCGAGCTACGTCGACAACAGCTATTACTGCCTCATCGCGGCCCGCACCGAGGACGCGGAAAATCCCGTCTACAAGCGCATTGTCGAAGCCTATCAGTCGCAGCTGACCATCGACGTCTTCAATTCGACCTTTGCCGGCTTCTTCATTCCGGCCTGGACGCTCTCGTAGCACGAAAAACGAAAACGCCGCCCGACCGCATTCCTTTTGCGGACGGGCGGCGTTTTTTGCCGCCGCAAAGTATATTCAAACAGGCGGGCCGGCTCCATCGCACTTTTGTAAGCGCGAAAAAGTCTGCAATTGTATCTTGGGCGCAATCGTGGTATATTGAATAGGTCAATAAGGCGAGTTCGCCGGGGACGGCGGACTTTGTGTGTGAGGAAAGGCGGAGAACGTAAGTGAGCTGGCTTAAAGACGTCATCGGCACCGAAAAGGCCATCATCGGCATGTGCCATTTGCAGGCGCTGCCGGGCGACCCCATGTACGACAGGGAAAAGGGCATGGCGTGGGTCATGGAGCAGGCCAAAAAGGACCTTTTTGCCCTTCAGGAGGGCGGCGTCGACGCCGTCATGTTTTCCAACGAGTTCAGCCTGCCCTATCTGACCAAGGTCAAAACCGAGACGGTCGCGGCCATGGCGAGAGTCATCGGTGAGCTCAGGCGCGACATCAAGGTGCCCTACGGCGTCAACTGCCTCTGGGACCCGGAGGCATCCCTTGACCTCGCGGTCGCCACCGACGCCCTCTTTGTGCGCGAAATTTTCTCGGGCGTCTACGCCAGCGACTTCGGCCTCTGGAACACAAACTGCGGCGAAGTTGCGCGGCACCGGCAGGCCGTGGGGGCGCAGCATGTCAAGCTGCTCTTCAACGTCGTCCCGGAGGCCGCCGCCTATCTCGCGGACCGGGAGCTCGAGTCCATTGTCAAAACCACCGTCTTCAACTGCCGGCCGGACGGGCTCTGCGTGTCCGGGGCGACCGCGGGGGTCGCCGTCGACCCCGCGCTGCTGCGCAGGGCCAAGGCGGCGGCGGGCGATACGCTTGTCTTTGCCAACACGGGCTGCCGCATCGACACCATTGAGGCGCTGCTCGGCATCGCCGACGGGGCGGTGGTCGGCACGGCCTTCAAGTTTGACGGCAAGTTTGAAAACGCCGTCGACAGGCGGCGGGTGGCCGAGTTCATGGAAAAAGTGCGGTCGGTCCGGTGACGCTGCCTCCACTGACTTTGCGGCGGGCGACTTTGCGGTAGAGGGGGTTTTGACATGCGGTATGCGCTTGGCATCGACATCGGCACCACTTCGGTCAAGTGCGTCCTGCTGTCCGAAGAGGGCGAAATTGCGGGGGAGGCGACTGTCCCCCACGACCTTGTCTGCCTCCACCCCGGCTGGGCCGAGGAGGACGCGGCGGTCTGGCGGGACCACACAGGGCTCGCCCTGTCGCAGCTGAGGGAGAAACTGCCGCAGGCCATGGCCAAAGTCGCCGCAATCGGCGTCAGCGGCATGGTTCCGGCCATTGTGCTGCTGGATGGCGAAGGGTGCCCTCTGCGGGCGACCATTCAGCAAAACGACGCCCGCGCCGCGCCTCAAATTGAGGCCCTGAAAGAGATTTTGGACCAGGACGAGCTCTTCGCTTGCACCGGCACAAAGACAAATTTGCAGCATGTGCTGCCCCGCCTGCTCTGGGTGAAGCAAAACGAGCCCGCGGTCTTTGCGAGGGCAGCACAAGTGCTCGGCTCCTACGAATACATCACCTGCTCTTTGACGGGGCATAAATATATCGAGTGCAACTGGGCCGCAGAAAGCGGCATGTACGATATAGAGGGGCGCCGGTGGCTTAAAGCGCAGTTTGAGCTGCTCGGCGCGCCGGACGGGTTTTTCCCGCCGGTCATGGCGTCGGGCGACATTGCCGGACATTTGACGGCCGAGGCCGCCGCGCGGTTTGGCCTGCCGGCGGGCACGCCGGTCATTGCCGGCAGTGCCGACCACGTCGCCTCGACTTTGGCTGCCGGCATCACGCGGCAGGGCGACCTGCTCATCAAATTCGGCGGCGCCGGCGACATTTTGTACTGCACCGACACGCTGCAAACCGACGACCGGCTCTTTTTCGACTACCACGTCGTGCCGGGCAAATATCTGCTAAACGGCTGCATGGCGGCAAGCGGCTCCCTGGTCAAGTGGTTTGTCAAGGACATTTTGGGCGACGACGGCCCCGACGCCCTCCGCCTGCTCGACCGGCAGGCCATGGAGGTGCCGCCTGCCAGCGACGGACTTGTCATCCTCCCCTATTTTTTAGGGGAAAAGACCCCCATTTTCGACCCCGAGGCCAGAGGCGTCATGTGCGGGCTGACGCTGTCGCACGGCCGCGCCCACATATTCAGGGCCATTCTCGAGGCGGTCATTTACGGTTTCAAGCACCACATCGAGGTGCTGGCTGAGGGCGGTTTTTATCCGCAGCGTATTTTTGCGAGTGACGGCGGCGCCAAGAGCGTCCTCTGGTGTCAGATTGCCGCCGACGTCTTAAACGCGCCGGTCACCGCCTTTGCGCACCACCCCGGTTCCGCCTGTGGCGTGGCCTTTCTGGCAGGCATCTCGGCAGGCCTCTTTGACAGCTTCGAGCGCGTGCGGGACTTCCTAAAAGGCGGCGCAAAGACCTATGTCCCGAATGCGCAAAACGCCGCCGTCTACGAGAAGGCCTACCGGGTTTACCGGGCGCTCTACACGCAGCTTCGCGGCCCATTTGGGGAGATCGCCCGTTTTTACTGCGAGTAAAAAATCCCCGCAGGCGACTTCCGCCTGCGGGTGGAAAAAAATCATATTCGTTTTCGTTTTTTCCAAATTACTTCTCGACAGTGGTCTGTGCGGCGGCGACCTTTGCGGCCTCGGCAATCGCCTTGACATAGCTTGCGGTGTCGGCAAGGGTTGAGCCGGTCACGGCGTCGGGGGTGTCGGTGTCCTTGGTGGAGCCGGAGACCCAGGTGTCAAGCTCGGCGACCGTCATGCCCACGCAGTAGTCCTCAATGGCGTCAAACGAGACGTCGATGCGCTGAGTGGCGCCGCCGTTGTTCTTCATGTTTTCGCTGTAGTAGTCCGCGTTGACCCGCTTGGAGCCCAAAACCAGATTTTGTTCTGAGACATATGCGCCGAAATCCGCGTCGCTGTTGGGGACTCCGGTCACTTTCTCGTTGTCGGCGGGCAAATACTGGAATTCGTCGATATACGCGGCCACAACCTTGTCATCGGCGACAACGGCTGTCGCAACACAAAAGCTTCTTGTCCCGTGAGCCGCAAACTCCACCTGGCCGATTTTTAAGTTGGTATAGTCGGGGGTGACGTCAGGCGTTTCGGTATCGGGCGTTTCAGTGTCGGGCACTTCGGTCGTTGTGCAGCCGGCAAAAATTGCGGCTGCGAGCAGAAGTGCAGTGAGCAGTGCGAAAAAGCGCTTATTGGTCATTGGTTGTTATCCAGCCTTTCTTAGTTTCCCATCGCTTGATGGTCACGATTATTTTTTGATAACAACCCTCGATTATTATCAAAAGACTGGCTTTGCACATGTGTATGATATTCCAATCGCCCAAACTCCCCTGTCTGCGCGATGATTTGCGCAGGCCCCAAAATTTGTCGTTTTGCGTTTTTGCAGTCCATTCATAAAAAACCGCCGTTTTACATCACATTATTGTCAAGGAGTATTTTTGTCATGATTCAAGTGTACCCCGGAATTTTCCAAACCCAGATTCCTCTGCTCGGCAACCCGCTCAAAGAGCTCAACTGTTTTATTGTCAAGGGAGAGGACCGCAGTCTTGTCGTCGACACCGGCTTCAATCAGCCGGAAGGGCGCAAGCTCCTGCTCGACTCGCTGCAGGAGCTCGGCTGTCCAATAGAGCGCACCGACGTCTTTATCACCCACCTGCACTCCGACCACGCGGGGCTGACAGGGGCCGTCAAAAACGAGAAAAACAAGGCCTACGCGAGTGCCTACGACGCCGACGCCATCAACCGGCCCTTCCGCGAAAAGGACAAGGGCGACGTGCCCTTGGCCATGCGCATGAGCGACGAAATGGGGTTTCCGAAAAACCCCGAGGAGCGGCTTGAGACGACGTCCCACCCCGGCATTAAAAACCGCAGCGAGCGCGAAATCGACTTCACGGTTGTCAAAGAGGGCGACAGGCTCGACTACGGCGATTTTCACTTTGAAGTCATCGACATTGCGGGGCACACGCCGGGGCAAGTCGGCCTGTACGACAGGGAGAAAAAAGTGATGTTCTGCGGCGACCACATCTTAGGCAAAATCACCCCCAACATCACTTTTTGGAGTTTTGACCTCGATTCGCTCGGGCAGTACCTCCAAAATTTGAAAAAAGTGCGGAACATGGAGGTCGACCACCTCTTTTCGGCCCACCGCTATCTCGTAGACGACCACCGCGCCCGCATTGACGCGCTGTTTGCCCACCACGCAAGGCGGCTTGACGAAGTGCGCTCCGTCATTTCGAAGGCCCCCACCTCGCCTTACGACACCGCGGCGCAGATGACCTGGGACTTCGCCGGCGGCGTTTTCGAGAACTTTCCGGTCGCCCAAAAGTGGTTTGCGGCAGGGGAGGCCATGTCCCATCTGGAGCACCTCTACCACACCGGGGAGGCAACCCGCACCGGCGGGGAGGGCGAAGCGCTGCTCTACGCCATGAAAAGATGACCGTCACTTTTACAACCTATCTCATCGTCTGCCCGCTCGTCTTTTTGGCCGGCTTTGTCGACTCAATCGCCGGCGGGGGCGGACTGATTTCGCTGCCGGCCTACCTGTTCGCGGGGCTGCCTCCGCACTACGCAATGGGCACGAACAAGGTGGCCAACTGCTTTGGTACCGCGGTCGCGGCCGGCAAATATATCCGGGACAAAAAAGTGCGCATGAAAATCGCACTTTTTGCCGGGGCGGGCGCCCTCCTCGGCGGGACCATCGGCTCGGCCGTCGCCCTTTACATATCCGAGACGGCGCTGCGCGCCATCATGCTCATTGCATTGCCCTGTGTAGCCGTATTCCTTGCCACCCGCAAAACTTTCGGCAGCGAGGAGACAGTGGAACGGGAGTTCACTCCCGTGGCGCTTGCCGCCTGGTCGGCCGCCATCGGGCTTGGCATGGGGGCCTACGACGGGCTGGTTGGGCCCGGCACCGGCACTTTCATGATTCTCGGCTTCACCGGCATTCTGGGGCTTGACCTGCTGACCTCGTCGGGCTGCGCCAAAGTCGGCAACCTGGCCTCCAACTTAGGCTCGGTCGCAGTCTTTCTTTTTGGCGGAAAAGTGCTGCTCGCAGTCGCGCTGCCCGCCGCCCTTTGCTCCATGGCCGGCAACTACCTCGGAGCCCGCACCGCCATCAAGGGCGGCACAAAGTACGTCAGGGCCGTCATCTTCGCGGTGCTCGGCATGCTCTTTTTGAAAATGGCGCTGGATCTCATCCCATAAGGAGGTCGCTATGATAAACTATATTGAAGAAAAACTGCGGGAGCTCATTGCCATCGACAGCCCTTCGGGCTACACAAAAGCCGTCTCGGACTACGCGATGGGTGAGCTTGAGAAAATCGGGTTTGCCCCCTGGGTCACCCAGCAGGGCAGCGTGCTGGCGAGCCTTGGCGGAGAGGGCCACCCCCTCATTTTGTCGGCCCACATCGACACGCTGGGCGCCATGGTGGCCGAAGTCAAGAAAAACGGCCGGCTTCGCATCACCCCCATCGGCGGGCTCAACGCCAACAACGTCGAGACCGAAAACTGCCGCGTCGTCACGTTTGACGGCGCCGTCTATTCGGGCTGCGCCCAGCTGCGCGACCCCTCCATCCACGTCAACGGCAAATACAGCGAGACGGCCCGCACCTTCGATGAGATTGAAGTCGTGCTCGACGAGGCGGTGTGCACCGGCGAGGAGACGGCGGCGCTCGGCGTTTTCCCCGGCTGCTTTGTCTGCTTTGAGCCCCGGCTTGTCGTAACGCCCTCCGGCTTCATCAAGAGCCGGTTTTTGGACGACAAGCTGTCGGCCGCCATCCTGCTCGGCTACGCGAAGCACATCAAAGAGGCGGGACTGACGCCCCGCCGCAAGGTCTATGTCTGTCTCACGGTCTATGAGGAGGTCGGCCACGGCGCGACGGCGGGCCTGCCGGAGGACGCCGTCGAAATTCTCGGCGTCGACATGGGCTGCGTCGGCGAGGGGCTCAAATGCACCGAGCGGCAGGTCTCCATTTGCGCCAAGGACACCCGCGGGCCCTCGAACTATGAGATTCTCTGTGAACTCATCTCCCTTGCCAAGGCAGGCGGCATCGACTACGCCGTCGACGTCTACCCCCACTACGCCTCCGACTGCGACACGGCCGTGGCCGCCGGCTACGACCTGAAGCACTGCCTCATCGGGGCCGGCGTCTACGCCTCCCACGGCTATGAGCGCAGCCACTTGGAGGGCGTGAGAAACACGCTGGAGCTCATTAAGGCCTATACGCTATAATGTAAAAAACACCCCATACGGGGTGTTTTTTATTGCCTGATAAGGAGCAGCTTTTGGGCACGGGTTAGTTTTTTAATTGCCGCCTCTCGCCGCAGGGCGTCGGCTTTGGAGTCGCAGACCTCGCTGTAGACGAGGACGGCCGGAAGCCTGCCCCTGGTGTACTTTGCGCCCTGCCCCGCATTGTGGACGGCAAGCCGCCGCGCGACGTCGGCCGCACAGCCGGTGTAGAGGGTGCCGTCGGCGCAGCGCAGCATATACACATGCCAGCATGCGGACTTTTCAGGCGCGGCAGTTTTTTCCACAGTACCCCTCCTCCGGCGGCCTGCGACTACAGGCCGCGGGCGTTAAACAGGCTCAGCGCGTAGACGATTTGCAGTTTCCTCCCAAGCATCTCCCGGTATCTGGCCGTCCGGTCAAGTCCGGCGCTCCGCATCTCGGAGAGTTCCCCGGCCAGCCGCTCGTTTTCAGTGAGAAGCCCCTCGTGCAGGTCCTCATAGGCCGCAAGCCGCGCAAGGACGGCGGCGCCGTCCTTCGCCTCGTAGCCGCCAGAGACAGGATAAGTCAGCCGTCCCGGCAAAAGTGCTTTTCCTTTTTCGCTCTCCACGCTCACGTCTCCCCCTTTTCGCTTCCTTATAATAGGGCTATTATACGCCTTTGACGCCGTATCCCGCAACAAAAAGTCCTTCCGGAGCGCACATAGCGCTAAAAAACCGATTTTGGCGCCCTTGACGGGCAAAAGACGGCCAAAAAAAACGGTTTCTTGTCCACGAACTATTGATATTGTGAAATCCATGTGTTATAATGCCGGTGTAAGTGTAGGATGTCATGATGAAAGAGTGGGATGCCCCCACTCTTTCATGTGTGTAATGGGGGTTACCGTGGGTACTGCAAGAAAGAAAGGCGGCGGCGGACAGAGCGCCGCGGCGGTTGAGGAACTGGTCCGCGAGCTTGTGGGGCCGGTCGTGGAACGACACGGCGCGCAGCTTTGGGCCGTGGAATTTGCAACCGAGCCCGGAGGGCGCTATTTGCGCATTTTGCTCGACCGCAAGGAGGAACCCGTCGACCTCGACCTGTGCGAAGCCATCAGCCGCGAGCTTGACGGCCTGCTGGACGCCGCCGACCCCATTGAGGAGAGCTACTACCTCGAAGTCGGCTCGGCCGGCCTTGACCGGCCCTTAAAGCGGCAAAGCGACTTCGACCGCTTTGCGGGCGAAATTGTGGATGTCTCGCTCTATGCCCCCGCCGAAATCTGCGGCAAAAAACAAAAACGGTTTGAAGCCACCCTCGTCGGACTCAAAGACGGAGAGCTGACGCTGAAAGGCGAAGACGATATCCCCTTCACGCTGCCGCTCAAAGCGGCCGCTTCGGTCAAACTGGCCATACTATTCGATTAAGGAGAAATTCGCATGGATTACACCGAGCTTTTTGACGCGCTCGACGAGCTGGAGCGGGAGCGCCAGATTCCGAAAGACTATATGCTGCAAAAAATCGAAGCCGGTCTGCTCTCGGCAATGCGAAAGGATATTGCGACGCCCGACGGGCTGGCCGTGCTCATCGACCAGAATAAAAAGACCATCCGGCTTGTCACCCGGCACACCGTTGTCGAGGAGCCGGAAAACGGCGACCAGATCTCCCTTGAGGAGGCCAAGGCCATCAGCCCGAAATACGGGCTGGACGACGTCGTCGAGACCGAGATTGACACGAAAAATCTCGGCCGCATTTCGGCCCAAAACGCCAAACAGGTCATCATACAGGGCATTCGCGAGTACGAGCGCGACATGGTCTTCAACGAGTACCGCGACCGGCAGCACGAGATTTTAAACTGCGTCGTAGCCCGTGTCGACGGCCGCGGCGCCGCCCTCTCGGTCGAGGGCAAGACCGAGGTCTACCTCGTCACAGGCGAGCAGATTCCGGGCGAGGTGCTGCGCGAGGGCATGCACGTCAAAGTCTACGTGGTCGAGGTGCGCAACTCCACCAAGGGCCCGCAAATCATGATCTCCCGCACCCATCCCGGCCTTGTCCGCAGGCTCTTTGAGCTCGAAGTGCCCGAAATTTTCGACGGCACCGTGGAAATCCGCTCCATCTCCCGCGAGGCCGGCTCCCGCTCCAAAGTGGCCGTCTGGTCGAACGACCCCGGCGTCGACCCCATCGGCGCCTGCATCGGCGCCAAGGGCGGCCGGGTCGCCAACATCGTAAACGAGCTGCGCGGTGAAAAAATCGACATTGTGCGCTGGTCGGAGGAGCCCGAGAAATACATCGCGGCCGCCCTCTCCCCCGCCGAGGTCATCAAGGTCATCCCGATTGACGACCGCAGCTGCCGCGTCGTCGTGCCCGACGACCAGCTGTCGCTGGCCATCGGCAAAGAGGGCCAAAACGCCCGGCTTGCCGCAAAACTGACCGGCTGGAAAATCGACATCAAGGCCGAGAGCGCCGAAGACGCCTACGACTATTGATTTTTTTCGCACACCGGCCGCAAACCGATGTCCATCGGCCGTTTATCCGCATAAACTGTGCAAAACCAACTGAATGCTTTTATAGGTGGTATCGTATTTGAGTCAATCGAGTGTTCCCATGAGAATGTGCGTCTCCTGCCAGACCATGCGCCCGAAAAAGGAGCTTATCCGCATCGTCCGCAAGCCGGACGGTGGGGTGGAGCTCGACTTTACAGGGCGCAAGAACGGGCGCGGGGCGTATATCTGCCGTAATAAAGACTGCTTTACCCGGCTTGCGAAGTCGGGCAAGCGCATTGAGAAAGCCTTTGGCGTCCCGCTGCCGGAAGAGGTTCTGGCGCGGCTCGGAGAGGAGTTCGAAAATGGTGAGCCATAACGGTGTCACGGGGCTCTTAGGCCTCGCAAAAAAGGCGGGCGCCACTGCCTCCGGGACGGAGGGAGTGCGCGGGCTGGTGCGCTCAGGCCGGTCACGGCTTGTGCTGCTCGCCTGCGACTGCTCGCAAAACGCGGCGAAACGGGTTGAAAACTGTTGCAGCAGTTACCATGCCGCGCTGATCCATACCGGGCTCACTATGCGGGAGCTTGGAGCCGCAATCGGTTCCTCGCCCTGTTCGGCCGTCGCGGTATCCGACAAAGGACTTGCAGATGCAATCAAAGATAAGGGGGCAGCTATATGGCAGTGATCAAATACAGAGTACACGAGGTGGCGAAGGATTTCGACGTCCCCAACAAATACGTGATGGATACCGTCGCCACGCTCTACCCGGGAGAGCCTAAAAATCATATGACGGCGCTTGAGGTCAAAGAGCTCAACGCCCTGTTTGACCATATTTCAAACGACAACGCAGTCCCCTCCTTTGAAGGCTATTTCAAGGCCGGCGAGGAGGAGCGCCGCCGGCGCGCCGAAGAGGCCGCAAACACCATGGAGGCGAAGCGCGAAGCCGCCCGCAAAGCCGAGGAAGAGGCCCGCAAAAAGGCCGTGGAAGAGGCCGCCCGCCTCAAGGAAGAGACCCGCCGGCAGGCCCGCGAGGCGCTGGCCGCAAAGCAGTCGGGCGAGACCCCCGCGACCCAAAGCGCCCCCGAGGCAGAGAAGCCCGTTTCAAAGCCCGAAGAGGAAAAGCCTGCCCCCGCAGCGCAGCCCCCGCTCCCGCGGGCGGAAGAGCCAAAGCCTGCCCCCCCGCAGCCACCCCAAGGCGGACAGCGCACCGCGGCGGGGCTTCGCCCCAACACAAACAAGCGGCCGGACGGCAAGCCCGTGTCGCCGCCTCCGGCAAGGCCCTCCAC
>DATMZG010000131.1:0-5255 GCA_035560415.1 Candidatus Acidiferrum sp. | reverse complement strand
TTTTTTAAACACGTTTAAAAAATAAGGCAAATTTAATGCCGCCCGCGAGCGCGAATTCATTTCGCGCGGTTAGGGCACCGCTATCTTGGCGGAAAACCCGCAGGTTTTTCGACACGCTAAAAAAAGTCCGGCAAAAGCCGGACTTTTTGGCATGTTCCGCAGAATATACGGGGCGCCCGCATCAAAGAAAGAGGTTACGTCGCGGGGTACGCCACCGCCACCCGCTTGCTCTCGGTTTTGCCGGCCCTTGTCACCGAGACATAAATTTTGCCCCCGCTGTCCGCCAGCTTGCCCGCAGGAATGGTCAGAATCAGGCTTTTGACAGTCTGGTTGTCGCTCTGGGCCAGCAGCGTTCCGCCGGTCTGCGCGTCGTACACCCGCACGACGGAGCCGGAATTGTACAGCCCGCCGGCGACGAGATAGTCCTCTCCCGGACGGTTGAGCACCATCATATCGCCCTTCTTCGGCGCGGGCGTCTCCTCGGATTCATAGGAGACCGCGGTGCGGGCGCTTTCGTGCTTGCCGGGCTCTTTGAGCGTGACATAGAGTTTTCCGCCCGCATGCGTAAGGTCGTCGTTTCCGAGCGTAAAGACAAGGGTCTCGGCCCATTCGGGCGTATAGACCGGGGTTACGGCCTCGCCGCCGGTTTTCGTGAGATAGAAGGTTACGGTCGAGTCCTCCGGCACATCCCAAAGGGTGACAAAGTCCTGCTCGTAGCAGGTGTTATTGATAAGGACGCAGGAGGCGGCGAGGGAGGCCGTCACGGGCTCTGCCGCGTAGGCCACCGCCGTGCGGGGGCTTTCGTTCAGGTTGGCTTTTGTGACCGCCACGTAGATTTTGCCTTTGGCGACCCCGAGCTGGCCGATTTCAACCGTCAAAGCCCCGTCCGTCAGGTCCTCCTGCGATTCTATGGATATGGCGTCGGCCCATTTCGCGGCTCCTGTCGACTGCTTGTAAATGCTCACGGTGTCCCCCACAGAGAGGCCCGTGATGGTGACGGCGTCTTCGGTGCCCGGGTCCTGCGCCCCGTCCGTCTCCGAATAGTAGTTGTTTGTCACGGTGACGGAAGCCGCCTTGAGGGTCTGCGCCTTGGCGGCGGGGTAGGTCACTGCCGTGCGGGCGCTTTCGCCAGCACCCAACGTCCGGACGCTCACGTATATTTTTCCGCCGTCGTCCGAGAGGACGTCCGACGAAAGCGTGAAGCTGTCGGAGCCGCTCTCCTTGACATAGGTGAACAGGACATCCGTGCCCGTCTTGGCTGCGTAGCCCGTGACGGTGTCGCCGGTTTGCGCCCCGGACAGCGTAAACACATCCTCCGTGTTCGCGTAGTTTAAAACCGAGATGCTCTTTGCGGACGGCGTCGCCGTCACAGTCTCTTTTTCATAGCTTACGGCGAAAAGAGGGCTGGGCAGCAGCCCGTCACTTGTCACCGAAATGTAGACTTTGCCGGCCTTGAGCCCAAGGTCCGCGTCGAGGGCGACCGTTGCGGTGCCTGCCGCGGCGGTCCCGGCGCCGATGAGGGTGGCGCCCTTGGCGTCCTTGTAGACCTCGACGACGCTGTCAAGGCCAAGCCCCGTGACCGTCACGCTGTCGGCGTCTCCCACGCCGTTGATGACGCTGACGTTCGCTGCGGCAGGCGTGGGCGTCGTGGGCTCGGCGGGGTAGGGTACGGCCGTGCGGGCGCTTTCAACGCAGTAGGGCAGCTTCACGCTGATATAGAGCTTGCCTCCGACAGGGGCGAGCGCCCCCTGCGGAAGGACGACAGACAAAGGATCTACGCCGTAAGACGTAACGCTGTATATCGGCTCGCCGCCCTTTGAAGCGCTGTAGACATAGAGGGCGGTGCCCTCCGCAAGCGATTCCGAAAGGCTCAGCTCGTCGTCCAAACCGGCAGGGAGGTTTGAAACCGTGACGGAGCCGGCCGCTATGGCGGGGGTGACGGTCTCTTTTCCGTAGCTTACGGCGACCCTGTCGCTTTCAAGCTTTCCCTCGCTTTGCACCGACACATAGACCTTGCCTGACGATACGCCGAGCTGATAAACGCAAGCCCCCGGGAAGGACTGCTCCGTCTGATAAATTGTCATAGCCAGAGGCTCCGCGGCTGTCGCGGACTTATAGACGCGAACGGTGTCCCCAAGGGCGATTTCCGACAGCCCAATGATGTCGGGGAGGCCGGCAGCGACATTTTCGACGACTATATTTTCGGGGAGGGGCGCTTCGGTCTTTTGCGCGGTCTCGGCCGCGTAAGAGACCGCCGTGGCCTCGGTCAGCACCTCGTAGGCGGGAAAAATGTGGAGATAGCGCAAATAAACGGTTCCCTCCGCCGCGCCAAGCTGAGGCACATAGACAAACGGGTATGACTCGCGACGGTAGACGACGGCAAAGGGCTCGGCGTCCGTCTCGGTCCGGTATACGAGCAGGGCCTGCGGTACGCCCATATCCTGGCCCCACCTCGCCTCAATGACGTCGGGGGTGCCCGCGGGGTTGTTGGTGACTGTGACGACCGTGCCGTCAGGCGGGGTATATCCGATGATCAGGGCAAGCGCCTCTCCCGTGCAGAAAAACGCCGTCAAACACATAAAAGAAACCGTGAAAAGAACTTTCTTTACCATGTCGTCATGTCATCCCCTCTTCGATTTTTGTCCGGCGCCAAAATGCGGCCCCGGCGCCGGAAAGTCGGCTTTTATGACCTGCGCAGCGGCCTGCTTTCTAAAAAAGCGGCCATTACATATATCGACCCGAGCCCCGTTTAAATTAACGGGGGATACGTCCCGTGTATTCAAAGCATACCACACGGGGCGCCAAAAGTGGTCAAAATCGACATATTTTTATCTGTGATTGGTACAGTGAGGGAAAATGGCACATTTTCAACTTTTCGTTGTGCCCTTTTGTGAAATGCGGGTTTGGACCTGTTCTGCGGCGCAGAGGAGCCGGCGCCGCCGGCTTGCTCTGCGCAATATTCGGATTCGGATTCAGATTCGGATTCAGATTCGGATTAGGATTCGGATTCGGATTCAGGCGGTTTACCACCGTAACTCACCGTGATGACGGTGAAGGACGCTCGTTTCCAGCCCCGCCGGAGGCCGGAGGGGGTACACGGGGGAACTGGTTCCGCCCGTGAGGCGCTTCGCGTCTTTTTTGCAAAAAAGGCGCTTGCATGTTCCTCGGAACATGCAAGCGCCTTAGGGTTCGTCTCCAAACCCCGCCGCAGGCCAGGGGGGCACACGGGGGGAAACCGGTTTCGCCCGTGAGGCGCTTTGCGTAATAATATAAGACTTTATGCAAAAAGAAAGACATCGCTTCTCCTTGGCGGAGAAGCGATGTCTTTTTGGCATATCATTATGCGGCAATCCAAAATATCGCAAGACCGGGTGCGCAGATAAAAAACGCCGGAAGTGTGATGTGAAAAAGGCTTTTATTTTCGCTCGATATCTCTCCGCCGCCGTTTCCATGCGGCAATCAATGCGGTAGTCGTCAATAGGATGCCTGCCCCTATGAAAAACGCAAAAACCGATATGGGCAAATAATACTGAAGGAATTCCATGCCTACATCCGGATTTCCACTGGCTTTCTGCATATTAATGAATAGGAACATCAAAACGGCAGAAGTTGCCGACATTGAAATTCCGGCCGTTACGCTCGTTTTTTCCCGCTCATTTAAAACGGCATTCACGCGAACCATAAATAAAGCAATTGCCGCCACACATAAAACAAGCGAAAATTTAAGCATCAAGGCACCTCCAAAGCATAAATTTACGTGCAAAATCATTTGTGGGATAAGCTGTCCGACAAGTTTCTGCTAATCTGAGCTTTAAATCCATACTATCATGTGACTTAACGGAAAGCAAGAAGGCGGGTTTTGACCTGTGCTACGGCACACAAAGGGCTCGTATCCAAACTCCTCCGGAGGATAGGGGGGCACACGGGGGGACTTAGTCCCACCCGTGAGGCGCTTCGCGTCTTTTGTAAAAAAGACGTCTGCATGTTCCACAGAACATGCAAGCGCCTTGGGGGAACTGGTTCCGCCCGTGAGGCGCTTCGCGTTTTTTTATAAAAAAAGACGCTTACATTTTCCGCAGAAAATGTAAGCGCCGTGGCGGAGAAGGCGGGATTTGAACCCGCGCGCCGGTTTCCCGACCTACACCCTTAGCAGGGGCGCCTCTTCGGCCAACTTGAGTACTTCTCCATGGTCGAATGAATTCTCGGTGGGATGTGGCGGAGAGAGTGGGATTCGAACCCACGGCCCTTTCGGGTCACCGGTTTTCAAGACCGGCTCCTTAAACCGCTCGGACATCTCTCCAAGGCCTGATAAGTATACCATGCGCCCCCCGTTTTGTCAATTGCATTCCCATACGAAGAATGGTATACTGTTTGCGGACCAGTAACCGTCGGCCGATGCAATCGGCCAAAAAAGGAGGAGAGCAAATGAATCCAAAAGTCAAATTCACCATGGCGTCGGGGGACACGCTGACGGCGGAGCTCTACCCCGACATCGCGCCGGCAACGGTGGAGAATTTTCTCAAACTCGTGGACGCCGGCTTTTATAACGGGCTGACCTTTCACCGCATCATTTCGGATTTTATGATTCAGGGCGGCTGCCCCAAGGGGGACGGCACCGGCGGCCCCGGCTGGCAAATCAAAGGCGAGTTTGCGAAAAACGGTGTTGCCAACTCCCTGAAGCACGCCCGCGGCGTGCTTTCAATGGCGAGGGCCGCAAGCCCCGACTCGGCGGGCAGCCAGTTCTTCATCATGCACAAGGCGGCCCCCCATCTCGACGGCGCCTACGCGGCCTTCGGCAAGGTGGTCGAGGGGGAGGACGTCATCGACAAAATTGCCTATGCCGAAACCGACTACAGCGACCGCCCCAAGAAGCCCGTCGTCATCAAAAGCGTCGAGCGGCTGGCGGAATAGTTATTCTTTCTAAGCCATGCCCCGGTCCGGTTTTCTCCCGGACCGGGGCATTTTTTGCGCCGGCAGCGCGTGAGTAAATATTGAAATATTCGGCTGAATTCGTAAAAAATTCAAGGCCGCGGCGCCCTGTTTTGGGGCCTACGCCCGTGAGATTAAAATAATAAGGGAGAGGCCGGAAAACCAAACGCGATTCTTTGCGTTTTGAAAGAGGCCGTTTTGGCTTATGCATCCCGATTTGGACATGTTGACAAAAATTTGACGCCGCAGTTCTCCGCCATTGGGCAAGAGGCACAATTAAAGTATACTTATTCGTAGTTATTATTGAATATAGTGGAATAATTGTG
>DATMZG010000130.1:0-8520 GCA_035560415.1 Candidatus Acidiferrum sp. | reverse complement strand
CTCATTATACTTGAAAACCGCCGCCGCCGCAACCCGGGAAAGCGTAAAAATATGAAAAAAATTTTCATAAAAAATGCAAATTTTCAAGGGTCCAAACTATGCTCTATGAATAAAAAAGGTTTGGGCAAAGTGCGGATGGCGCGGACACTGTGCTGCCGGAAGACTTTGGCAGCGCTCAATCGGCCTCAACTTCCCTCATATGGTTGTACCGGGGTCATAATTGATGTATAATTGGGAAAATATCGCAGGAGGTGCGCTATGGCGCAGTTTACCGAACGACATCACGCCTTCATCGCCGCACATTTTCATAGACTTTTAAAAGAACGCCACGGCGACGCGGGCCTGCAGGTCTTTGTCATGGCCACCCGCCGCTACGGCGAACAGCGGGGTTGCCGCATGGCCCAGCGGGCTCTGCGGGACGGGAAAGAGCTGAACTTTTCGACCTACCGGGAATACGGCGAATGGGCAAACACCGAGCCCGTCATTGAGGAGGGAGTCGCCAATAAGAGCGAAATTCTGTCGACTTACCCCGACTATGTCACGCGGGTGTCCTGCTGCCCCTGGGCGACCCAGTTTGCCGAAATGGGGCTCTCCGAGTGCGGCGTGCTCTACTGCCGGCATGTGGACGAGTCGCTTGCCCGCGGGTTCAATCCCGAGCTTAGATATGAAGTGCTCTGCTCTCTGAACGACCACGACTGCTGCCTGCACATCATGCGGCAGGCGGGCCTTTTGCCGCCGCCGGGGCCGAAAAACCCGGCCAATCTGAGGGACTTCGGCTACCACTGCGGACATCTGTTCAAAACTTTCTGCGAGACGACCTGCGCCGTACTCTCGGACACAGGGCTCTCCGACCTGGTGCTGCGGGCCTTTGAGGAGGCCTATGGCGATGAACTCGCAATGGAACTGGCCGGCCGGCTCGACGAGGACTATAACCTGATTGTTTAAGGCGGCCGGTCTCTCTTGCGCCCCGGTCCTTGACAGCAAAGAGCTGCCATAATAAAATATTCGGTACGAAAGAAATATATGGGAGTGCAGATATGAAAAACAGCGACAAGACCATGGACAAGCTGGTCGCCCTGTGCAAAGGGCGCGGCTTTATTTTCGCAGGCTCCGAAATTTACGGCGGCCTCTCCAACACCTGGGATTATGGCCCCTTGGGCGCCGAGTTTAAAAACAACGTCAAAAGGGCCTGGTGGAAGAAATTTGTGCAGGAAAACCCTTACAATGTCGGGCTCGACGCCGCCATTTTAATGAACCCGCAGGTCTGGGTGGCGTCGGGGCATGTCGGCGGCTTCTCCGACCCTTTAATGGACTGCAAAGCCTGCAAGACCCGCCACAGAGCTGACAAGCTCATTGAGGAGACCGGAGTCAACCCGGCCGGCTGGTCCAACGAAAAAATGGCCCAGTACATCAAAGACAACAATATCGTCTGCCCCGAGTGCGGCAAGTGCGACTTCACTGAAATCCGCAAGTTCAACCTGATGTTCAAGACCTATCAGGGCGTCACCGAGGACAGCAAAAACGAAATTTACCTGCGCCCCGAGACGGCGCAGGGCATTTTCGTCAACTTCAAGAATGTGCAGCGCACGACCCGGCGCAAAATTCCCTTCGGGGTCTGCCAGGTCGGCAAGTCCTTCCGCAATGAGATCACGCCCGGCAACTTCACTTTCCGCACCCGCGAATTTGAACAGATGGAGCTCGAGTTCTTCTGCAAACCCGGCACCGACCTCGAGTGGTTCGCCTACTGGAAGGAATATTGCCGCCGCTTCCTCATGGACCTCGGCATGACGGAGGGGAACCTGCGCCTGCGCGACCACGAAAAAGAGGAGCTCTCCCACTACTCCAACGCCACGACCGACTTCGAGTACCTCTTCCCGTTCGGCTGGGGCGAGCTGTGGGGGGTGGCCGACCGCACCGACTTCGACCTCAAGGCCCACGAGCGGGTCTCGGGGCAGCCGATGGACTACTTCGACCCCGACACAAACGAGAAATACATCCCCTACGTCATTGAGCCGTCCCTGGGCGCCGACCGCGTGGCGCTGGCCTTTTTGGTCGACGCCTACGACGAGGAAGTCGTCGACGCCGAAAAGGGCGACGTGCGCACCGTGCTGCGGCTGCACCCGGCCCTGGCCCCCTTTAAGGCGGCTGTGCTGCCTCTCTCCAAAAAGCTCTCGGACAAAGCGGAGGCGCTTTATGGGGAGCTCGCCAAGGACTTTATGGTCGACTTCGACGACGCCGGCTCCATCGGCAAGCGGTACCGCCGGCAGGACGAGGTCGGAACCCCCTACTGCATCACGGTCGACTTTGAGACCGAAACGGACGGCGCCGTCACCATCCGGGAGCGCGACTCCATGGAGCAGGTGCGCCTGCCAATCGGCGAGGTGAAGGCGTATCTCGCCTCGAAACTCGCATACTAAGGATGAAATCATGAGACGTTCATTGCCAAAAGCTGCCGCCCTTGCGATGGGCCTTGCGCTGACAGCCTTTTTTACCGGCTGCACGCCAAAGGCGCAGCCGGCGGGCCCCGCGCCGGAGGGGACGAAGTCCGAAGTCCCCGTCTTTATGACGGCAGCACTGCTGGAGGGGCGCGCCCCCGCCGGCCTCGCGCTGACCCGGCCAAAGCCTGAAAAGCCGCAGGAGCCCCCGCCCGAGGAGCTGCCCTATGTCAACCCCGTGACGGGGCTCGGCATGGCGACCCCGCCCGGCCGACCGGTGGCAGTCGTCATCAACAACCTGAAAAAAGCAACCCCGCAGGTAGGGGTTTCCCACTATGAGCTGATGTTCGAATACCCGGCCGAGGGCGAAATCACGCGGCTGGTCGACGTCATGTACGACTACGCCGGCTTTGAGGAGTTGGGCTCGGTGCGCTCCATGCGGGACTACTTCATGGTGGGGGCGCTGCCCCTCGACCCCATTTTCATCCACTACGGGCACAGCCCGGCCGCCATCCACTACATCATGGACAATGGCATCACGAGCCTCAACGGCATCAACGCCGACGTCGAGAGAGTGCTCTACTGGCGGGACAAGGCCCGCATTTCGTCCATGGGGTATGAGCACAGCGTGCTGACCTCATCCAAAAAAATCTCAGCCGCAATTGCCGCTTTCGGCGTGCGGGACACGACCGAGAAGACCGCCCCCTTCTTTGACTTCTCGGGCTGGCAGGCGGGCGACTTGCCCGGGGAGAGCGTCAAGGTGCAGTTTGTCAACAACATGACCGGCGTCTTCACCTTTGACGGGGAGCGGTATCTGCGCAGCCAGTTCGGCAAGGAACAGATTGACGGCACAACCGGTGAGCAGCTGACCTGCGACACCGTCATCGTCCTCAAAACCTACTGTCAGAATATCCCGGGGGACGAGTCGCTGCGCCGGCGGTGCGACCTCGTGGGCTCGGGCTCCGGCTACGCCTTTTCGGGCGGCAGCGGACGCAAAATCAAGTGGAGCAAGGCGAGCGACGGCGAATTTTTCGTACTTACAAACCCGGACGGCAGCACATTGACCCTTTCGCCCGGGAAAATCTGGATATGCGTGATGGACACGTCAAGGAGTGTAGTCAATGAGTAAAGTGAGAACCCGGTTTGCCCCAAGCCCTACGGGGTATATGCATGTCGGCAACCTGCGCACGGCGCTGTACGCCTATCTCATCGCCCGCAAGGCGGGGGGGACGTTTATTCTGCGCATTGAGGACACCGACCAGGAACGGCAAAAGGAAGGGGCCGTCGAACTCATTTACCGGACGCTTGCCGAGACGGGGCTTGTCCACGACGAGGGCCCCGACGTCGGCGGGCCCTACGCGCCTTACGTCCAGAGCGAGCGGCGGGACATCTATATGAAATACGCCCTTGAACTCGTCGAAAAGGGCGCCGCCTACTACTGCTTTTGCGACAAGGAGCGCCTCGAGGAGGTCCGCCTGGTGCAGGAGGTCTCGGGACAGCCCACCAAGTACGACGGGCACTGCCGCAACCTCACAAAAGAAGAGGTCGCCGAAAAGCTCGCGGCCGGCGTCCCCTACGTCATCCGGCAGAAAATCCCGGAGGGGACGACGACCTTTGAGGACGCGGTCTTCGGCACCGTGCGCACCCCCAACGAGTCGCTCGACGACAACGTGCTCTTAAAGTCGGACGGGCTGCCCACCTACAACTTCGCAAACGTCGTCGACGACCACCTCATGGAGATCTCCCACGTCGTCCGCGGCACCGAGTACCTCTCGTCGGCCCCCAAGTATAATTTATTATACGAGGCCTTCGGCTGGCCGGTGCCCATCTATGTCCACTGCCCGCCGGTCATGAAAGACCAGCACGCCAAGCTCTCCAAGCGCAACGGCGACGCGTCGTATGAGGATTTGATCGCGCAGGGCTTCTTAAAGGAGGCCGTGCTCAACTATATTGCGCTTCTCGGCTGGAGCCCCGGCGGCGAGCAGGAAGTCTTCACGCTGCCCGAGATGATCGAGGCCTTTGACATCGGGGGCATCTCCAAATCCCCCTCCATTTTCGACAGGACAAAGCTCGAGTGGCTCAACGGCGAATACATTCGCCGCCTCGCGCCCGCCGAGTTTACGGCCCTCGCCCGGCCCTATATTGAAAAGGCCGTCAAAAACGGCGACGCCGACAAGCTCGCGGCCCTCGTGCAGCCCCGCTGCCTGAAGCTCACGGACATCCCCGAGCAGCTCGACTTTGTCGACGCGCTGCCGGACTACGACGCCGAACTCTACGTCCACAAGAAGATGAAAACCGACAGGGCCGTGTCGCTCTCCGCCCTGAAGGAGCTGCTGCCCGCCCTCGAAGGTGTGACCGACTGGACGGCCGAAAATATCCATGCCGCCGTCTTCGCCCTCATTGAAAAAATGGGGCTCAAAAACGGGCAGGTGCTCTGGCCGCTGCGCACGGCCCTCTCGGGCAAGGCCTTCACGCCGGGCGGCGGCATTGAGCTTGCCGACCTGCTCGGAAAAGACGAGACGACCGGCCGCATTAAAACCGGTATCGCATTGCTCGAAAAAGCATAGTATGGTTCACGGCGGGATGCTCCGTGCGCCCCTCCCGTCCGAGGAGAGGCGGCCGGCTCCCGCCGTGACACTATTGCATAAGGAGGTCCACGTGGCGTACAAAAACAAATTTGCAATCTGCGGCGTAGGATATACGAAGCAGGGCAAGGTGCCCGGCCGGTCGGCTTTAAGCTTCCACGTCGAAGCGGCGGCAGCCGCCATCGCCGACGCGGGGCTTTCCCCGCATGACGTCGACGGGCTCTTCCTCTACCGCTTTTTCGACGTGCTGGAGGGCGACACCTACTTCAACGCTTTCACGGCGGCCGAGCAGCTGGGGCTGCGCCCCTCTGCCCTGAGCGAGGAGTTTTACTGCACCCGCTCCTGGCTGACCCACGCCCTGGGACTTCTCGAACTCGGCGTCTGCAAGTACATCGTCGTCTCCTACGGCGACAACGCCCGCTCCTCCCGCCGCTCTTTTTCCAAGGAGCTCGAGGGCGACGCCCCCACGGACGAGCTGGCCGCCTTCGGCGACATCAGCACCCTGGCCAAATACGCCATGCTGGCCCGTCGCGCCATGTATGAGGACGGCACCGGCCCCGACGTCTGGGGCGAAATCGCGGTCGCCCACCGCCGGTGGGCTTGCCTCAACCCCATCGCCTCCATGTACGGCAAGCCCCTGACCAAGGAGGAGTATCTTGAAACGCCCTACCTCGTCGAGCCCTTTCGCAACCTCGACGCGACGCCGGTCTCGGACGGCGGCAGGGCCATTGTCCTGACGACGGCCGACAGGGCCCGCGCCCTGCGCAAGCACCCTCTTGTCACCGTCCGGGGCTTCGGGCAGGCAAACGTGCCCGACGCCCCGTATAAGCTGATGCACAAGGACCCGAACTCGGCCGCCTGCGTCGCGGGGCGCAAGGCCTTTGAAATGGCCGGCGTGACACCGGCCGACATCGACGCCTGCTACATTTACGACTGCTTCACTTACACGGTCGAGGCCACCTTGCGGGACTACGGCTTTTTTGAGCCAAAGGCCTCCCGGGAGTTTCTCGACGCCTCCCGCATCGGCCCGGGCGGGGACTTCGCCTTAAACACCTCGGGCGGCATGCTGTCGGAGGCCTATTTCATGGGGCTGACGGGGGTGTCGGAGGCCGTCATGCAGCTCATGGGGCGGTGCGGCGAGCGTCAGCTTGCAAACTGCGGCCTCGCCCTTGTCAATGACAACGGGGCCGTCATCCAGAGCAATGAGACCATGATTTTGGAGAGAGGGGAGTGACCGGCATGCTGCCAAGACTTAACACCGATTCGGCGCCCTTCTGGGAACTATGCAAAGAGAAAAAGCTGACTTTCCAGCGCTGCGCGAAGTGCGGCACGGTGCGCCATCCGGCTTCTGTCGTCTGCCCGAAGTGTCACTCGACTGAGTTTGAGCGCATTGAATCGGCCGGACGGGGGACCGTCTACTCCTACGTCGTCTTTCACCGGGCGATGCATAAGGACTTTGAGGGCAAGACCCCCTACACCGTCGCCTCCATCGACCTTGCCGAGGGGGTGCGCATGCTCTCAAATGTCGAAGGGGCGTGCCGGTGCGGCATGCCGGTGAAGCTTATCTGGCGCGATATTGGGGAAGGTTTTTACCTTCCGGTTTTTGAGGAGGATCCTGCATGAAAATCATCATCATCGGCGGCAACCCCGGCGGAATGTCCGCCGCTGCCCGCCTGATGCGAAAAGGCAAGGACGTTGAAGTCGTCGTCTTTGAGAAGACGAACGAGGTCTCCTACGGCGCCTGCGGGCTGCCTTACTATATCGGCGGCGAAAACAACGACATCGACAAAATGCGCATTCGCAAAGCGCCGGAGTTCATTGATTCGGGGGTCGACCTGCGGCTTTACCACGAGGCGCTGTCGGTCGACGCCGACGCCAAAACCGTCACCGTCAAGAACCTGAAAACCGGTGAGGTTCACACTGAGGGGTATGACAAGCTCATCGTCGCGACCGGCGCCGCCTCCATCCGGCCGCCCTTGCCGGGGGCTTCAAAAGCCTTTGCCCTCAAGACCCTTGAGGACGGCGAGCGCATCAAGGAGGCCGCGAAGCTCGCAAAGCGGGCCGTCATTGTCGGCGGCGGCTATATCGGGCTGGAGTTGGCCGAAGCCTTTCGGCGCCTTTGCATTGACCTCACGGTCATTGAGGCGCAAGACCGGGTGCTGCCCGGCTTTGACCCCGAGTTTTCTAAAATCGCGCAGGAGGCCCTCATCCGCGGCGGCGTCGACGTGAAGTGCGGCGAGCGGGTGGAGGAGATCGGGGACGACTTTGTCGCGACCGACCGTGGCCGCTATCCGACTGAGCTCACCGTGCTGTCGGTCGGCGTTCGCCCCGCCACCGGTATTTTTGCGGGGGCCGCCCCCGAGATGCTGAAAAACGGGGCCATTGTCACAAACGAGTATATGGAGACCTCGCTGCCCGACGTCTACGCCGCCGGCGACTGCGCCACCGTGTGGCACGCCGTCTTGAATAAGCCGGTCTACCTGCCACTCGGCACCAACGCCAACAAGCAGGGCCGGGTGCTGGCCGACCGCATTGCGGGCAGCGGCAAGCCGCTGCCGGGGGCTCTGGGCTCGGCCATGCTGCGCTGCTTTGACAGGGAGCTGGCGAGAACCGGCGTCACCGAGGCCGAAGCCGCGGCTGCGGGGTTGAACTTCGGAGCCGTCACAGTCGAGGCCGGCTCCCACGCCCGGTATTATCCCGGCAGCGTCAAGCTCACGGTCAAGCTCGTCTACGACAAGTCGTCAAAAGTGCTGCTCGGCGCCCAGATGGCGGGGGAGAAGGAGTGCGCCCTGCGCATCGACACGCTGACCGTCGCCATCGACCGCAAAATGACGGCCCGGGAGCTCGCGTTTTGCGACCTCGCCTACGCGCCGCCCTTCGCCTCGGTGTGGGACGCGGTGCAGCAGGCGGCCGGCGTCATCAAATAGGCATTAAATCGGGGGTGCGACCAGATGTATAAAGACAGAATTTTATCGCCCGCGCTGCAAAATAAAGTCATGGCGGCCAGTGAGGCCGCCGCCCTCGTGAAGCCCGGCATGACGGTGGCCTTCAGCGGCTTTACCGGGGTGGGCTGCCCCAAAACGGTGCCGGCGGCAATCGCCGAGCAGGGCACCGCGACGGGGCTTAACGTCATCTGCGGCGCCTCGGTCGGCGACGAGATCGACGGCGCCCTGACAAGGGCCGGCCTCATGGCCAGGCGCTATCCCTTCCAGTCCAACGCCGACGCCCGCAAGGCCATCAACGCCGGCAAAACGCTCTATGCCGACATCCACCTCGGCCATGTGCCCGGCGCCGCCCTCAAGGGGCTTTTGGGGCATGTGAACATGGCTGTCGTCGACTGCGCCATGATTCTCCCGGACGGCGCCTTTGTGCCGACCCTCTCGGTCGGGGCCACCCCCGCCTTTATCAAGGCCGCCGACAAGGTCATTTTGGAGCTCAATTTAAACCATCCGGCCTCCATTATGGGTCTGCACGACATTCCGGCGGGCGAGCCCGACATC
>DATMZG010000129.1:0-6886 GCA_035560415.1 Candidatus Acidiferrum sp. | reverse complement strand
CCTTATAGTGGATGCCGGTGAGGGCGCCGTCAAGCTCCGTGAACTCAATGGGGCCGATGGGGGTCGCGATGACGCACTGCATGGTGGGACTCCTTTCAAAGTTGGATATTGTACAGGCCGCCGTCACCGGCAAAGCCTTGCTCCAAGCGACTGCGCCTCGTCCATGGCGGGCAGCCCCGCCACGGCGCCTCTGGCGTTGCCGCAGACGGCCGTGACGGCGCCGAGGTCCTCCACCTCCCGAAAACAGGCCAGAAAGCCGCGGTAGGAGGGGATGATGGCGGTCTCCTCAATAGCGTCGCCCCCCGCCACGGCCACAAGGGCCGTCTTCCTGCCGGAGAGGCCCCCGGGGTAAATCTGATAGCAACGGTCCATGACGGCCTTGAGCTGGGCCGACAGGTTGTACATATAGACGGGGGAGCCAAAGACGACGGCGTCGGCCCTTGAGATTTCCGCGATAACCTCTGCCATGTCGTCCTTTTGCACACAGACGCCGGTGCGGCGGCAGACGTCGCACCCCGTGCAGGGGGCGATTTTCATGCGGCCGACGTCAAGCCGGACAGGCTCGCCGCCGGCGGAGCGGACCCCCTCGGCGACGGCGTCGCAGAGCAGCTCGGTGTTGCCGCCGGCCCGCGGCGAGGCGGATAAAATCAGCACGCGTTTCATAAGATGCCCCCTTATGGATGATTTTGTGTATGTCCTAATAGACCACCTTGTCCAAAATTCCCGAGAGTTTGGCCAGCAGCACGCCGTAGTTTGTCATGGGGACACCGGTTGCCTCCGCCGCTTCAATCCGGGAGAGCAGGTATTTGCGGTTGAACATGCACCCCCCGCAGTGGACGACAAGGTCGTAGCCTGTGAGGTCTGCGGGGAAGTCCCGGCCCGAGACAAAGTCGATTGATAGCCCCTGTCCGAACCGCTTTCTCAGCATGCGGGGAATTTTCTCGCGGCCGATGTCCTCCTCCAAGGGCGCGTGGGTACAGGCCTCGGCAATCAGCACGCGGGAGTTTTCGGTCAGCGCATCAACTGCCTGCGCCCCCTGCGCGAGGGCCGCAATGTCGCCCTTGTGGGCGGCCATGAGGACCGAAAAGGAGGTGAGGCGGCTGGCGGCCGGTTTTTTCTCGTAGACAAGGGGGAAGACCTGCGAGTCGGTGATGATGAGGTCGGGCGGGGCGGCAAGGGCCGAAAGTCCGGCGGCGAGCTTGTCCGCCGTCACCGAGACGACGACGCAGCCGTTGTCTAAAAGGTCCCGGGTGGTTTGCACCTGCGGCAGGATGAGCCGGCCCTTGGGGGCCTGAATGTCCTGCGGCATGACGAGCAGCACCGTATCGCCCGGCTTTACAAGCCGCCCCGTCAGCGAAATGCCGGCAAAGTCCTCCGGCAGCATGCGCAGCAGGGCCGCCCGCAGGGGCTCGGTCACAAATGGGCCGGTGGTGGTGAGCGGCATGAAGGGGACGCCGAGCTTTTGCTCGAGCGCTTTTGTCTGCGCGTCCGGCTCCTTGGCGAGGTCCGATTTGCTCAGGATGCCGAGGGTCGGCGTGCCCTTTTCCTTCAGCCTTGCAATCCACTCGGCCTCAAGGGACAAATCGCCCGCGCCGTCCGCGGCGACCAGCACGAGGGCCACGTCGGCCCTCGCGACGACGGCGGCCGTCTTGTCGACCCGCAGGGCACCCAGGGTCCCCTCGTCGTCAAACCCGGCCGTGTCGATGAGGACGCAGGGCCCCAGCCCCTTGATCTCCATGGACTTATAGACGGGGTCGGTCGTCGTGCCGGGGGTCTCCGACACCAGCGCCACCTCATGGCCCGCAAAGGAGTTGATGAGGGAGGATTTGCCGCTGTTTCGGCGGCCAAAAATGGCGATGTTCAGCCGCTCGGAGGCGGGGGTCTCATTCAATGTCGCCATGGCCTACCTCTTGGAATAGGTCGTCTTGACGCTGATGCCCCGGACCATGCCGAGCTTGCCCGAGAGGGCCGCAATGACCTCCTCCGGCGCGTCGATGGCGACGCTGATCAGGGAGAGCTCTTTTTTGGGGTAGGGCAGGCCCATGCGGCCGATGATGTAATTGCCGTACTCCGACAGCAGCGCGTTGATGCGGTCGGCGGCCCCCCTGTCCTCCACGATGATGGCGATGATGGCAATGCGGGTTTCCATGGTCAGGTCTCCCTCCTGTTTTATTGTAAGGCTTTGTGGCTCGTCCGTCAATATTTCAACCGGCATGACGGTGCGCAGCAGCTTATGCGGCGTCTCGAGCTCGCCGATGGCGGCGCGCACGCCAAAGGCTGCGGCGAGGGTCTCCTCGGTCAAAACCCGTGACGTCTGCCCGAAAAGGCGGCCGCCCTTCCAGAGCAGCAGGGCCTTTGTCGCCCGCTGCAGCGCGTGGGCGGGGTAGTGGGTGTTGAAGATGCAGGCCATGCCCCCCGCCGCAAGGTCGGAGAGGGTGTCGAGCACGACGAGCTGGTTTTTGAAGTCGAGCCCCGACTCCGGCTCGTCCAAAATGAGCAGCTCGGGCTCCGCCGCAATGGCACGGGCTATCAGCACCATCTGGAGCTCCCCGCCCGAAAGCTCGCGGCAGGGCCTTTTTGCGAGACCTTCGAGCCCCAGCCGCTCGAGGGCGGCCGCGGCCGCGCTGCGGTCGGCCTTGCCGGGCTTTGCAAAAAGCCCCATGTGGCTGCTGCGCCCGAGCAGCACGAGCTCCTCCACGGTCTGCCCGGCAAAGGCGCCCCTGGCTTGCGGCACATAGGCCATGCGGCTCCAGAGCTTGCGGGGCGGCATGCCCGAAACCTGCTCGCCGTCGAGATAGCTTGCGCCGGCCTTCCATTTGAGATGACCCATCATGCTGCGCAGCAGCGTCGTCTTGCCGGCCCCGTTGGGGCCCAAAATCGCCAGCAGGTCGCCGGAGGCCAGCGCAAGCGAGAGGTCGTCAATTACGGGGCTTTTCCCATATGAGAAAGAGCCGTGCTCCACTGTGAAGGTCACAGCTCCCACCCCCCGTTCTTGCGCAGCAGCGCAATGAAGAAGGGGGCGCCGATGATGGCGGTCAGCACCGAGATGGGGATTTCGGAGGGGGTCAAAGAGCGGGCCGCCGTGTCGATGACGACGAGAAAGGCCGCGCCGAGGCTGACCGAGGCCGGGATGAGCTTTCGGTTGTCGCCCCCCAGCGCCATGCGGCAGATATGGGGGATGAGCAGCCCCACCCAGCCCACCTGCCCGCACATCGAGACGGCCGAGGCCGTGATCATGGTGGCCGACAGCGCCGTAAGGCCCCGCAGCAGCGGCAGGTTGACGCCGGCAGACCGGGCCTCGTCCTCCGAGAGGGGCAGGAGATTGAGCCGCCACCGCAGCATAAAGAGGAGCCCCGTGCCGACGAGGATGAAGGGGGCGCCAAGCGCAAGCCTGCCAAAGCTCGCCGAGGTCAGGGAGCCCATGAGCCAGTAGGTGATGGCCGGCAATTTGGACTCGGTGTCGGCGATGTACTTAAAAAAGGAGATAAAGGCCGTGAACAGGGAGGAGACCACAAGCCCCGACAGCACGACGGTGGCGCGGGAGACCGTGCCCTGCCGGCCCCGGCCGACCGATATGGTGAGAAGTACGGCCGAAAAGCCGGCGGCCAGCGCCAATAGCTGCACCGCAAGCAGGGGCAGGCCGAAAAAAAGCCCGACCACGGCCCCAAAGCTCGCCCCCGCCGCAACGCCCAGCGTGTCGGGCGTTGCGAGCGGGTTGGCGAACAGGCTCTGGAAAGCGGTGCCGGCGGCCGAAAGTCCGCCGCCCACGAGCAGCGCCAGCAAAACGCGGGGCAGGCGCATGCCGGTGACAACGGCGTTTTCCGCCTTACCCATGAGGGCTGCGGCGACCTCGCCAAAGGGGATGACCATGCGGCCCACGCCCAGACACGCGAGGGCCGCCATGATCGGGAGGAGAAAGAGGAGTGGGTACTTCAGGCGATTCACGGGGTGGCCATGGCCGACTCGGCCGGCGGGTTGTAAATGGTGGCAAGGTCCTCGTCCGTCAGGACAAGGCCGTAGAACTCCTCGTAGTAGTTTTTGACGGTTTGGTCCAAATCGATGTCGGCAAACTGCTCGGGGTAGAGGCGCTTGGCCATCCAGAGCAGGGCCAGGGGGGAGTCGGAGCAGGGCGGGAACCAGTAGTACATGCCAAGCGGCATTTTATAGACCTCGCCCGACTTGACGGCCGAAAGCCCGCTCCAGTCGTGCCCTTCGACTGCGGCCGAGGCCATGACCTCGGCGGCCGTGAAGCCGCTGAAGCTGTTGAGGAAAATGACGTCGGGGTCCCAGGCGTAAATCTGCTCGAGGTTGACGGGGGCGATGGGCTGCGCAATCTCCGCGGCGACGTTGACGGCGCCGATGGCCGACAGCCAGTACCGGCCGAAAGTGCTGCCGGCCGCCGTGATGGCCGACTGGTTGTAGTTGGCGAGAATGAGGGCGCTGCGCCGCGCATCCTCGGGAATTTCGGCCACCCGCTCGGCGACAATGGACTGCACCTTGCGGCCGTAGTCGACGATCTCCCCGGCCTGCAAGTCCTCGCCCAGCGTCTCGCCGAGCAGCAGCACCCAGGAGTTGAAGGTCTCAACCGTGTTGTTGTCGTCGATGGTTGTGGAAAATCCGACGCAGGCCACACCGGCCGTCTCGAGCTTTGTGACGGCCTCGCAGTCGGCCGCGTTGTTGGTGTTGTAGAAGACGACGTCGGGCTCGAGCAGCAGCACCTCCTCGACGTTGACGGTCCCGCCCTGGGCGAATTTTGTCGAAACACTCTCCACCTGCGGGGCAATTTTCACGACAAAGGAGTTGAGGGCGGCATTGGCCGAGGAGGGGGTGAGGCCGACCAGCTTTTCGCCGGAGCCGGCCACCATGCAGTAGACCGAGGCTAAGGGCATCGTCGAGATGATGACGACCCGGTCAATGACGCCCGGCACCTCGATTTCGCGGCCGGTGTCGTCGGTGACGGTGCGGGTCTCGGGGGTCTCGGCTTCGCCGCCCGTCCCGGAGGCGGGGGCGCAGCCGGCCAGCAGCATGGAGAGGACGAGGAGCAGCGCAAGGAGTTTCTTCATTTTGTTCTCTACCTTTCAATCTTTCTGAAACTTGACAGCGCGGGGTGCTTATGGGGGATAAAGCATGTGCCTTCCGGCACGAGTGGACGGTATAATGGGTCGCCGACGACGGTGTCCCACCCCTCGGCGAGGGCGGACATGATTTTGGCCTCGGTGTCAAGATGCCTGCCGCCAAGGGCGGGGTCACAGGAGGCGACCACACCGGCGACGCCGCCGCATCGGGCTGCCGCCGTGACCGCAAAGACCTGCTCACCTAAAATGAGGGTGTGTCCCCGCACAGGGAAGGCCGGGGCCGGCGCAAGGTCAAAGGGAATGCCGAGCAGCCGTGCTGCCGCAAGCCCGCCGTAGCTTGCGACGACGGCGCTTTTGGCGCTGCGGGCGCGCAGAATGTCTTCAAAGGACTGGGCCGGAAGGTCCGGCCGGTCAAGCGGGGTGGCGCCGAGCGTCAAAGGGAATTCGCCGGGAGCGGGCGAAAGCGAAAAGCGGTCAATCATGGCGCAAAGGGCCTGCGAAATGCCGGCGTCGTATGGCCGGTAGCCGCCGCAGGCAAGGCCCAGAACAGGCAGGCCGCACCGGGCCTCGAGCTCCATGGCGAGGGCCGCAAAGTCGGTGCCCAGCATGTCGGGCACCGGGCTTCCGACAAGGGCGACAAACCGGGGGGAGAGCTGCTTCGCGGCCGTCTCGGCCTTGCGCAGCAGCGCCTCCTCGTCGCCCAAAATGGCCTCCATGCGCATCAAAGCCGAGGAGAAGACCGGCACCGGCCGGCGGGGCTCGTCAAAGACGGCATAGTTTTCGGCGCAGCCGGCCGAGTCGTGAATGACGACAAGGCCGCCCATCGGGGCTAAGAGCGAGCAGGCGCCGCCGAGGTCCGGGGCAAGGGGCGGGAGAAAGCGCGACAGCACGCTCACAGGCAGCACCCCCTCGCAAGGTCAAAGCGCCCGGCCGGGGGCTTTGGGGCGGCGGCCGCCTGTGCGAGCTGTTTTGCGAGTTGCGGCAGCCTGCCGTCACCGCCGAGGGCGATGAGAGGCAGATAGCAATTTGTGTCCGCCATGTAGGCGGCGTGGCAGCCTATGGCGAGGGCTGCGGGGTCGGCAAAGCGGGACATGTCGGCCATAGCCTGCGGCGTGTTCGGCACGATTTGGGCAAGGCCCGCGAGGCTGTCGGCCGCCGCCCGCTCAAGCGGCATAGGGGCGTCGGCGAAGATGCGGGTGACGGTCACCCCTTCAGACAAAAGCCGCTTTGCCAGCGAAAAGGGCCGCCAGGTCGCCCCGTCGTCGATGACGACGCGCCGGCCGGCGAGGGGCGAAAAGTCCGGCTTTTCTGGGGCGGGAAGGGGGATGTCGAGCGCCTCGCAGACCGCCCCGTACTGGGCGGCAAGCTCGGCGTCGTCATAGCAGACCGGCATGTAGACGTAGGGCATATCGAGCGCCTTTGCGGCCGGCAGCGCGGTCGGGTAGGTGACAAGGTTGAGGGCACTCTCCCCCATGGCGACATACTGCGAAAAGGTCTTGCAGCAGGCGAGGTGCCGCACTTCATAGCCGTGGGCTTGGAGATGACGCGGGAGGGGGTCATCGGAACCCGGCGGCGTGAAACAGCCGAAGAAATTGACGGCTTTTGCCCGCCTCGTCCTCTCCCAGAGGGAGGAGAGGGCAAACTGCATGCGCACGACCGGAGGCATGGCGGTCTCACGGTTGATGGGGTCCATCGCGCAGTCAAGGAAGGCGACGGCCGGGTAGCGCGCCCGCAGGGCCGAGAGGTAGACTTCGTGGTCGCTTGCGACGAAATTGTCGACGCAGCTCGTGAAGAGCATGACGGCGGGGGGG
>DATMZG010000128.1:0-51186 GCA_035560415.1 Candidatus Acidiferrum sp. | reverse complement strand
GTATAAAATTGTGTTTGGGGCTTCGCTTAGGCATGCCCTGCTGCCCTGTTGCCGCGCCCGGCCCAAACGGTGGCGCCGAATGGAATTTTGAGGAGAGATGATACTCATGATCAAAAAGAAATCGAAGAAAATTCTCAGTATACTTTTGGCCATCGCGTTCCTGACTGCGCTCTGTCCGCAGATGACGATGCCGGCCGGGGCTGTCGGCGCCGAAGGCTCCTGGCCCGATTACGCGACATGGGCACCTCCACTTGCCGGCGGCACCTACACCGTCACCACGGCGGGAGAGCTCGCCTGGGTGGCGCAGTATGTCAACAACGGGGACGGGGATTTTGACGGCTACACCATAAAGCTCGGCGCCGACATCGACCTCTCGGCCCACTACTGGGCTCCAATCGGCGGAAGCAACCCGTTCAGGGGGAATTTCGACGGGAACGGCTATAGAATCTCCGGGCTGACCATCTCGGGCGCCTTAAAGCACGCGGGCCTCATCGGGTGGGCGTACTACAACACTGTTGAAGATGTGGAGCTCGACGGCGTCTCCATTGAAGTCACCTATGGCGGCGAGTACGTATACACGGGCGGGCTCGCGGGGCGCTCGTCGGGCGCGTCCTTCATCAACTGCTCAGTGGCGGGCGACGTGTCGCTTACGGCCGGCAACTACAATGCGTATTGCGGGGGGCTGGTGGGCAAACAGGAATACGGCGGCTCAATTGAGGGCTGCTCCGTTTCGGGCACCGTGACCGCCTCCATGAACATGCTGGAGACCTATTGCGGGGGGCTGGCCGGCTCCATCATGGACGCCTGCGTGTCGGACTGCGAGGTCTCGGCTGAAGTCGGCACTTCGGCCGATTATCTCGGCGGCCTCGTGGGCGCGCTGTTCGACACAACCGTGCGGCGCAGCAGCGCGACCGGATCGGTTGAAAACGAATACTCGGGTGAGCTCTCACCCTTTACCGGGGGCTTTGCCGGCCTCGTCAGGAACGACGGGGGCGGCTGCCGCATTGAGGACTGCGCCGCCGGGGCAGACGTCATCCGCGACAGTTCAAGCGGCAGCGTGGGCGGCTTTGCCGGATTTAGCACAGGCTACACGCTGAGCCGCTGCGAGGCGGTGGGCGACGTCACGGGCGGCAACCAGGCCGGCGGGTTTATCGGCATAAACTACTCAAACGTCACGGATTCCCACGCGGCGGGAGACGTGATGAGCGTCAGCAGCAATCCCAGCTCCTACGGCGGGTTCATCGGTGAAAATGAAGCCGGCGCCGTCACAAGATGCTATGCCGAGGGCGGCATTGAAGCCGCGCCCGGCGGCACGTCGGCGGGCGGCTTCGTGGGTCAGGCGAGCTCCGGCGGCGCTATTTCAGCTTGTTATGCATCCGGGGACGTGAGCGGCGGCGCCTATGTGGGCGGTTTTGCCGGCACGGCCATGGGCAACGTGGCCGACTGCTACTCGACCGGCGCCGTCACCGGCGCGCACCGCGCCGGCGGCTTTGTCGGCAACAATTTCGCGCACGAAACCTCCTGCTATTCGACAGGCGCAGTCGACGCGACCGGAGAACATGAGCCCGGCGGCTTTGTCGGCCTCGACAGGGGCAGTGAGACAAACTGCTACTGGCTCACAGGCACCGCGGAAGCCGCGGTCGGCGGCACGGAATTTGACTCGACGCCCACTACGGCCGCGGTGAAATCGGACGAAGAGATGCGCGACGCCGGATTTCCCGTGACCCTGAACAGCGGCCGGTCGCCCGCCCCCTGGAGCTTCGTCATAGACGGCTATCCCGTGCTCATCGGCGTGGGCGACGGGGCCGGCACCGGATGTGCCGTGACTTTTGCGGACGGCGACGAGCCGGAAGCGGTCTATTTCGTCACGGAGCTCCCGGAGGGCTCCACGCTTGCGCAGCCCTCCGACCCCGAGAAAGCCGGTTGTATCTTCCTTGGCTGGTATGACGAAGCGGAGGGCGGCGACACCTGGAATTTCGAAACCGACACCGTGGCGGAGGATATCACCTTGTACGCGCACTGGGAGATCATCGACTTCGTCGTGAGCGGGACGGTCTCATCGGCCCTCGCCTCGCTCTCGGTGGAGGGGCTGACCGTGGGCCTCTATGGGGCGGACGCGGAGACTTTTTCCGGGGCTCCCCTCTACAGCGCAGTGACCGATGAATCCGGCGATTACGCCATTCCCGATGTCGTGGGCGAAAGCTACGTGGCGGTGGTCGCCGCGGACGAGGGCGGAGTTTATGCGCAGTCAACGACCGAGCCCTTCACCGTAGCGGACGACACCGACGCCGACATCGCGCTGAACATCATCTGCCGGGTCAGCGGGACGGTGACACTGTCCGATGGGACGACCCCGGCCGCAGGCGTCGCCCTGAAGCTCTACATCGTCGACTTTTCATCCGGCGAACTGGAGCTCGCTGTCTTTTCGGAAGCTGCGGCGGACGCCGCCGGGGCGTATGAATTCACGTTTGAGAGCCCGGAATCCGGTATGTTCTTCGTTTTCGCCTCCCCCTATCCGTCTGGCGGCATCACATACGGCGGCAACATGGCCATGGCCGGCATCGATATGGACTCGAGCGCATCATGCGAGGGCGTGGACATCGCGCTTGTCGATTTGAGCAACAGCTGGCTCGGGCGCGCCCAGACGCCGGACGGATATGAACCCGGCGACGACGAAATCACCGTTGACACCCCGGAGGAGCTCGCGTGGCTGGCGCAGCAGTCCTTGCTGTACTTTGAGGACTTTGAGGACTGCGCCATTTACCTCGAGGAGGACCTCGACCTCTCCGGGTACGACTGGTGGCCCATCTGCTCAGTAAACGCGTTTGCGGGCGTGTTTTTCGGAGGCGGGCACGTCATTTCAAACCTCAACGCCGATGTGTTCTACGACACGGAGGAGGACAGCATTTATACCGAGGGCAGCGCGGGGCTGTTCGGCGATATCGTCGGCGGGGCGGTGCTCGATTTGGGTCTCACCGACGTGGCCCTCACGATTGACTCCAATTTTGACGGTGAGGATGAACTCTGCGCCGGCGCCCTTGCCGCCTACGCGGCCGACGCCTACATTGAGGGCTGCTATTCGACCGGCGTCATCACCTCCTCCGTTTCGGGCTCCATGGTCGGCGGCCTGATTGGGCAGGCGTACAATTCGACGTTCATAGAATGCTACTCGGAGTGCGACATCTCGGGCTCCTTCGACCACAGCGCGCCGGAGTACGAGGGTTTCAGTGGCGGCCTGCTCGGCTATTTCGGGTGCAACTACGGCAGTTTTGACGAGTACCCCTACATGGTCAACTGCTACGCAACGGGCGACGTGACCGGCACTTCCAACTATAACGGCGGGTTTGTGGGCTGTTACTACGGCGAGGATATGACGATTGCAAACTGCTACGCGACAGGCCTTGTGACCGGCGCTACCTACAACGGCAGCTTCGCCGGCTACGGACAGTGCGACGACTACATCTCGAACATCCACTGGTTGCTGCGCGGTGAAATGCCCGGCATTGCCCAGGGCGACGAGGACAGCCTGGCCTTGAACGACCCGGAACTCGGCCTTGGCAAGAGCGCCGGCGACATGGCGGTGCAGACCTTTGCCGACACCCTGAACCTGGATGAGGAGGAGGACGACTCCGACCCGTGGCGGTGGTACGCGGACGTCAACGGCGGCTATCCGGTGCTTGACGGCGTCGGCGCCGGCGACATGACCACTTCGACCGTGGTTACGATTCGCGCAATCGCCGGTGTGACGCCCCCCGTCAGGGGCGCCGTCCCGGTGACGGCCATCACCTTGACGCCGCAGTACATGGGCGCCGTCTCATGGAGCCCGGCAGACAGCCCCTTTGCGGCAAGCACCGTCTATACGGCGACCATCACGCTGACATTGGCGCCGGGGTATACGCTGGACGGCGTAAGCGAGAACTTCTTCACGGTGGCCGGGGCGACCTCGGCCACAAACGAGGCTGATTCCGGCGTCATCACAGCCGTATTCCCGGCGACGGGGGCCGCGTCGTCCCATTCGGGCGGCGGCGGGGGCGGCGGCAGCGCGCCGCCCGCCGCAAACCCCAACCTCATCCCGGTTGCCGACCTGACGGACTCGGGCGGGCGGAAAACCATTGCGGTTGAAAGCGACATTGCCACCGTATCTGTGCCCTCCAATATGCTGACCGGCATTGCCGGCATCAATGGGGAAAACGCTGAGATTATCATCGGCGAGGGGGACAAATCTGCCCTGCCGGACGACGTCAAAGCCGCCGTCGGCGGCCGGCCCCTCATTTCACTGACGCTTGAAATCGACGGCAAACAGACAAATTGGAGCAACCCCGCAGCGCCTGTGACGGTCTCCATCCCCTACGCGCCGACTGCGGCGGAGCTCGCAAACCCGGCGGGCATCGTCGTCTGGTACATTGATGGCGACGGCAACGCGGTCTGCGTCCCTAACGGCCGCTACGACCCCGTGACCGGCACGGTCACTTTCGAAACCACCCACTTCAGCGACTACGCCGTGGTGTACAACGAGGTCGCCTTCACCGATGTGCCCGCGAGCGCGTGGTACGCCAAGGCGGTGGCCTTCATTGCGGCGCGGGAGATCACTTCCGGCACGGGCGACGGCACGACTTTCAGCCCCGAAGCCAAACTGACGCGAGGCGAGTTCCTCGTCCTCATGATGCGGGCCTACGGCATAGCGCCCGACGAGGCCCCGACAGACAACTTCGCGGACGCCGGCGACACCTACTACACGGGGTATCTCGCGGCGGCAAAGAGTCTTGGCATCTCGAATGGCGTAGGTGACAACCTGTACAACCCGGTAGCGCAAATCACAAGGCAGGAGATGTTCACGCTGCTCTACAACGCGCTGGACGTCATGGGTCAGTTGCCCGACGGGGAGTCCGGCAAGACGATGGACGACTTCACCGACAGCGCACAGATTGCCTCCTGGGCCAAAGAGGCCATGGCGCTCATGATTGAGACCGGCATCGCCGGCGGTTCGCAGGGGCTCATCAGTCCCACCGGCACGACTTCAAGGGCACAGATGGCGCAGGTGCTGTTCAACCTGCTTGGATTCTGACGGGCATCATACAAAAGCGAAAGGCGAGCCGGAAGCGGCTCGCCTTTTTCGTTTATTCAGCTTTTCAGGCAGTTCAAAATCGCCCCTTGCGGCCCTTGTGCCAAGCCCCACATAAAATGGATTCTATGTGATGAAGCGCACAGGGAAAAGCCAGGTGCAGATTCTGTTCAGGTAAAAAAGACATACAAAAAGGCCGCCTTGTGCAAAGCGGCCTTTTGCATTTGCGTGTGCACAACGAATAGGCAAAATCAAACGAGTGGTCAAAAAACCACTTGTTTGAAACGGCAAAGTCGAATTGGCATAGATAAATCTGAACCCCAAATTTCAATCGTCAGCTCTTTCCAGAAATTCAAGCGCGGCATGATACTTCGCGATTCGCGCTCTCGCCTTGTCGTCAATCTCCACAAGCCGGCAAGCGTCGGCGTTGTGCCGCAAGTCCGCAAGTTTGACCGCGATGGCGGTCTTGTTGCCGCTGTCTTTGATATGCCTCACATAGTCCATGTACGAAACGCGCTCGTCGTGCGTCAAAAGCTTTAGCGCAGTTATTACGTCTTTTGTGATTCCCTGCGCCGCGAGGTCGTCAAAAGTGATGTCGGTGTCCTCAACCACATCATGCAACAGCGCGGTCGCAATCAGAACCTCACTGTCTCCGATATGCTCGGCGAGGTGGAGCGGATGGTAAATATATGGCAACCCGGTCCTGTCAGCCTGCCCATGGTGCGCGTCATATGCGATACGCAGAGCGGTTCTTGTGAGTTCGGTGTAGAGCATTCTTTTGTTCCTCGCTATCTTACTCCATTCAGCGACATCAGATTTTTTGCTGCTGCTTCACTTCTTCGCAGCGGGACAAGGAGGCGGGTCAGCTGTCTTGGCAGGAATATTCCTGAAACGAAGACGGGTGAACCGCCCCTGTCTTTCCGGGAGAACTCACTCCATTTTTTCGGCGTCGTCTATGACAATTTGTCCCTCCGCGAAGTAGGCGTTATTCAGCCCCAAGACCTCGCGGAAATAGTTCAGCGGCACAAAGGTGCGCGAGTCGCGCAGCACGGGCGCCGCGCCGAGCGTGATGGGGGCCATGCGCATGTAGACATAGTTGTCCTGTCCGATTTGCAGGCTGATGGCGGTGTTGAGATACACGGTCCCGGTGGCGCCCTCCCAGGTGACCTCATAGCCCAGTGCCTCGGCTATGGCGCGGAGCGGCACCATGACCGCCCCGTCGTCGGACACGAAGGCGGGCGGCGCCTCGACGGTCTTGCCCCCGACCACAAGCTCGGCGGCCGAGATGTGAACGGGCGGCGTGAAGCTGGCCTCAGGCTTGCCGAGCACAATGACCTTTTCGGGCGTGACCTGCACCGGCCAGCTCTCGGCGGCCACCGTGTAGAACACGAGCAGGCGGTTTCCGGCGGGGGACCCCTCGTAGGGCGTGCCGTCCGGCGAGCGCAGCTCGGTCTTGTCGCCGACCCGCAGCACCATCCCCTTGTCGCGGCTGAGCAGGTTGTCGTCGAACAGGTCCGCGGCGACCGAGAAGTCCTCGTCAGGGTTGACGAGCAGGATGGCGGCGTTGTACTGGGGCGGGTAGATCATCAGCATCGGCTTGTCGGCCTCGTAAAAGAGGGTGACGGTGTCTCCCACGGCGACCTCGCCGCCGACAACGTAGGTGTCGGCCGTGACCAGGGGGCTTGCCGGCCCGTATTCCTCGCTCTCAAGCGTCAGGTACTGTGCGCCGTCAAGCTGCGAATGGGGCCTGAGCTCAGTCACTTTGCCCGTATAGCTCATGTAGTAGGGCGTATTCATTTCTGTGCCGTAGGCGCCCTGCGCAGGGGCTGCGGGGTCACCCGCGGATATGGGGGCCAAAATCGGGGACACGGGCTGTACGGCATCGGCCGCAAACGCTGCAAATCCGGCGGCGGCGACGGCGCCGGCCAGCAACATGGTCGTCAGTTTTTTTATTTTCTTCATGGACATCCGCTCCTTTCGGGTTATACCATATTGACTGTATAAAACGCCGATTTGTTCCACCGTCAGACCGGAAAAATCTGTGTATGCCTCATGGGCAAATTGTGGAGGTGGCGGCGTTTGACGCACCGCCCTGTCTCGTGTGTATAACGGTTTTCTCCTAAGTAAAAACAAATCCGGACCTGTCGCCGTTTGGCGTCAGGTCCGGACTTTTGTCTTGGTGGAGATAAGGAGGGGCGAACCGCTGACCCCCTGAATGGCATTCAAGAGGTCTCGTACGCCCATCGGTTACATACCCCCGTAAATGGCCACGAGATGCGCCTCAGTGCGCAGGAAAGCGACCTCACCGCTTGCTGTTATTTGGCATCACAGTCACTTAGGTTTGCGATTGCCTTTTGACAGGCCGGGCAAATATGTTTTTTCTGAAACATTTTCAGGTTTTCAGTTTCTGCGCAGAATGCGCAGGTAAACGTATGCCGTTTGATTACGATTTCCTGCTCTGTCGCATTGACCCAAATTTCTACCGGAGTCTTTTCACTCCAGTCCATTTCATTTCTGGTCTCAGCGGGGAGAACGACTCGCCCCAATTCATCAATCAGTCTGATATGCATAGCTTTATCCATATCTATCCCTCCAAACAAAGTAATATATAGTAATTATAATTACTATGATACGAAAAAGCAAGCCCCATATAATAAATATGGGGTGAAAATATGCCAATTTCCTATAGGCCACTGCGCGAATACATGAAAGAACACAAAATTTCATATTATTATCTGGCCAATCAGGGGATCGAAGCGCCAACTTTGCAGAGGATTAGGCATGATGGACCCATTACTACAGAGACGTTAGGAAAATTATGCCGAATCATGAAATGCCAGCCGGGGCAGCTTATTGAGTATGTAGAGGAAGAAGAACAATAACTGGACAGATACTCGGTATTTGTTGATATTTATGCATATTTGGATAGTCAGAATCCAGAATAATGATATGGACGACCTGTGTCTGCAATCAGGCATACCGTGACTGCCTTGCCAGCCGAAGTAAAAATCCGCTGTAAATGCGGCTATAAAGAAAATAAGAAAAAAGCCCGGAAACATCGCTGTTTCCGGGCTTTTTTGTCTTGGTGGAGATAAGGAGGATCGAACTCCTGACCTCTTGACGTTGTTATAGGTACTCGTTTTTAATATTCATATCTTCATTACGCTATTTGAATCAGGGCCGTCCGCTGCTCGTCCGTCGTCGGGAAGTCCCACATTTCTCCGAACTCTACATAGCAGAACTGCTTGTAAACGATGCGTATCTCCTGGTTCTTGACGCCGTCAATCGTCTGCTTCGTACCTACCTCGATACGGTCAATGAGCTCGTTGAGCATCGGTGCAGTCAGCTCCTGAATATCCTTGTATCCTGCGATAAGCTGGAGGAACCGCTCGGTTTCATCGGCTTTCTTTTTCTGTACGGCGAGTTCCTTTTGCAAACCGTCACGCTTACCTGTCAGCTCCTTCTGCTCCGCTTCATAAGTGTCGAGGAGCTTCTGATACCGATCCGTCGTAATTCTTCCGAGGGCGTTGTCCTCATAGAGCTTGCCGATGATGACTTCCAGCTCGCCGATTCTCACCGTCATCTGAGCGCATTCCTTTTCCGCCAGTTGCTCCCGCTTTTTCAGCATACCAGATGTTTCGTGCTTCAGCCGATGGATCAGATGTCTGTCTAAATTGGCGGCGGCTTTCGCCCTACGGCTCACATCAAACAGGACGGCTTGGTATAGCGCGTCGTAGGTGATGAAGTGTGAGCAGCAGTACCCTTTACCCTTGACGTTATACATGCTGCACTGGTAGCGGGGATTTCCCTTGTTGTAGGTATAAGCAAGGGCGTAACCGCAGTCGGCGCATTTTACAAGTCCAGCGAAAAGCTGTTGCGCTCCTTGATTATCCGAACGTTTCCTGACAGTCAGTTTCTCCTGTGCCGTGTCCCATGTTTTCTGGTCGATGATGGGTTCATGCATCCCGTCCACTACGATCCAGCTGTCCTCCGGCATTTTCAGTATTTCCCTATCCTTGAAGGACTTAACCCGCCGCCTCCCGCTGACGATCTTCCCAAGATAGGTCGGGTTCGTCAGAATGGTCTTGATAGAGGATGGATGCCAGTCATGGGGCTGCCGCCAGTATTCGCTCTTGTGCAGCGTCGGAAACTTGATGTTGTTGTAAGCGGTTGGATTCATTACTCCCGCATCCCGTAACCGTTTAGCGATTGCCTTGAAGCCGAGCCCGTCGCAGGCATATTGGAATATTTGGCGAACCGTCGGTACCGCTTCTTCATCCGGCAGAAGATGATGCTTGTCGTCGGGGTCGATGATGTAACCGAAGGGGGCCTTTGTGCCGATGAATTTCCCGCCCTGCGCCATGACCTTCTTTGACGCTCTGGTCTTTCTGCTGGTCTGCTTGGCGTGAAACTCATTGAAAAAATTGATGATCGGCACCATGTCGGCGGACGGCTCGTCGTCAAATAGACTGTCGTAATTGTCACCGATGGAGATAAACCGGACGCCAAGGTTCGGGAACACATTTTCAATGTGATCGCCGGAGCCGAGATAGTTTCGGCCTAACCGTGACAAATCCTTGACGATGATGACGTTTATTTTGCCCACCTTCGCGTCCTCAAGCATCTGATTAAATGCCGGACGCTCGAAGCTCGTCCCTGAAACACCGGCGTCAATGTATTCCTCGATTATTTTAAAATTGTGTTCTTCAGCATACGCTGTCAGTATTTTTCGTTGGTTTGTGATCGAGTTGCTCTCCTTATTTGTATCGTCATCCCGTGAAAGACGTAAGTAGAATCCTGCCCAATCTCCGTTTTGGGGGATTAGCATTCTTTCGCACCTCCTTGTTTCTCCCGCAAAACGGCTACGCGGATATCGCAAACACATGATATCACAAGACGTTTTGGATATCCATACGCAGCCGCAACGTGAAGTCAGTTATTCTCAGGAGGCTTGTCTCCATGCTCCAGATCCCGTTTGATCAAAACGACTATCGCATCCACCATATCCAGCCTGGTGTCCGGCTTGCTCTCGCTTTTTATAACGAAAACAACATTGCCGATCTTCTTTTTATAGGTGACCGATTTCTCTGATGTGATCATTTTTGCGCCCCCTTTTTCTTACATCTTCTGTCCGATTTCCTGCTCCTGCTCGTTCTGAAGCTTGTGCCCCTGCGCCAGCTTTTTGAGTGCCTCCCGCTTTTTCTGCTTGCTTTCGGCGGGGGTAAAAGGCTGTGACGCTGGCGGCACATCGGCCATTTTCTCAATACTTTTACCGAGCCGAACAGCGTCTGAGACAAGCTTATCTATCGTATTTGCCTGCGCCAGCCAGCCCTCGGGCGGCTCCGGCGTCTGCGGAGTGAAGCCGTGCTCGGCGCGGTAGGTGAACAGCTTTTCAAGATTTTCCTTTAGGTAGGTGTCATCGTGCAGAGTGCGGTCACGGCACTTCTGCCCCTCCGGCGTGGTGAACAGAATGTATTTGTGCGCATCGTCCCAGCGTACCTCATAACCCTCGTACTCCATGTTAGCGATGAAATCCTTGCGGGTATGGGAGTATTCCAAAGCTTCGTCGATGGCCTTCATCAGACGGAACTTCCAGCTCTCACCACGCATAGCTGCGCGGTATTCGCCCGGCGTCAGCCGCTTATTCCTTTTCTGTCCGTCATAGGGTTCCAGTACAAAGAAGCCATGCGCCTTACAGATTTCATCGTTGACCTGCCGCTGCTCCTGTAATGATGTCGGCGACATATGAAGCTTCTTACCGTCCTTGAAGCTGACCGTATTGACAATGATATGCGAGTGCAGGTTGTCGGTATCGTTGTGCGTGGCGATGACACATTCGCTGTCGGGGAATAGCCTTTCCGCCAGCTCGCGGGCTATTTCATTGGCCTGCCACGGTGTGATGTTCTCCTTATCCGAGAAGGAATGAACGTAATGTAAGAAGCTGACGCCATCCGTTTTCTTGAAGGATTGCTTGGTCGCCATCATCTCAAGGTAGCTGGTGTAGGGCGTACAGTTATGTCCGGTTTCAACGCGGACGCCATCGAACGTCACCTTTTTGAATTGAAGAACATACGAGAGTGCACCAAGCATCCTGCCGCAGGAGGCGTGCTTTACCTTGACTCTTGTGAACGTCGCCATCATTTCACCTCACCGGTCAGGTCGCGGAGGGCGGATGCGATATCGCCAAAGGCCTCGCTGACCTCATCCAATCTGACGGCCTGAATTCTGCCCATATGCGCCAGCGTGGTAAGCTGATTGAGGTTTTTACCGATAGCTTTCATCTGACCGATGAGCGGTTCCACGCCATCTATAACGACGATATCCTTACCCAAAGCCGAGGTCACAAGGTAATCCGTGACCGTCATCTTTGCCCGTTTCGCTTTCAATCTGATCTGATTCAGGTCGCGCTCCCTTACTCGGAACGCGAATTTTTTGTCCTTTAATTTCTCCATGTCATGCTCCTTTCGTCACTGGGGTGTGGGGCAGCGCCCCGCTTGATGCGGACGGCGTATAGCCGGACGCTTTGCTTGCCTCTCCCAAAGGGAGAGCTTCCGTATCCGTGCCTCCGCATACAGGGTCGACAGGGACGATGTTCTGGGTATCTACACAAGCCCCCGTTTTATCGACACTATCGTCACCATCGGCACGGCTAAGCTCGATAAGACGCTTTCCGTTGCTCCTGCGAATGTCAAAGCTGATTCCCGCTGTCATAAGCGCTTCAGCGTTTTGCAGAATGCGCTGGGAGATTTTTTTCAGCGATATCCTCTCACCGCTCTGACTGAGCAGCTTATCCGCGAGCTCTGTCGGAGTGCAGATAAAGTGAGAAGCGGATTTCATAAATGCAGAGAGAAGAGTAATAATGGCATCGCCCAAAAGCTCCGGATGCTCTCTGCTGTCCGACACCAACTCCCAGACGTTATCCTCGTTGCGCTCCAGACAAATTTCACGGCACTCGATATCCCGACCTTCGGGGAACCAGCGGGGACATGAAGCCCATGCGATATGAGACTGTCCACCACAAACCTCAGCGGCTGGAGTGGCGTGCTCATCAGCGTCGCGCCGTCGATGGTGTCAAAGCTTGGCGTTCCTTTCTTTTTGATTTCGTTGTTCAATTTGTTTTCCTCCGTTCATATAGATTTGAGAAAAACCGCAACAGAAAAAGCACCCGCTTTTCAGCGGATGCTCATCATGTGTTATGGTTTTCCTCTACCTACTTACGACATAAGGAAAACGGATTGTTCCTGAGTTGAGGGAAATATTTTCAAAAAAATATGCCTGGCGAACATATCATCAAGCACATCGTTTATATATCGCTGTTTTCAAATCTCTCTTTGAGCTTCTGCAGCCGTTTGTTAACGGCGCTGTGGGTTTTGTATCCGAGCGCGTCGGCAATCTCCTGCTGGGCCTTGCCGCTCATGCGCATTCGTAACAGCGCGCGGTCATCCTCCGAGATGCTTTCCCAAAAATTATCGCCGGTGAGATTGGCGATAACCTCGTCCTCGACGTTCACAGACTTGTCCTCTACCTGCATGGGAGCGCCTTCTCCCTCGTCGTTGACGGCGGACTCCATCTCGTTGAGCGAGACGGTTTCTATTTTGGAACGGGTATGATTCCACTTGCGGTCAAAATCTTTCGAGCGGTAGTTTTTAAATTTATCGTGATTGAAATCCTCGTATGCGGCGCTCTCCTGAACGACCTGCGCCATCTCTTCATATTCCATGACCTGCATCGCAGTTTTCACGGCATTATACAAAAAATCGTCAGCGTGTTTTTCAACGTCGGTATCATCCATGAAAGACGCCAATATCTCGTCCACCAGACCCGGCTTTTCGGTAACCAGCTTCATCACGCCGCCAGCGACGAGATTTTCCATATTATCGCGCATGGCGATGAGCGGATTGTCCTTGCCGTAATATGACGAGTTGGACTTGAGTCCCATCTCGCGCGACAGCGGCTCCCATTTCTCGTTCATCAGACTTTTTATGTGTTCGAGCATTCCCACGCTCTCGGAATCCAGCTTGTCATAGTCCATATCAATATATGTCGCCGCTGAGAAGTCGTTTTCCCTGAAGTATGCGCGGAGCTCTTCAAGTGTCGGAATGCGGTCAAGGTCTAATAGCGTCTTTTTCTTTTTTTTCATTGAGCCACCCCGCTTTCGACATATTTTGTAAAATTATATCACAAAAAACAAGCGGCGCAAAGCGCAGGAGTTCGCTGACAGCGTACTAAATTGAAGCCAAACAGTTAGTGATGTAGCTGGCAGTTTTAAAGCAATGCAGAAACGAACAGTAGAAAGAAGGAGAGCATTCAGTCTATGGTAGACCAACTACGCTCCTTTAATATTTGTTACTGATTCGGTGGCGTTGTGTTTTGGTTTATCCCAATTTCAGCTTTTACGGCGTTTTTTACAGGCTCGGCGGTAATTCCTCGACCTCGGCGCTCCAAGGCCACACAGCGGCACACAACACGACACAGATGGCAAGGACTATTCCGGTGCTGATTTGCTTCCTCATTTTGATTCCTCCCTTAAAATAACTGACAGACGCCCGTTCCAGCTCTTTGGCTGCGATCTGAACACCCGTTATAGTTTTGTATTTGATTTGAAATTTGCCACGCCAGACGGAAGCCGGAGATGAAGCTGTCCAGTGAAACATCCGAGCAGATCAGGTCTTTGTCATCCATGATCCGGAACACCAGCTTACGGTTTCGGCTGCTTAGCGCTGGCGTAATAGCTGGTGGTTTGTTTTGACTCGTCGTTCCTCCTGTGCGTTTTCCGGCATTCGCTAGAAATGACCATATAGTAATTTCAGTATGTTCTCCATATGCACTGCCTCCTTCAACGACATACAATACCACCAATTTCAGCGAATAGCTAACAATTTTTCGGCGATTCCTTCTGTTTTCTTATACTCGCTTCGTTTCTTGAAGATTGTAAAAAATTGTTGTATACTGACAACATAAAGTATTATAACATTCCGGTAGATATATATTTACCAACCCAAACTCCCGTAGAGAGGAGGAACACCAATGAAAAAGCTCAAAGCCCTCAAACGAAGGCGGGTCAACCGCGCGCTGGAGAGTATATTCGACCATCCGCTGACCATCGTGGAGGCGCCTATGGGCTACGGCAAGACCACTGCAGTGCGTGAATTCCTTGCTTTTAAAGGCGTGCCTGTCATATGGACCTCCTTTTTATCAGAAGACGACACGGCATCATGGTTTTGGGAAAGGCTCGCGTCCGAAATCGGTAAATTTGACGAGGCGGCGGCGAGCAGGCTCAAAAGTCTCGGCGTTCCTGCCGACACACCGCAGACAACAATGGCTATTTCCATCATCAATGAGATGGTATACAAGCCCAATACCACGCTCGTCATCGACGATTTCCACCTTACAAGAAGTATGCGGATGACCGCGCTTTTCAGACGCTTTGTAATGGAAATGCCGGACGATTTTCACATCGTCATTTTGACCCGCGATACGACAAATCTTGACATCACCGAGCTTTCCGCAAAAGGGCTGTGCAATGTCGTGTCTCAAAATACGCTGCGGTTTACCGACAGTGAGATTCAGGACTATTACGCCTTGATGGGCTTCACGGCCGGCGAGAACGAGATAAGAAAAATCGGAGATTACACGGGCGGCTGGATTTCATTGATTTATCTTATCATGCTCGGTATGGAACGGAGCATCCCCGCAGGCCGAAACGGCACTATCAACGAGCTGGTGGAGAAGGTGCTCTATAACGCATACGACGAGCGCATCCAAAGGTTTTTGCTGCGTCTTTCCGTGATGGACAGCTTCACGGCGGAGCAGGCCGTGTTTGTAACGCAGGAAGCAAAATCGGAGGAAGCCCTTAAAAAGCTGCGTCGCGAAAACGCATTCATTGCCTTCGACGAGGCGGCGGGGGTCTATAAAATCCACAACGTACTACTGGATTTCCTGCGGGGCAAGCAGACGGATGAAGAAGAACGCGCCGCGCTCTATGGCCGGCTTGGCGAATGGCACCTGGCGCGAAGGAAATATAGAACCGCATACGGTTATCTCTGCCGCGCAGGTGAGACGGAGCGCATCCTCGAACTGCTGGACAACGTGGATACCGTCACCAGCGATGCAGCCACTTTTGACGGCGTCTTAGAGCTGTTTGCCGCATTGCCCCGCGAGACGCTTCTTAGATATCCTCTTGCCTATTTGCAGTACATCGCCATTATTTTGACAAACGGCGATTCCGGCGCTTTTCAGGATGGCGTGACGCGCTTGAACGAGCTGCGGGAGGCTTGCGAGCGGGCGGAAGGCCCCATCCCGCACGGCAGAGACCGCGTTCTCGCGGAACTTTATCTCACCCGGATTTTTGCCGTGTTCAACGATGCCGGGGAAATGGCTGCCTGCATAAGGGAGGCGCGGCGCCTGCTTGACGGTGATGTTACTTTCTTGCAAAAGCGGGAGGCCGAATTCACCCTGGGTTCTCCCCATTTACTTTATATCTGTTACAGGGAGCCGGGCAGCCTTAAAGAGCTTACGGAACTCATGGCATCGGATTTCCCGGTTTTCGCCGAGCTGGCCGACGGCTGCGGCGCCGGCTGCGACTATGTGGTTCGGGCCGAATACGCGCTGGAAACCGGCGACTGGCAGGCAGCGGAGCTAAACGCCTTCAAAGCCATTTACAAAGCGCAGACCAAGGAACAGGTTGGTCTTATGATCTGCGCTTATTTTGCTTTAATCAGGCTGTATATCTATCAGGGAAAGGTTGACGAAGCGTTGGAGCTTCTGCGGCATCTCAGGCAGGATGTGACGCGGACCAACAACCCCTATTACAACACCGGGCTTGAACTCGTGGAAGGATATGTTTACGGCTGCCTTACCCGGCTTGACGGCATCCCCCTGTGGCTGCAAACCGGGGATACGTCCCCCGCGCACTTTTTTTATCAGGGATTGGGCTTCAACTATATCGTCTACGGCAAGGCGCTGCTGCTCTCAAAGAATGACATCAAGCTCGAAATGCTCACCGAGGGATTTTCGCGCTGTTTCGCCGTCTACCGCAACCAGCTCGGCTTTCTGCACAACCAGATTTTCAGGGCGGCGGCGCAATATCATCTTTACGGCATGGAGCATGGCTGCGCCGCCCTCCGCGAAGCCTTCGGCATGGCGCAGGAGGACCACATCATCCTGCCCTTCGCCGAGTATGCGCCCAGTATACTTAACATGGTCAGGCACATCGCCCACGCCGATTCGCGGAACGCATACATAAAGGAGGTGCTTTCCGCCTGCGGGCAGTACATGGAAAGCCTGAAGCGCTCCACGCAGGGGGCAGTTTCCCTGTCGGCGAGGGAGCTTGAAATCCTTGCCCTGGCCGCGGAAGGCCTCAAGCGGGATGAGATTGCTGGGCAGCTTCATTTAAGCACGGGCACCGTGCAGACCCATCTGCATAATATCTACCTGAAACTGGATGTCAGCGGCAGGGCGGCGGCCGTAAAAAAGGCGCAAAAGCTGAAGCTTATATAATTTCCCACCCAAAATATACCGTTCGGTAGATACCGGAACAAAAAATTATCCTCTATACTTTTCTGTATAGGGGATTTTTTATTCCCACGGATGGGAAGTATGCCGCGGTGCCATGGATGGCAAGGAGCGGCGAATGCTCGAAATATCATACAAATCCGAAAGGAGGGTTTCATTCGATGAGTAAAATACTCAAGGTCACGCCCAATGATGATTATACCCTGCTGGTGGAATTCGAGCACGGCAACAAAATCATCTTCAATATGCGCGAGATCATAAAGACAATCCCTTTCAGCAGTCTGGCAGATTTAAGCCGCTTTAAGGACGTCACGCTGGAGGAAAAGACCATATGCTGGCCCGAGCCGGTCCCGGACGAGAAAAGCATCATGCCCCTGCGCCTGACGGTGGACAACATGCTTTTCGCTATACGGGGCTAATAAATAAGGAGAAAGGTATGAATTAAAAAAAGAAGGAGAAAAATGAACATGAGAACTCAAAAAATGCTATATGAGAAAAATGCAATCTCTGGACAGGCAGAAACAGGCAAAAAGCTCCTTGCCGTACTCCTCACGGCAGCAGTGTTGTTCACCCTGCTGCCGACGACGGCTTTTGCCGCCAATGGCGATACGGGAACAACGGCGGACGGCTTTAAATGGAAGGAGTGGTCCGGAGGAGCGAGTATAACAGGCTATACCGGCTCAGCTACCGAAATTAATATTCCGGACACTATAGACAATAACGGTACAAACCTGACGGTGATGGAAATCAGCTCATCCGCCTTTTCCGGTAATAACACCATCACAGCCGTCACTTTTCCGGAAAGCCTGTTGTATTTCGGTATGCGGGCGTTTTATCAATGTACCGGGCTTACCTCGATCAATATTCCCGCCGCCGTAGCGTATATCGAGGAGCAAGCGTTCTGCCACTGTACGAGCATTAATGCAGTGACATTCGGCGCCGGCAGCAAGCTAATAGAAATCGGCGGCGGAGCGTTCGCTGACACCGCAATCACCTCTATCAGCATCCCCAACGGCGTGACAACAATCAACGACGGCGCGTTTCAGGATTGTACGGAGCTTACCTCGATCAACATCCCCAGCGGCGTGACAAGAATCAAGGACAGCGCGTTTCAGGGTTGTGCCTCACTCACCTCTATCAGCATCCCCAACGGCGTGACAAGTATTGGCAACAGCGCGTTTCAGGGATGTACGGAGCTTACCTCGATCAACATCCCCAGCGGCGTGACAACAATCAACGACAGCGCGTTTCAGGGTTGTGCCTCACTCACCTCTATCAGCATCCCCAACGGCGTGACAAGTATCGGCAACAGCGCGTTTCAGGGATGTACGAAGCTTACCTCGATCACCATCCCCAGCGACGTGACAAGTATCGGCAACAGCGCGTTTCAGGGTTGTACGGAGCTTACCTCGATCAACATCCCCATCAAAGTTAATACCATAGGAGACAGCACATTTGAGGGCTGTACAAAACTTGCAACTGTGGGCATTGACGAAGATGACTTGATCTATGCCATCGGCAGCAGCGCGTTTAAGGGATGTACAGCGCTTACCTCGATTACCATCCCCGAATATGTGAATACAATCGGCAACAGTGCGTTCAGTGGTTGTACGAACCTTGCATCTGTAAATATAGTGGGTAACACAGCTGTACTTTTAACCATCGGCGGCAGTGCGTTTCAGGGATGTACTGCGCTTACCTCGATCACGATTCCCTCTAGCGTGACAAGCATCAGCGACAGTGCGTTTCAGGACTGCACAAGTCTGGTGAAAGCAACGGTAAGCAGCAAGACCGCAGCTTTTGGCAACAGCGTCTTTGACGACACCGCTCTCGACAGCGATGGCATGTACGGTTATAAGCACTCCACCGCGGATACATATTGTACGACCAATAGCATTCCGTTCCATTACCTCACCGACGGAGAGACGGTCATTACAACGACCTCCCTGCCAAACGGCACGATAAGCGTGCCCTACAGCCAAACCCTTGCAAGGATTGGGAATGCATCATCCGTCACCTGGAGCATCGACAGCGGCAGTCTGCCGGACGGCCTGAGCTTGGACGCCGGCACCGGCGTTATTTCAGGTACGCCCACAGTGTTAGGTCCGTTTACCTTTACCGTGAAGGCGGTAAACAGCATCGATGCCGGCGATAGCGACACGCAGGAGCTGACCATAACGATCATATCCGGATTCGCGGGAGGCGATGGCACGTCGGGCGATCCGTACCTGATAGAGACTGCGGAGCAGCTCGACAGAGTGCGCAACTTTTTAGGCGCGGCGTACAAAGATACATATTTTTGGCTGACTGCGCCCATAGACCTTTCATCATATGCAAACTGGGTGCCAATCGGTGATATGGCGAACCCGTTTTGCGGCCATATTTACGGCACCGAATATGACTCTGAAACCGAAACGTATATTTATCAAACGATTTCAAAGCTTTCCATAAACCGGCCTGACGAAGACTATGTCGGCCTGTTCGGCTATTGCTCGGGTGCCGATATTGGAGGCATAGCAATCAGAAACGCCGATGTCACCGGCGGTAATGCCGTGGGCGCGCTCGTCGGACAAACGGTCAATTTCCTCGAAAGAGACACCATGATTGGCTACTGCTCCGCAACCGGCACGGTTACGGCCGTTAACGGTTACGCCGCAGGCGGACTTGTGGGAATGGCAACCGATACCCAGATAACTCAATCGTATTCAACAGCCAGCGTGACCGGTACTATGTCGAATGCGGGCGGACTTGTCGGCTACTTGAACAACGGCTCGATCAGAAACTGTTACGCCACCGGGCCGGTAACCTCCACGGGGACAGATAATTATGCCGGCGGGCTGGTGGGATTGCTTTACAGCGCGGATTGTGAGATATATTACTGTTATGCAGCGGGGAAGGTCACAGGCGAGGGCGAGACCGGCGGCATTGTCGGGCACAGCAATACCAATGATATTCGTTATTCCTATTTCAACATCGGTAACGCCGGCAGCAGTGACAACGGCTCAAAGGGCATTGGTGTAAATACAATCAATTTGATTTATCAAAGCAGCTTCGAAGACTGGGACTTTGATATTTACTTTAGCGAAATCTGGAGGATTGACCCGGGCGCGTCTTATCCATACCTTCGGTTAAACGAGCAAATACCGCATCCTGCACCGCCAGCAGCAACCTCGGCGAGAATTGTCGACGAATCCGGGGATTCCCGGTATAATGCCGCCACGAAAACGCTGACAATGACCTATGGCGGCGTCGAGGCATCTCTTTCGGCTGAGGATGTAACTCCTGCGGACGGGCTGGTCATGTGGAGCAGCAGTGATACAGCCGTCACAGACATCTGGTGGGGTAGCAGCGGAGATATTCATATTGAAGCAAAGGGCGCCGGTACGGCGACAGTCAGCCTGCAAAATTCCGACGGGAGTACGCTTGACAGCATTACGGTCATTGTAGAACCTGTGCCTCTTATGGTCAACGGCGAATTCAAGGTCGAGAACAAGGTGTATGACGGAAGCGCAAACGCATGTATTATCAATACCACGCTCTCCCTTGACACCTCAAATTGTATCGGCGACGACGCATCCAACCTGACCGCAAACTTTGCAGCCACATTCTCCGATCCGGACGCGGGTCAGGACAAGGCCGTCAGCCTCAGCGCCTCGACCCTGGCGGGTTCCGCCGCCGGGAACTACGTCCTTGACCTCGCCTCGGTGCCTACAACCACGGCGGCCATCACACCGAAAGAGCTGACAATCGGCGGGAGCTTCACCGCGCAAAGCAAGGCATATGACGGAACGACGAATGCGGTCATCGCCTCGAACAACCTGACTCTCGTTGGCAGGGTTGGAAGCGACGACGTGACGCTCTTCCCCGTTCTCGCCTTCGATACGCCCGACATCGCCACCGGCAAGACGGTATCCCTGACGGCAGGCAGCTATCTAACGGGTGCGAAAGCCGCTAACTATACCCTTTCCATTTCCGGCGCGCCCATTTACACTTCGGGTGTGATCACGAACAAACAGGCGACCCTCGGCGGGAGCTTTACCGTAGACAATAAAGAATACACCGGCGTCAAAGCCGCGACCATCGCCTCGAACAATCTGACGCTTATCGGTGTCAATTCTGGCGACGACGTTTCCATCGCGTCGGTTACAGCCGAATTTGACAGCGCCGCTGTGGGCAGCGGCACGGTAAGAATTACAGATGTCACCTTAACGGGTACAAATGCCGGGGACTACTCTGTTTCGTTCACCGGCGCGCCTACGGCGACGGCAAATATAACGGCAAAGCCTCTGACCATTACCGGCAGCTTTACAGCGCATAACAAGGTGTATGACGGAAGCACAGACGCGGTTATTGATGCAAACGCCCTGACACTTGTCGGCGTCCTCGGCGGCGACGATGTCACCCTAAACGCGGTTGCGGCCTTCGCCGACAAGAACGCAAACGCTATTAAGACGGTCACCCTGACCGGCTCGACACTGACGGGCGACAACGCAGCAAACTACACCCTCGACTTTACCAACGCGCCCACAACAACGGCGGATATTATGAGAGCGACGGGGCTGCAAGCTCCTGCGGCGCCGACGCTTCAAAGCAAGACGAGCACCAGTGTTACCCTGACGCCAAACGCAGAGCAGGAGTTCTCGAAGGACAACGGAACCACCTGGCAGACGAGCAATGTCTTTACGGGGCTGACGCCTTCCACGCAATACAGTTTTGTCACCCGTATTAAGGGCGACGCAAACCACGAGGCCTCGCCCGCCAGCGTGCCGCTGACGGTGACGACAGACGCCCCATCCTCCACCGGCGGCGGTTCCTCGGGTGGAAGCGGAAACACATCCTCCAACGGCAGATTCGAAATAACGTCCTCCTTCGTTTCAAACCCGAATTCCGGCAAAACGCTGACGCTCGGAAACGACTTCGCCAGCGTCACAATTCCGTCGAATATGCTCGATAGCATTCCGGGCGTCGCCGGTAAAAAGGCGGAAATAATCATCGGCCAGGGCGATAAGTCCAAGCTGCCCGACGATGTGAAAGCCGCCATCGGCGACAGGCCGCTGATTTCGCTCAGCCTGTTGATAGACGGCAAACAAACAGACTGGAATAACCCGTCTGCGCTCGTGACGGTAAGCATACCCTACACCCCGAGAGCGGCGGAGCTTGAAAACCCCGAAAGCATCGTAATCTGGTACATTGACGGCAGCGGCAACGCGGTTTGCGTGCCGAACGGCCATTATGACCCGGCGACCGGCACGGTGACTTTTTCCACCACCCATTTCAGCCTCTATGCTGCGGGATATAACATGGTGAGCTTCAACGACGTGGCGTCAACGGACTGGTATTACAAGGCGGTGAGCTTTATCGCGGCGAGAGGCATCACCACAGGGACGGGAAACGGCCTGTTCAGCCCTGACGCCGTCCTCACACGCGCCGACTTCCTCGTGATGCTCATGAGAGCGTATGGCATAGCGCCGGATACGAGCCCGGCCGATAACTTCTCCGACGCGGGCAATAACTACTACACCGGGTATCTGGCGGCGGCCAAACGGCTCGGCATATCCGCGGGGGTAGGCAACAACATGTACGCGCCGGGTAAAGAGATTACCCGTCAGGAGATGTTCACCCTGCTGTACAACGCCCTCAAAGTCATCGGACGGCTGCCCCAGGGCGATTCCGGCAAGACATTCTCCGATTTCAGCGACGCCGGGCAGATTGACTCCTGGGCGAAGGAAGCCTTAACGCTGTTGGTTAAGACCGGCACGGTCGGCGGCAACGGTGGTAAGCTTAATCCGACAGGCACGACCACCAGAGCGGAAATGGCGCAGGTGCTTTATAATATGCTGGGGAAGTAAATATACAACAGCAAACAAGCCGTGAGGTAGAAAATCTCACGGCTTGTTTGCTGTTGGTGTAAAAAAACCGCAGAAACTGCGGTTCATAGTTAATTGGTGGACCTGACGCGGATCGAACGCGCGACTTCCTGAATGCCATTCAGGTACTCTCCCAGCTGAGTTACAGGCCCATATTCATTTTTTGTTTGGTGCGATATCCGTTTCGCCGTTTTGCGGGGCTGTGCCTTTATCAACGTCAAGAGACCTCTTGAATGCCATTCAAGCGCTCTCCCAGCTGAGCTATACCCCCAAATTGCTTTCGTAAGTGCTTTATCATTATAGCGGGGGATTTGTAAGAAGTCAAGGCTTATCCGCAAAAGAATTGAAAGATTTTTTACCGCATGCTATACTTGAAACGCCAATATTTTACAAGGAGAGATGCTGAAAATGAGACTGGAAAATATCACCTGGGTGCAGGCAGGCGAGTATTTCAAACAGCATGACATGGTCATCATTGCGATTGGCAGCCTCGAGTGCCACGGGACGCATCTGGCGCTCGGGACCGACACCATCGTCCCAAACCGCATCTTAGCGCTCATTGAGGAGAAGAGCGACGTGCTCATTGCGCCGACGGTGCCCTACGCCGTCTGCGATCTCTTAAGCGACTACCCCGGCACCGTGACGCTCGGAATGGACGTCTTTTATCAGATGATGTCCAAAATCTGCGACAACCTGTACCGGCACGGCGCGCGCAAATTCGTCTTTCTAAACGGCCACGGCGGCAACATCATTCCCTTGGAGCGCGTAGGCTTTGACCTCGACCGCAAAGGGGCCATGGCAGTCGTCATGAACTGGTGGCTCATGGCCTGGGACCTCAATCCCGCATGGAAGGGCGGCCACGGCGGCGGCGAGGAGACGGCGGCAATGCTCGCCATTGACCCGGCCCTGGTCGACAGGGCGGCCATCCGGGATATGACACTCGCGAACGTCACCGACGAGATTGTCGGCGCCACCATCAAGACCGTGAAATTCAAGGGCATTGAGCACACGATGCCGCGCCACACCATGGACATCTCGGACAACGGCTGGTTTGGAGCCGACCACCCGAAGGACGCGACGGCCGAGTGGGGCCGCGAAATGCTGCAGGCGACGGCCGATTATATCGTCGATTTTATGGAAGAATTTAAGAAGGCAAAGCTGAAAAAAGTTTGACCTTTTTGCTTTTTCGTTTTGGAAAGGAGCATGCGATGAACGAGGTTTTAAAAGCCATCACGGAGCGGCGCAGCATTCGCCAATACCGGCCGGACGAAGTGCCGCCGGAGCTGCTCGAGACGGTGCTTGCGGCGGGGCGGGCCGCCCCCTCCGGCATGAACGCGCAGGGCTGGCATTTTCTCGTCTTTGAGGGCGCAGCGCTCGCGGCGCTGCGGGATGTCGCCGGGGGTGAACTTGGCTACGGGGCGCCGGCCCTCGTCGTCGTCTCTTACGGCGCCGATCCCCGCGCCTTCAATCCGGGCAGCGACTGCGCAAACGCCATCATGTGTATGATGCTGGCGGCCCACTCTTTGGGGCTTGGCTCCTGCTGGATCAACAACCTGACCCGCAGGCGGGAGATACCGGAGATTGACGCCTTTTTGCGGGGCGTGGGACTCCCCTTGGGTCAGACGGTGCACGGCAGTCTCGCGCTCGGATATCCGGATGAAGCGCCCGCCGCAAAGCCGCGGGCCGAAAACACCGTGACTTACGCCGTGCTGCCTCAATAAAACAAGGGATTTTACAGGAAAACCGACAGGTTGCACAAAATCAGGCGGGCTTATTGTGCATAATTTTGGAGTATAGTTCCGATTGACGCGAGGGCGTTTTTCCGTTATCATGGTTGCAATATCACGAAATGCATTGATGGGGACCAGGCAGAAAGCCACCGCCGCTTCAGAGAGCTGTCGTTCGGTGCGAGACAGTGCGCGGACTTTTTGCGAAACTCACCCCGGAGCAGCCGACTGAAAGCCGCAGGGCAAGTAACGAGGCCGGGCCGCCCGCCGTTATCACGGGCAGGTGTTCGCAGTTTGCCGACGCCCCAAAGTGGACGCAATATTTTGCGTCAATGAGAGTGGTACCACGGAGCAGTAGCCCCGTCTCTCGCGTAAGCGAGAGGCGGGGCTTTTTGATTCACTCCCCCGTCTCGCGAAATCGAGAGACGGGGCTTTTTATTTATTCAGTTAAGGAGAGCAGCCATGAGAAAAATTCGCATTTTCGACACGACCCTGAGAGACGGCGAGCAGTCCCCCGGATGCAGCATGACCACCAAGGAAAAGCTGGAGATGGCAAGACAACTGGAAGCCCTCGGCGTCGACATCATCGAGGCCGGATTTGCGGCGGCGTCCCCTGACGACTTCAACGCCGTGCAGCAGATTGCCCGCACCGTCAAAAACTGCCGGGTGGGCAGCCTGGCCCGCGCCAACCGGGCCGACGTGGAAAAGGCGGCGGCCGCCGTCAAGGACGCAAAGGACCCCTTAATCCATGTCTTCATCGCGACCAGCGACGTCCACATGGAGTATAAGCTGCGCATGACCCCGGACGAGGTGGTGGCCCGGGTAGACGAGATGGTGCGGCTTGCCAAAAGCCACTGCCCGAACGTGGAGTTTTCGGCTGAGGACGCCTCCCGCTCAAGCCTCTCTTTCCTCGCCCGCGTCGTCGACACCGCCATTGCGGCGGGGGCCACCGTCATCAACCTGCCCGACACCGTGGGCTACGCGACGCCGCAGGAGATCACCGAGATGTTCACCTACATCCGCAAAAACGTGCCGAATGTTTCGAGCATCACGCTCTCGACCCACTGCCATGACGACCTCGGCATGGCCACCGCCAACTCCATCGCCGCCGTCATGGCGGGGTGCGACCAGGTCGAAGTCGCCGTGAACGGCATCGGCGAGCGCGCCGGCAACGCCAGCCTTGAGGAGGTCGTGATGCTCATGGCGACCCGCAAGGAGTATTTCGGGTTTGAGTGCGGCGTCAACACCAAGGAGATTGTCAAGACGGCGAGACTGCTCTCCTCCATCATCGGCGTGCCCATCGCCCCCAACAAGCCCGTCATCGGGGCCAACGCCTTCGCCCACGAGGCCGGCATTCACCAGCACGGCGTGCTGAGCAATCCGCTGACCTACGAGATTATGCTGCCTGAGAGCGTCGGCCTTGTGCAAAACCGCATGGTGCTGGGCAAGCACTCGGGCAAGCACGCCTTTGACGACCGGCTGAAGGCCCTCGGGTACACGCTTGAGAGCGAGGCGCTGACGGCCGCCTTCGAGCAGTTCAAGGCGCTTGCCGACAAGAAGAAGAAAATCACCGACGACGACCTCATTGCGCTGGCGACGGCCCAAAAGACGAGGGTCGACGACGGGAAATATGCCCTTGAGGAATTCTCCATTTCGACCGGCACCCATGTGACGCCGACGGCGACCGTGAAAATTGCGCACGGCGGCATGATCCACGAGGCCACGGCCACCGGGGACGGGCCGATAGACGCCGCTTACTTTGCCGTGGGCAAAATCGTGAACATGACCTGCCGCATTGACGACTATACCATCCGCTCAGTTGGCGAGGGGCAGGAGGCCCTGGGCGAGGTCATGGTCAAGCTGGCTTTTGGCGGCGAGACCTATACCGGCAGCGACATCAGCACCGACATCATTGAGGCCAGCATCACGGCCTACATCAACGGCATCAACAAAATTGTGGAGGCAACCGCGGACGCGATGAACCATATCGCATAGGACCATCGCACAGGACCAAACAGAGGAGGAATTTCCCATGGCAATGACAATGACCCAAAAAATTATGGCTGCCCACGCCGGGGTCCCGGCCGTCAGCCCGGGGCAGCTCATCATGGCAAAGCTCGACCTCGTGCTCGGCAACGACATCACGCTCCCGATTGCCGCAACCGAATTTGAAAAGGCGGGCTTTACAGGCATTTTCGACAAGGACAAGGTGGTCGTCGTCTTCGACCACTTTGTGCCAAACAAGGACATCGCCTCGGCCGAGCAGTGCAAACTGGGACGGGGTTTCGCCATGAAGCAGGGCATAAAAAACTTCTTTGACGTGGGCGAAATGGGGGTTGAGCACGCGCTGCTGCCCGAAAAGGGGCTGGTGGCCGCCGGCGACATGGTGATTGGGGCCGACTCCCACACCTGCACCTACGGGGCTCTGGGCGCCTTTTCGACCGGGGTTGGCTCAACCGACATGGCGGCCGGAATGGCGGCGGGGCAGACCTGGTTTCGGGTGCCCGAGGCCATTCGCGTGACCCTCACGGGCAAAATGGGCCCCTATGTCTCGGGCAAGGACGTCATGCTCACGCTCATCGGCAAAATCGGGGTCGACGGGGCCCGGTACATGTCAGTCGAGTTCGCGGGGGACGGCATCAAAAACCTCACGATGGACGACCGGCTCTCCATGGCCAACATGGGCATTGAGTGCGGCGCCAAAAACGCCATTTTCCCGGTTGACGACGTGACCCGCGCCTATCTGGACGAGCGGGTGGGCCAGTCTTACATGGCCTACGAGGCCGACCCTGACGCCCTCTACGCTGCCGAGTACACCATTGACCTCGGGACAATCGTCCCGACCGTGGCCTTCCCCCACCTGCCCTCCAACACGAGGCCGGCGAGCGAGGCGGGCGACGTCAAAATCGACCAGGTCGTCATCGGCTCCTGCACAAACGGGCGCATTTCCGACATGGCGGCGGCGGCCGAAATTTTCAAGGGCCGCAAGGTGGCCAAAGGGGTGCGGGCCCTCGTCATTCCGGCCACGCCCAAAATTTACAGAGAGGCCATGAAGGCCGGGTACATCGACATCTTCATGGAGGCCGGCTGCGCCGTCTCGACCCCGACCTGCGGGCCGTGTCTGGGCGGCTACATGGGCATACTGGCCGACGGCGAGCGGTGCGTCGCCACGACCAACCGCAACTTTGTCGGCCGCATGGGCCACTCGGGCAGCGAGGTCTACCTCGCAAGCCCCGCGACGGCGGCGGCAAGTGCCGTTGCCGGGCGCATTGTCGACCCGCGGCAGAGCATGGAGGTAAAGTGATGAAAGTACAGGGTACCGCCCACAAATACGGCGACAACATCGACACCGACGCCATCGTCCCGGCCCGCGAGCTCTACAGCTCCGACGCCGACCACCTTGCCGCCCACTGCATGGAGGACTGGGACAAGGACTTCCAGCGCCGCAAAAAGCCTGGCGATATCATCGTGGCAGGCAGTAACTTTGGCTGCGGCTCCTCCCGCGAGCACGCCCCCATCGCCATCAAGGCCAGCGGCATCTGCGCCGTCATCGCCAAGTCCTACGCCCGCATTTTTTACCGCAACGCCATCAACATCGGGCTGCCGATTTTCGAGTGCGACGCGGCTGTGGACGGCATTGCGGCCGGCGACGAAGTGGCGGTCGACTTTGAGACCGGCGTCATCACCAATGTCACAAAGGGCGAAAGTTATAAAGCCAACGCCGTTCCGGAGTTTATTCAGAAAATTATTGACAAGGGCGGGCTGCTGGCCTCGCTGAAAGCCTGATGGGGGCCTTAATCGCCGTGGCCCGCGGCGACGGAATCGGCCCCGAGATCATAGAGCAGGCCCTGCGGGTCCTGCAGGCGGCCGCCCCCGGGCTCGAGTATGTGGAGGTCAAAATCGGCGGGGCCGCCATTGACAAGTACGGCTCCCCCCTTCCGGACGGCTCTCTTGCAGTTTGCTGTCAGGCCGACGCCGTGCTGCTGGGGGCCGTGGGCGCTCCGCGGTACGACACCCTCCCCAAAGACAAGCGGCCGGAACAGGGCATTTTAAAATTGCGCCGTGAGATGGGGCTCTATGCCAACCTGCGCCCGGCCAAGGTCTTTCCCCAACTTGCCGCCGCCTCCCCGCTGCGGAATGCCGGAAATGTGGATATGACCATTGTGCGGGAGCTGACGGGCGGCATTTATTTCGGCACCCACGAGACGGCCGTCATCAATGGGGAGCGCAGGGCCCGCGACGTCATGGCCTACAGCGAATCCGAAATCGCACGCATCGCACGCACCGCCTTCAAGGCGGCGCATCGCAGCGTCCTCTCGGTCGACAAGGCCAACGTCTTAGACTGCTCGCGGCTTTGGCGGGAGGTCGTGACAAAGGTCGGCGGGGAGTACCCCGGCATTGAGCTGACCCACATGTATGTCGACAACGCCGCCATGCAGCTTGTGCGGGATCCCGCCCGGTTTGACGTGCTGCTGACCGAGAACATGTTCGGCGACATCCTGTCGGACGAGGCCAGCATGATTGTCGGCTCCATCGGGGTCATGCCGTCGGCCTCCCTCGGGGCCACCCAGAGGGGGCTCTACGAGCCCATCCACGGCTCGGCCCCCGACATTGCGGGGCTTGACAAGGCCAACCCCATAGGCGCCATCCTGTCGGCCGCCATGCTGCTGCGGCATTCGCTCGGCATGACGGCGGCGGCCGGGAAAATCGAGGCCGCCGTAGACGCGGCGCTGACTGCCGGACTTCGCACCGCCGACATCATGGAGGCGGGGGGCCGGCTTGTCGGCTGCGCCGAAATGGGCGACGAAATCGTGGCCAGAATTCTGGAATAGGCAGTTTTTCGCCATTCTTAGCACATTGCGGCTTTTGCCGCAATGTGCTATACTTTGTCTGTTCAAGGCGAAAAACTTCATTTTGCCGACAACGGAGGTGCGCTGTTTTTTGAAAATACTCGCCGTCAACTATTTCGCGTGGCCGCCGGAAAATTACGATGTCTTTGTCAAAATGGGCTATGAGGTCGACGTGGTGCTCCCGGGCGACCCCCCGCCCGCTGACGACTACGAGGTCGGGTTTTTTGAGGCCTCCTATATGACGACCCACGCCGATAAACTAAAGAAGCTCAGGTTCGTGCAAATGCAGACGGCAGGGCACAACCACCTGCCGGTCGAATTCATGAAGGCCAACCCCCAAATTCAGGTCTGTGGGGGCAGCGGCAGCTACGGCAAGTCGATTTCGGAGTGGGCCATTGGCGGCGTCCTGCAAATCCTGCGCCGCACGCCCCTCTTTGAGGGCTACCGGCTGGAGAAAAAGTGGAGCTGGGAGGGCAGCTACGACGCCCGCGAGCTGTGGGGGAGCGTCTGCGGCGTGCTCGGCACCGGCGACATCGGAACTGAGTGCGCTAAAAAGCTTGCCGCGTTCAACTGCCATGTCATCGGGCTCAACACCGACGGGCGCAAAGTGGCGCACTTTGACGAGTGCCTGCCGACCTCGGAGATAGACGCGCTCTGCGAGCGGTGCGACCTGCTCATCAACACGCTGCCCTTAACCCCCAAGACAAAAATGCTTATGGGAAGAGCGCAGCTTGAAAAGTGCAAAAAGACGGCCGTCATCGTCAACGTGTCGCGGGGCGGCATCATCGACGAGGAGGCCCTGGCCGACATGCTCAACGCCGGCCTTTTAATGGGCGCGGCCTTCGACTGCTACGACGTCGAGCCGGTGCCGCCGGAGTCGAGGCTTTGGGACACCAAGAACTTTATTTTAAATCCGCACTGCTGCGGCGTCACGATGGGGCTCTCCCGCCGGTATCTTGAGCACTATATCGAAAACGCCGAAAACTATATCAAAGGGCGCCCGCTTGCCGGCGTCATCACGCCGGGGAGGGGGTACTGAGATGATCAAACTGCTTTTGACCGACGCCCACCTCTTTACCGGGGAGCAGCTCGAAGAAATTCGCGCCATGGGCTACGACATGGACACGGTTTCGGACCGGGCGCAGCTCTCGCCCGATGCGGCGCAAAAATACGAGGCCGTCATGGCCTACGGACTTTTCAAGCACACGCCGCTGCCCTATTTTACAAACCTCAAAATGGTCCACTCGGTGGCGACCGGCGTAGAGGCCATGCCGGTGGCGGAGCTTGCGGCGCGCGGCATCCCGCTCTACAAGGGCAAGGATTTGTACAGCATCCCGATGGCCGAGTGGGTCATCTGCAAGCTGCTCGAAGCCTTGAAGCGCGCCCGCGAGATGGCCTGCCTGCAACAAGCGCACATCTGGCGCAAGCGCAGCTGGGCCTTCACGGACGGGGCGCTCGAGGAGCTCTATGGCAAATCTGTTCTGATTGTCGGCGCGGGTGACATCGGCCGGGCTTTAGCTTCCATGCTGCGCGCCTTTGAAGTGGCTGAGATTGCCGGCGTCAACACGACCGGCAGGCAGGTTGCGGAGTTTGACCGCTGTGTGCGGTTCGACGCCTTGGACTGCGAGCTTCCGAAGGCCGACATCGTCGTCATCACCTGCCCCCTGACCGAGGCGACCTATCACCTCTTTGACGCTAAGAGACTTGACCTCATCAGGGAGGACGGAATTCTCGTCAATGTCTCCCGCGGCAAGCTCATTGACGAGGGGGCGCTTGTCGAAAAGCTCACGGCGGGCGGGCTCGCCTGGTTTATCTCCGACGTGTTTGAGACTGAGCCTCTGCCAAAGGAGTCGCCGCTCTGGGAGATGGAAAACGTCCTCATCACGCCCCACAACTCTTTTATCACTTATATGCGCCCAATTCGCATGTCGGCCTTTCTGCTGAAGAACCTTGCGGCCTACGCCAAGGGTGAGCCCCTTGAAGGGCCGGTAGACTACCAAAAGGGGTATTGAGCTGCTATGAACACATCGATTCACGCGCTGGTCATCTTCCGAAAGCTGCTCGACGACGAGGTCGTACGGCAGGCGGTCTGCCTGTCGGAGGGGGGCGGGTACGGCACCGTCGACACCTATGCCGACTTCGCTGCGGCCCTCTTTGAGCACACCGAAAACTGGAGCCGGTATCTGCTCGCCCGGGTGCTCGAGGACGAGAACCTGTATCTTATGAAAATCGCCAAAGGCGAGGCGGTCTCAAAGACGCTGCAGGACTGCCTTGCGGAAGAACTTGCGGCGCTGCGGGCGTTTTCCATGCTGTCGCCAAAGGATATTCCGATTCCGGCAGGGGTGCATCTGCCGCAGTGGCAGACTGAAGACATCGACTTTGCCGGAATTTACGCCGCCCATCTGGCCGAAATCCCCCATCGGGGCTACGGCGTCTTTGCGCGGCACCGCGCTTTTCGCATGGCGGACGGCAAGCTCGTCCCGGTGCTCTACCCCGACAGCGTGCGCCTCACGGACCTTGTCGGGTACCGGCGGCCGCGCGAACTCGTGCTCGAAAACACGAGGGCCCTGCTGCGTGGGGCGCCGGCCGCAAACGTGCTGCTCTACGGCGACAGCGGCACCGGCAAGTCCTCGACCGTCAAGGCCGTTCTAAACGAGCTGGCCCCCGAGGGGCTCCGGCTCGTGGAGCTGCGCAAGGAGCAGCTCCACGACATTCCGGCGCTCCTTGACAGGCTTTCCGGCAATCCCCTCAAATTTATCCTCTATATCGACGACCTGTCATTCACCAAGGACGACGACAACTTCCGCGCCCTCAAGGCGGTGCTCGAGGGCTCCATCGCCTCCCGCCGCCAGAATGTCGCGGTCTACGCCACGAGCAACCGCCGCCACCTCGTGCAGGAGACTTTCTCCGACCGCGACGGGGACGAAATTCACCTCGGCGACACCTTGGAGGAGCAGTCCTCCCTTGCCGACCGGTTCGGGCTCTCTGTCACTTTCGCCCGCCCCGACAAGGAGGAGTTTCTTGAGATTGCGGCGACTTTGGCGACAAAAAGCGGACTGTCCGTCTCCCCGGAGGAACTTGCCGTCGGTGCGCAGGCCTTTGCGCTTCGCCGCGGCGGGCGCTCCCCCCGCGTGGCGCGCCAATATGTCGAGCACCTCGTGACCAAACGGCTTGAAAACGAGGAAAAAGAGCGATAATCAATTGCGCAATTTCCTCTTTACACAAGGCAGACATATCCCCCTTTGCCCCGGCATATGAATTACTATGCCGATGCAAAGGGGGATTTCTCATGAAGGGTATGCCGGAGGAGCGGGCAGTGGCGCTCGCCCACTACATTATAGAAAACAAGGCCACAGTGCGCGGCGCGGCGCGACAGTTCGGCGTCTCCAAATCCACGGTACATAAGGACATCACCTACCGGCTTGCGCGGCAAAACCACGCGCTCTATGAGGAGGTGCGCCCTGTTCTCGAGCAGAATCTGCGCGAGCGGCACATCCGCGGCGGGCTTGCCACCAAGAAAAAGTACAAAGGCATCGCATAGTCTCCCCCGAAACGCGCAAGAGAGCCAAAATGCGGAGCGCCGCGCGAAAGCGGCGCTCCGTCAACGCATTTTATTCACTCACAGCGACTTCAATATCTCTATGAGCCCCTCAAAGCCGTCAAGCGTAAAGTCGGCTTTGGAGGGCTTTTTGCAGTGGATGAGCACCGTCGTCATGCCGGCGGCCTTGCCCCCCTCAATGTCGGCGACGGGGTTGTCGCCGACCATGACGGCAAGGCCCGGGTCGCCGGCCGCTTTTAAGGCGTAGTGGAAAATTTCGGGGCGGGGTTTCTCGTAGCCGATGGCGCCCGAGGTGAAAATGCCGTCGAAATAATTGGCAAGCCCCATGGCCCCCATGACTTTCGGGAGCTCAGGGTAATTGTTTGAGAGAATGTAGTTTTGATAACCGAGCGCCGCCGCTGCCGTGAGCGCGTCCCGGACGCCCGGGTATTCGTGGTACATTCTGGGGTCCAGCATGTGCTCCCTGACCCGCACGGCCGCCATCCTCGCCGCGTCCGGCTTTACGCCGCAGGCGAGGTAGGTCTGCTCAAAGTGGGCGAGGAGGCTGTTCCACCAAAGGCCGGGGCCTAAGAGGTGCAGGTAGTCGACGCGCGGCTTATCCCAGGGGTAGCCGTTTTTGGGCCGCTTTGCGTAAATGTCCTCGGCCGTCACGCCGGCGTCCTCCAAGACATCGTGGAGAGCCAAAATCATCGCCTTGCCCCAGACCCGCTCCGAGAGCACCACCGTCCCGTCAAAGTCCCAGAACACCGCTTTTCTCATGGCCTGCCCCCCCTTTTTCTCTTTATATTTTCATTGTGCGTGAAACATGAAAAAAATGCAAGATAAAAGAGATAAATCTTAACCTGCCGTTCACGAAACCTACACCTTCGCGGGTAGAATTGAAAGTGTAGAAAGGAGCGAAAAGCAGATGTTTTACGATAAAGACGATCTCGACTTCTATGAAAACGAGTACGACGCCACGCCCTACATGCACCGCCCAAAGGAGCCGGACGCGCCGGTCCCCGCCGCGCCGGAGGAGCCTGAGGCACCCCAAAAGAAGCGGGGGCTGCGCGGCCCCTTCATGCGGTTTGCGGCAAACGCCGTGGCGGCCGCCCTCATCTCGGTCGGCTCCATTGCGGGCTACTCCGCATATACCGGGCAGGGGGCACAGCCTAAAGACGTGCGGCAGGTGGTCTATGAGCCGGTGTCCTACGGCAACACGCTGACGGTGCCCCAAATCATTGAGGCCGCAAAGCCCTCGGTCGTGTCGGTCATCTGCACCGGCCGCTATCAGCAGACGCTGGGCTCCGGCGTCATCATGACTGAGGATGGCAAAATCATCACGAACAACCACGTCATTGAGGGGGCCACCACCATCACGGTGCGCCTCTCGGACGGCACCGAATACGAGGCGACGGTGCTGGGCGCCGACCGGCCGACCGACCTCGCCGTGCTGCAAATTAAGGCCGACGGGCTCAAGGCCGCCGCATTCGGCGACTCCGACAAGCTCATTCAGGGCGAAATTGCGGTCGCCATCGGCAGCCCGCTCGGGCTCGAGTTTGAGGGCTCCTCGACCCAGGGCATCATTTCGGCCACCAGCCGCACCATCGAGGTCGACGGGCGCACGATGGAGCTCATTCAGACCGACGCCGCCATCAACCCCGGCAACTCGGGCGGTGCCTTAGTCAACGGCAACGGCGAAGTCATTGGCATCAACAGCGTCAAAATCGTGTCGAGCGACACTGAGGGACTCGGCTTTGCCATTCCGACCAACCTCGCCCTGCCCATTGCCGAGCAGCTCATTGACAACGGCTACGTCACCGGCCGGCCCTCCATCGGCATCACGGTGGAGGACATCAGTGCCATGGAGGCGCAGTTCTACCGCGTGCCGCAGGGCCCGCTGGTCCAGCTCGTAGACCCCTCCTCGGGCGCGGCCAAGGCCGGAATTCAGGCCGGCGACATCATCACGGCCATTGACGGCAAGACCGTCACCTCCTACGCCGAGCTTGAAAGCGCCAAGCAGACCTATGAGCCCGGCGACACCGTGACCATTTCCGTCTACCGAAACGGCTCTACACTTGATTTCAAGGTCACGCTTGATGAGTCGGTCGGCAACTAAGCGCTCTTCTTCATTTTTCCCTCTTTTCCTTCTCCCGAAAGCCCCGGCGATATCGCTGGGGCTTTCGGGTAGAATGTCGAAAAACCTGCGGGTTTTCCGCCAAGTGAGCGGTGCCCTAACCGCGCGAAATGAATTCGCGCTGGCGGGCGGCATATGATGGCCTTATTTTTTTATTGTATTAAAAAATAAGGATTGCAACCGTATTTTCTCGGGCCTTTCGGAGGGCCGAGAAAATCAGGCTATCGAAAAATAACTTTTTCGACAGCCTGCCGAAAGCCCCGGCGATATCGCCGGGGCTTTCGGACTTTATTTTTGGGACATGCTGTGATATACTTGCCGTAACAACTCCTGTGAGGTGAATCATGAGAAGACGGGCCGCCGGTTTTTGCATATTGCTCCTGCTGCTTTTAGCCGGGTGCGAGAAAAAGCCGATGGCGGCGGGGTTCTACACCCCGTCCGTCACGGTCGACGGCGCGCCGGGCGAGTCCTTTTCCGACCTGATTTACTGCGACGGGACGACTTTTTTCATTTCGGCGCAAGGGCTTGCGACCCTGCTGCCCGACGTGTCGCTTTCGCATTTCGGCTCCGGCATCGCCTACCTCTCAGTGGAGGCGGGCGGGGTGACGACTCTCTACAACTCCCTCTCCTCCGACTATTCCGGGGGCGACATGGGGGTGCTCCCCATTGTCGAGGGCGCGGTTTGGTACATCCCCTTTGACGGGGTGCCCTACGGCTTTTTGTGCCGGCTTGAACTTTCGGACGACGGCACGGCGCTTGCGGTGACGGGCTACGACGCCGCTCTTGTCGAAGCGGGGGAAGCCGCGTCCGGCGTCGACGGCATGCTGACGCTGACAGGCGACGCGCAGTACGACAGGACTTACCTGCGGGACTTCTTCCCCGTGGAAAAAGACGGCTTCACCCTCGTCTGCGCGCGGGACGGCAGCGTCCTCTTCGGCCCGGTCGAGGGGAAGCTCCGGGACGAGGGCGGATGCTACCGCCAGCAGCTCCCGTCAGGCCTTGTGGGCCTGCTCTCCCTGTCAGGCCGGGAGCTCTTCGCCCCAGAATACCTCGACATCAGGGGGCTTCCATCCTCGGGACTCCTGCTCTTTCACGCCCAAAACGGCAAATACGGGCTTGGCCGGACGAGTGGGGAGACGGTCTACCCCTGCGAGCTCGACAGCGTCGGCGGCTACATGAACGTCGGGCGCTTTGTCTACCCCAACGGTAGTGAGCAGGGCGTGCTCGAAGGCACCCTGCCCGACCTCGTGCTCGAATACGGCGACGGCGGGCTTGTCGCCCGCAGCGGCGGGCTGTGGGGCGCGCTGTCGTATGACGGCGAAGTGCTGGTGCCCTTTGCCTATGACGCGCTCTTTCCCGCCCCCTTCGGCGACCGGCCGGGCTGGTACGGCCGAAGCGGAACCGACTACGAGCTTTTGATGTCGCTGCCCTCCTCCACCGTTCCGGTGCTGTCGGACGCTGAGCAGGCCGCCTTAAACGGGGCGACCCTCGTGCTGCTCCAGCGGCAGGGCGAACAGTGCCGCGTGGCCGACATTGCGACGGGCTCGGCATACGCCCTGCCCCGCCAGGTTGCCGACCGCATTTTCGGCGAGGCCCCGCTCTTTACGCTTGCCACCGTGCAGCTCTACGGCAAATCCCTCTCCCCCTCCGGCTATCCGACGCCGGCCTACGCCATCGCCCCCGTGCTCACGGTGTCGGAGAGCTCCGGCGTCGACGGGACGGTGCTCTCCTATCCGGCCGTTTTGCTCAGCCGGCTCTTCAACGCCGGCGGCGCCATCGGAATCACCGATTACCGCCTCAACGCCATCGCGGTCGAAGAGCAGGGGGGCGTCTATTTTATCTTAAAGCTCGACTGCGACGTCAAGCCCCAGAAGGGCGCCGCAGCCTGGGGCGAACCAAACGAGCAGGGGTGGGTCATGGGCGGAGAGCTCACGGTCACGGTCTTTATCGGGGTCGGCGACACCGGCACCCAGCAGATTTGCGCCGTGCGGCAGCGGGACGAGCTCTGGTACGCCTCCCCCTTCTCGGGCGGCCCGTCCGAGGAGCCGCAGCCCCCGGAGGGCCCCTGGCGGTACACGCCCGAGACCCGCGAGGACGTCTACTCGGCCATGCTCGAGGGCTGGGTCGAGGAGCGGGTGTTCTACGAGGACGACGAGTACACCTGGATTGCCGCGCGCCGCCTCGAAGAGGGCAGCTACCACACGAGCATTCAGCGGCTCGCCGCCGGGGCCGAGGAGAAGCAGTATATCTGCGAGCTGCCCGAGAGCTGCGGCCAGCCGGCATTTGTCGCAGCGGCAGAAGACGGGCTCTTTGTCACGACCTGGAACAACGTGTTCGCCTCGTCCGGCTCCCCCGGCCCCATGGGGTTACTCACTGAGGACGGGTTTGCGCCGCTCTTGCAGGACGCGGTGCTGCTGGGCGGGCGCGGCATGCGGGCCTATTTGCTCGGAGGCGACGAGGTGTATGAGTTCAACATCGCCAACCGGGCACTGCGCGCGCTGTGCCAGGCGCCGCCCAGCTACGGCAACTCGCTTGAACTCCCCCACCTGCAGAGCATCACATCGGAGACGCTCTATGTCGCCTGGCCGGTCTCCCACGGGCTGATTCCGGGGTACGAGGTCTACCGCATCAGCGCCTCCTCGGGCGAGGCGGTGCGGGTTTATCCGTAATCCCGGTGTAATGAAACGTTCATGCAAGCGCAATTTATTCGTAAAAAGACCTCCGGACGGCAAGTCCGGAGGTCTTTTAATCAGTGCTTTCTTCGTTTACGCTCTGTTTGTCACAGTGATGTGCAGGTTTTGGAGGATGTCAAGCGCCGCCTCGTGCAGCACCTTGTCATACCCGTCCGTGAGCCGCGCGTCGACCACAATCTCGGCTTGGGGCAGCGCCGCCTTGGCCAAAACCGCGTTTGAGACGACGCAGATGTGGGAGACGAGGCCGCAGAGCTCCACGCGGTCGAACTTTTGCGCCCGCAGATAATTCGCAAGCTCGAGTGAGCCAAACGTCGGCTTTTCAAAGGCCCTGCCCGGCTTTTTTTGGCCCGTCCGCCCGTAAAAGGCCCAGCCGGGGGTATCCTTTAGACAGTGGGGCACCGGCAGCTTCTTGCCCTCGGCTGTCCCCATATAGTCCCCGCCGTGGGTGTCGTAGGTGAAAATCACAACGCCCGGCTCACTGTCGATGCGGGCGGCAATTTTTTCGTCAAGGAGCTCGGCGCCTGCAAATCCCAGAGCGCCGTCGACAAAGTCCTTCTGGTAGTCGACGACCACAAGGGCGCTTTTTATGGCGCTCACGCCTGCGGCTCCCAGTATTTTGTGACGTCGACCCAGCTGCCGCCCGTCACTCTCTCGAGCTCCTCAATTGAGATATGCACCGAGTTGCTCGGGGCTCCGGCCGCCGGGTAGACGTATTCAAACTCCTTTAAGCTGGCGTCGAGATAGACACGGCACCCCTCTTCAAGCGCAAAGGGGCAGACGCCGCCGATGGGGTGCCCTGTGTACTGCTCGACTTCCTCGCCTTTTAAAAAACGGGGCTTTTCGCCGAAAGTGTCCTTGAATTTGCGGTTGTCGAGCCGCGCGTCCCCCATGACGACGACGACAATGGGGCCGTCTTTGGTCATCATGGACATGGTTTTGGCAATGCGCCCGGTCTCGCAGCCGTGGGCCTGCGCCGCCAGCTCGACCGTCGCCGTCGCGCCCTCGTCGAACTCCCGGATTCGGTCGCCGAGCCCGGCGCTCTCAAGATACGCCCGTACTTTTAAAGTGGACATGACGCTTTTCTTAAACCTCCTGACCGAGATATGCCACGAGTTCACAGATGACGTCGTTGCAGAGCTTTGGCGCCTTTGCCTTGAAGTCGTAGTATGTGTCCTTTGCCGTATCGTCGGCAAGGTCGGAAATAATGCGCACAATAAGGAAGGGCACGCCGTTGCCGTGACAGATTTGGGCAATGGCCCCGCCCTCCATGTCGTTGCAGACCCCCGTTGTCTTTTGAAGCAGTTTGGCTTTTTCCGCGCTCTCAGTGATGAAGGCGTCCCCCGTCGTCACAAGGCCCTCATGCGTGATGCCCGAGAGCCCGAGTGAAGCGACTGCCTTTTGGGCGAGGGCAAGCAAATGCTTGTCCGCTATGTACCGGCCCCCGGCCGGAAAGTTGTTTTTTAGGACTGAGGCCGGCGTGACGTCGAAATACTCGGTTTCCGTAGAGAGCACGACGTCGCCGACCTTAATCCCCTTTTTCAGGCCGCCCGCAAGCCCCGTGTTGAAGACGTGAGTGGCCCCAAATTCGCTGATGACCAGCTGTGCGACGCCTGCCGCCGCCACTTTGCCGACGCCGCACTGCACGACGGCGACGGGACAGCCCCGAAGGCTCCCCAAATAGACCGTTTTACCGGCCTTTTCTTTGACTTCATCGACCGCCATGGCCAAGACGAGGCTTGCGACCTCCTCTTTCATGGCGCCGAGAATTGCCGCTCTCATGCCTTTACTTCATCCTCTTCCCGACCCGGCGGGCAAGTTTTCTGCCGTTTTTCTTCAGGGCGCGGCCAAAGGACGGCATCTCCCCGGCAATCCGCTTCATCTGCCGGCCGGCGAGCCGGATTCCCTTATCGGCAAGCACGAGGCCGCCGTCCATCATGCGGATGATCTCCCGCTGTTTGGATTTCGGCACTTTTATCCGCGGCGCTTTCCCGTTTCTCAGAATGAGCTTACAGCCGCCGAGGTCGATTCTCTTTCTTTTCACGACTTCTCGCCTCCTTACTGTTTAGTATACCATAAAAACTCCATCTTTGTCACTGAATTATTACGTCATTTTTTTCACACAGGTTTTCAGCTATTTCCCACAAAATACCTTCAAAAGTTTGTAATTATTTTTGTCCGCTAAGACATTTTTCATTGCAATTTTGTCACACGTGATATATTATATATGCAGCGTTTTTTTGGAAAGGAGCTATTTTAATGGCTGAAACATTTAAGGGGGGAATCCACCCCGATTATCAGAAGGGCTTAACCAGCTCAAAGATGATTGAGGCCCTCCCTCCGCCGGAAACCCTGTATATTCCGCTCTCTCAACATAAAGGTGCTCCGGCGCAGCCCACCGTCGCAGTCGGCGACGCCGTTTTCGTCGGCACGAAAATCGCCGATTCCACGGCCGCCATATCGGCACCGATTCACTCTTCGGTCTCGGGCACGGTCAAGGCGATTGAGCCTTACGCGCACCCGTGCGGCACAAAAACCACCTGCATCATCATTGAAAACGACGGCAAGGACACCCCGGACCCCGCCGTCAAGCCGTATGATAAACCCGTCACCGAGCTGACTGCGGACGAGGTCGTCGCCATCGCCCGTGAGGCCGGCATTGTCGGCATGGGCGGCGCCGGCTTTCCCCTTCACTTCAAAATCTCCTCCTCGATTAAATGCGGCAAGGCCGAGGCGCTGCTCATCAACGGCGCCGAGTGCGAGCCCTATCTCTCCTCCGACCACCGCATCATGGCCCTCCGCCCCGAGCAGGTCGTCGAAGGCGCCCGCATGATCATGCGGGCCCTGGGGCTGCCAAAGGCGACCATCTGCGTCGAGGACAACAAGCCGGACGCAGTGGAGGCCCTCAAAGCCTATATCGGCGGGGCTTCAGACATCGACATCAAGGTCTTTGAGACCAAATACCCGCAGGGCTCCGAGAAGCAGATCATTCAGGTCGCCATGGGCCGCGAAGTGCCGACCGGAAAACTGCCCATCGACGTGGGCGCTGTGGTCACCAACGTCGACTCCTGCGGCGCACTCTACCGCGCCTGGAAATACGGCACGCCCTCGTATGAGCGCGTCGTCACGGTCACCGGCAAAATTGTAGTGGAGCCCAAAGTGCTGCTCTGCCGCATCGGCACGCCTTTCCAGCACGCCATTGACTACTGCTCGGGGCTCTCGGAAGAGGCCGGCAAGGTCATCATGGGCGGACCCATGATGGGACAGGCCCAGTACACGACCGAGGCCCCCATCATCAAGACGACTTCGGGCATTCTCGTGCTGTCCAAAGAGGAGGCCGTGCTGCCGCCGGCCACCAACTGCATCCGCTGCGGCAAGTGCCTGCGCACCTGCCCCACAAGGCTGCTGCCCTGCTATCTCAACATGTACAGCGACCAGGACAACCTCGAGGAGCTCGACAAGCTCGGCATTGACAACTGCATTGAGTGCGGCGCCTGCACCTATGTCTGCCCGGCCCGCCTGCCGCTGACCCAGAAGTTCAGGCTGTATAAGGCCAAGCTCGGCGAAGCCCGCCGCAACGCCGCAGCCGCTAAAAAGTAAGGGGGGAAACACCAGTTTATGAACACACTCCATGTGACATCCTCCCCCCATGTGCTGGGGAAGGAGACTACCCGCTCGCTGATGCGGAACGTCGTCATCGCCCTCATGCCGGCCCTCATCGGCAGCATTTACCTGTTCGGATTCCGCTCACTTGTGCTGACGGCCATCTGCGTCGCGGCATGTGTCATTTTCGAATACGCGTATTGCCGCTTTATGAAATGGGAGCTCACGACGGGCGACTTTTCGGCCGTTGTGACAGGCATCCTGCTGGCCTTCAACATGCCGGTCACGGCTCCGCTCTGGATGCCGGTGGTCGGCGCCTTCTTTGCCATCGTCATCGTCAAGATGCTGTTTGGCGGAATCGGCCAGAACGTCATGAACCCGGCTTTAGCCGCCCGCGTCTTCTTAGCCGCCTCCTGGGCGACCGAGATGACCGGATGGGTCAAGCCGGTGCTAAATCCCGCCGTGTGGATTTCGGCCGACGCCGTCACGACGGCGACGCCGCTCTCCGCCCTCAAGTCGGGCGCGCTGCCCCAGACCTTAAACCGCACCGCCAACATGGCAAATCAGCTGCTTGGGGCCCGCCCCGGCTGCCTTGGCGAGACCTCGGCGCTGCTGCTCCTGGCGGGCGGCCTCTACATGATGTTTCGCAAGGTCATCTCGTGGGAGACCCCGGTGGGCTATATCCTGACGGTCGCCGTCATCGCCTACCTCGCGCCCGGCGGACTTGACAGCACCATGAGCCTGTTTTACAACGTGTTCGGCGGCGGCCTCATGATCGGCGCTTTCTTCATGGCGACCGACTATGTCACCTCCCCCCTGACCGACCGCGGCCGTCTCTTATACGGCGTCGGCTGCGGACTCATCACCATGTTCATCCGCAAGTACGGCAGTTTTGCCGAAGGCGTCTCCTATTCCATTCTCATCATGAACGTGCTGGTGTGGTTTATTGACAAAGCCACGAGGCCGGCGCGCTTCGGAGGGGAGGTCAAAGCATGAAAAACAAAGAAAGCACCCCCATGCTCGTTCTCGTGCTCGGCATGATTTCTCTCGTGACGGCAGCGCTCTTAGGCTATGTCAACGAGATCACCGAGCCTAAAATCGCCGAGCTCAAAATGGCCGAACAGACCGCGGCGTTTTCGAGCTTCTTCCCGGACGCCGAGCGCTTTGAGGAGGCCGCCCTGCCCGAAGGCAGCGCCGCGACGGCTGGATATCTCGTCTACGACGCCTCCGGCGCCGAGCTCGGCCGAATCGTCCTCGTGGCCCCCACGGGCTTTGGCGGCCCCATTGAAATGGCTGTCGGATTTGACGAGAGCAGCGCCGTCTCCGGATTCAAGATTCTGTCGCTCTCCGAGACTTCGGGCGTCGGAACCCGCGTGACCGAAGAGAACTTCTGGGGACAGTTCATCGGCAAGTCCTCGTTTGAGGAGGTCGACACGCTGTCCGGCGCAACCATCAGCTCGACCGCCGTCTTAAACGGCGTAAAAGACGCCGCCGCCGTAGCTCCCGAGCTTACGGCGGGGTCTTGAGAAAGGGCGTGACTAACTATGAGTGAAAAACAAGGCGTATTCGCCCAACTCGCGGACGGACTTGTCTCGCAAAACCCCGTGCTCGTCCAGCTGCTCGGCATGTGCCCGACCCTCGCCACCTCGACCTCGGTCAAAAACGGCCTCGGCATGGGAATTGCCGCCACCGCCGTGCTCATTTGCAGCAACATCGCCATCTCCATGCTGCGCAAAATCATTCCCGAAAAAGTGCGCATCGCGTGCTACATCGTCGTAGTCGCGGGATTTGTCACCTGTGTCGATTTGCTGCTCCAGGCCTTTGTGCCGGCCCTCTCCAAATCCTTGGGCGTCTTCATTCCGCTCATCGTCGTCAACTGCATCATTCTGGCCCGCGCCGAGGCTTTCGCCAACAAGAACAGCGTGTGGCGCTCGGCCATTGACGGGCTGGGCATGGGGCTCGGCTTCACCTTCGCGCTGCTCATTCTCGGAACCATTCGCGAAGTGCTCGGAAGCGGCACCTGGTACGGCATGACCCTCATTCCGGGCTTTAAGCCGGCCGCCATGCTGATCACGGCTCCCGGCGGATTTTTGAGCCTCGGATGCCTGATCGCCCTTGTCCAGTTCCTGCTGGGCCGCAAGGGCAAAAAGAAGGAGGCTGCGTAATGGGTGCACTGTTTGTCATCGCAATCAACGCGGTTCTGATTGAAAACTATATTTTCTCCCGCTTTTTAGGGTGCTGCCCCTTCTTCGGGGTCTCCAAAAAGACTGAAACCGCCATCGGCATGGGACTGGCCGTCATTTTCACGATGACGCTGTCCTCCGCCCTGACCTACGCCGTCAACCGGTTCATTCTCGTGCGCTTCAACCTTGAATTCATGCAGACCGTCGCCTTTATTCTCGTCATCGCAACGCTTGTGCAGTTCGTTGAAATGGTGCTCAAGAAGATGGTGCCCGCCCTCTATCAGGCGCTCGGAATTTATCTTCCGCTCATCACGACCAACTGCGCCGTGCTCGGCGCCGCGCTGCTCAACATTCAGGAAGACTACAACTTCATTGAGTCGGTCGTGTTCGGCAGCTTTTCGGCCGTCGGCTGGACGCTTGCCATCGTCCTGTTCTCGGGACTGCGGGAGCGCACCGCCGGCAACAATTTCCCGAAAGCCTTCCAGGGCTTCCCATTCGCCCTTGTGACCGCTTCGCTGCTGTCCCTCGCCTTCTCGGGGTTTGCGGGACTCAAGCTGCCGTTCTAAGGGGGTATTAAAAATGGATTACACCAGAATTCTCATCGGCGTCGCTTCCCTTGCCGGCATGAGCGTCGTCTTTGCCATCATCCTCGGCGTCGCCTCCAGAGTCTTTGCCGTCGAGACCGACGAGCGCATTCCGTCCATCGTCGCCGTGCTTCCGGGCGCCAACTGCGGCGGGTGCGGCTTTGCCGGCTGCGCCGACTACGCCACCAACGTCGTGCTGCACGGCGCCGCCTGCAACCGCTGCCCGGTCGGCGGCGCACCGGTCGCAGCAAAAGTCTCCGAGATCATGGGGGTCGCCTGCGACATGGCAGAGCCCCAGGTGGCCGTCGTCCACTGCGACGGCACCTGCCAGAACACCGAAAAGAAATACGAGTACGCGGGCCTTGCTGACTGCAACGCCGTCATGACCTTAGGCGGCGGCGACAAGAGCTGCATTTACTCCTGCATCGGACTTGGCTCTTGCGTCAAAGCCTGCCAGTTTGACGCCATCCACGTCATCGACGGCACCGCCGTCGTCGACCGCGAGAAGTGCACCGCCTGCGCCGCATGCGTCAGGGCCTGCCCCAAGCACATCATTTCGCTAAAGCCGGTCTCGGGCGTCGTCAACGTCATCTGCTCCTCGGAGGACAAGGGCCCCGTCGTGCGCGACATCTGCAAAGTCGGCTGCATCGGCTGCGGCATCTGCGCCAAGAACTGCCCGGTCGAGGCCATCACGATGGCCGACAACCTCGCCCACATCGACCCGGACAAGTGCATCAAGTGCGGCATCTGCATTGAAAAGTGCCCGCGCAAAATCATTCACAAGCTCGGCGAATAACATTCATGAGATGAACCGCCTCCCGCGCCACGCGGGAGGCGGTTTTCTTATGCTTTGCACTTGACTGTAAATTCCCACCGTTTTGTGCTATAATTTGGGCTATAAGCGATTATGCCGTATGGGAGACGTTAGGTATGACAGACGCGAAACAACGGGAAGCGGCCAAACACTTTGCCGCGCACTGGAAGGACAAAGGATACGAAAAGGGTGAAAGTCAACCGTTTTGGCTTTCTCTGCTGCGCGACGTCTATGGGGTTGAGCATCCGGAGGAATTCATCTTTTTTGAGTCGCAGGTACACCTCGACAACACGAGTTTTATTGACGGCTATATTCCGTCGACCCGCGTGCTCATTGAGCAAAAGGGCCTCGGCAAAGACATGAAAAAGCCGATTAGACAGTCGGACGGACTCCTGCTCACGCCTTTCGAGCAAGCGAAACGGTACATCACCGAGCTGCCCGTATCCCAGCACCCGCGCTGGGTCGTCACCTGCAATTTCAGTTCTTTTTATGTCTACGATATGGAGCGCCCCGGCGGCGAACCCGCAGAAATCCTGCTCGAAAACCTGCCTAAGGAATATTTTCGGCTGTCGTTTCTGACCGACACCGGCAACGTGCATTTACAGCGCGAAATGGACATATCCATACAAGCGGGCGAGATCGTCGGCATCCTCTACGACGCTTTTTTGAAGCAGTACGGCGAAAAGCCGACTGAAGAAGAGCTCAAAAGTCTCAACGTGCTGTGCGTCCGGCTCGTCTTCTGCCTCTACGCGGAGGACGCGGGCATATTCGGCAGGCACGGTATGTTCCACGACTATTTGGCTTCGTTTGACACCCACCACACGCGAAAAGCCCTCATTGAGCTGTTCGAAACGCTGAACATATTGCCGGAGGCGCGCGGTAAATTCCTTGAGAAAGAGCTTGCGCAGTTCCCGTATGTCAACGGCGGCCTGTTTGACGGCGAGAAAATTGAAGTGCCGCCCTTTACGGATGAAATGCGCGACCTGCTCTTAAACAAGGCGAGCGCGGACTTCAACTGGTCCGAAATCAGCCCGACCATTTTCGGCGCGGTGTTTGAAAGCACCCTAAACCCCGAGACAAGGCGGTCGGGCGGCATGCACTACACGTCGATTGAGAATATCCACAAGGTCATAGGTCCCTTGTTTCTCAGTGACCTGGAAAAGGAACTGACCGAAATTTGCGAAATCCCCGTCAGCAAAACCAAAGAAAAGCGGCTGAAAGAGTTTCAGGATAAACTCGCGTCCCTGACGTTTTTGGACCCGGCCTGCGGCTCCGGTAACTTTTTGACCGAGACCTATCTCTGTCTGCGCCGGCTTGAAAACACAGTCATTGCCGAGCTTCAAAACGGGCAGGTCGTCATGGGCTGGACGCACAACCCCATCAAAGTGACCATCAGCCAGTTTTACGGCATTGAAATCAACGACTTCGCCGTGACCGTCGCAAAAACCGCTCTGTGGATTGCCGAAAGCCAGATGATGAAGGCGACCGAGGACATTGTGCTCATGACGCTTGATTTTCTGCCCTTAAAGTCCTACGCGAACATTGCGGAGGGCAACGCATTGCGGCTCGACTGGGAGAGTGTCGTGCTGAAGCACAAGCTGAAGTATATCATGGGCAACCCGCCGTTTGTGGGGTATTCAAATCAGAGCCCGGCGCAAAAAGACGATATTCTGCAAGTCTGCGGACTTGGAAAAGTCGACTATGTCGCGGCGTGGTACTTTGTCGCGGCAAAGTACATTCAAGGCACGAACATCAAATGCGCGTTTGTCTCCACAAACAGCATTACGCAAGGCGAGCAGGTTGCGGCAATATGGAAACCGTTATTTGAGCAATACGGCATTCATATCAATTTCGGCGTACAGACCTTCAAATGGAGCAATGAGGCAAAAAATCAAGCCGCGGTTCATTGCGTGATTGTTGGGTTCAGTTTAATACAGACGGACGATGACCTAAATCCATATTTATTAAAAGCTCCCGTTGTATATATAGATAGCCGATCAAAACCGTTGTGCTCCGTGCCGGAAATGCAAAAGGGCAATATACCAGTTGACGGCGGAAACTTAATTATTGAAGAAACAGAATTTGATGATTTTGTTGAAAAGGAGCCTCAAGCTGCACAGTATATCAAGCCGCTTGTAGGGGCAACTGAATATATCAACAATAAAAAACGTTATTGCTTATGGTTGATAGATGTGTCGCCGGCTACTATTCGGCAAATGCCCGAAGTTCTAAAACGTGTAGAACAATGCAGGAAATTTAGATTGAACAGCACGAAAGAAGCGACGCGAAGATTCGCTGACTGTCCCACGCGGTTCATGGAGATTAGGCAGCCGACAACAAAGTATATTCTTGTACCAAGGCATTCATCAGAAAAGCGCAGATATATACCCTTTGGATTTTTGGACGAAAACATTATCACAACAGACGCTAATTCAACAATTTCCAGTGCGTCTACCTATCATTTTGGCGTACTAATTTCGAATGTTCATATGGCATGGGTTAGAGCGGTATGTGGACGTATTAAAAGCGATTATCGCTATTCAAACGATATTGTCTACAACAACTTCCCGTGGCCGGAGCCGACTGACGCACAGAAGGCGAAAATTGAGCGCACCGCGCAGGCCATTCTTGACGCACGGGCGAAATATTCCGACTGCTCCCTCGCCGACTTGTACGGCGAAACAATGTGGCTCTACCCCGAACTGCTGACCGCGCACCAGAACAACGACCGCGCTGTCATGGAGGCATACGGTTTCTCGGTCAAGGACATGACCGAAAGCGCGTGCGTGGCCGAGCTCATGAAGCTGTATCAGGCGAAAGTGTCGCAGGAGAAATCATCCGGGCGCTGATTTTGGCAGAGAAGGAAAAGCGGCAGGGGAAGTCCCCCTGCCGCTTATTTTTGTAGAGTGAACTTATACGCCCGGCGGTGGTTTTGTCCAATCCCACCAGTCGTCCGGGTCCTCGGTGTCCGGCTCTTCCGGCTCCTCCGGCTCCTCAAGGTCGGGGTTCTCGGGCTCATTGTCGCCCGGGTCTATCGGCTCTTCGGGCGGCTCGGTCCCCTCGACATAGTCGTCGTCGCCGGGCTGCGGGGCCGTGTAGCCGTAGTGGACGACGCAGAGCTGGTTCATGGGGTCGTTGACGCCAGGCGAGGTGCCGGGGTTGGTGCCCGACGTGAGCAGGTTCTGGTAGACCGGCACGCTGCTGTCGGCCGGCAGGACATACCCGACCGGCAGGGGCAGATAGGTGTACTGCGCGTCGGTGACGCTGATTTCATAGGGGAACTCCCGCCTGAAATTCAGCATGCCGACGAGCTTGGTGTTCTCGGGCGGGCAGTAGGGGGAGGCGATCATGTTGCTGTCGGAGCAGAGCCGCACCATCACATGCACATCGCAGGGGGCGGTGGGCTCAGTGCCTTTTTTGAACCAGGCCGTGTCAATGCGGTTGCCACGCGCGTCTATGCGGCAGGCGTCGGTCGGGGCCATTCCGCTGTCCATACAATATTGGGCCTGCACGACGCCGGAGGTCGTGAAGAAGTTGCGGACCGGCAGGTCCTCGTGAATGCGGCTCATGACTTTTTTCCAGCCCTGAAGCGCCGGGTTTGTGCCGGAGTACCGGATGGTCTCGGGCTGCTTGTAGCCAAACCAGACCGTGCCGACATAGTAGGGGGTGTAGCCGACGAACCACCGGTCCTTGTCGTCGGAGGTCGTGCCGGTCTTGGCGGCCAGCGGCATGCTCCCGAGCTGCGCCGGAGTGCCGGTGCCGTACTTGGCGACGCCCTGAAGCAGGTCGTTGATGAGGAAGGCCGTCTGCTCGCTCATGGCGATTTTGGGGTCACTGACGTGCTCGAGCAGCACTTTGTCGTCGCTGTCCAGCACTTTTGTGTAGGCGTAGGGCTTGTTGTAGACGCCCTTGTTGGCAAATGTCGAGAAAGCCGCCGCAAGCTCAAGGTTGGTGATGCCGTAGGTCGGGGCGCCCATTGAGAGCGGGGCGCGGGCGATGTCGGTCTTGACCTGGCCGTTTATGACCTCTCTTGAAATGAGGGTCGAGACGCCGAGATTTTTCGTGATGAAATCAAAGCTGCGCTGCACGCCGAGCTCATCCAATACCCGCAGCGCGACGGTGTTGACCGAGCGGTAGACCGCCTGCTTGACCGTGATGAGGCCGGTGTAGGGCGCGTAGCTGCTGTCGTAATTGCGGGGATACCTTGTCGCAATGTCCACGGGCGTGTCGTCAAAGACGCTGCCCTGCGTGATGATGCCGTATTCAAGGGCCGGTGCGTAGACCGCAAGCGGCTTGATGGTGGAGCCGGGCTGCCGCGTCGTCTGGGTCGCCATGTTGAGCAGCAGCGCGCCGGTCTTTTTGCCGCGCCCCCCCGTCAGCCCCTTGATGGCGCCGGTGTAAGGGTCGAGCACGACCATGGAGGCCTCGGGCTGGACTTCCCCCTTGAGGGTCGGGAAGCTTGACATGTCCTCAAAGACCTCGTCCATGATGTTCTGAATGTCGATGTCGACCGTGGCGTAAATTTTCAGGCCGCCCTTGTAGAGCAGGTTTTGAGCATAGCTTTTCGTGTAACCCTTTTGCTCTTGCAAGTCTTTCACCACGTCAGAAATGACCTGGTCGACAAACCAGCTCTGGACCTTGGCGGTCTCCTGCTGATGCTGCTCCTTCTGGAAGATGAGTTCTTCGGCCTTGGCGGCGTCATACTCCTCCTGCGAAATCATGCCGAGCTCCAGCATTTTCCACAGGATGGTCTCCTGCCGCTCCTTGTTTTTTTCGGGGTTGATAAAGGGGTCGTACAGCCCCGGGTACTTCGTGATGCCGATGATGGAGGCCGATTCGGCCAGCGACAATTCGCTGACGTCCTTGCCGAAATAGGTCTTGGCCGCCGTCTCCACGCCGTTGGTGTTCTGTGAGAAGAAGGCGGTGTTGAGATAAAATTCGAGAATTTCATCCCTTGAATACTTCTTATTGAGGTTTAAGGCGCGCAAAATCTCCTCGATTTTGCGCATCATCGAATACTCGTCGTCCCCGGTGATGTTCTTGACGACCTGCTGCGAGATGGTCGAGGCGCCAAACCGCTCCGAGCCGCCGGTGAAGAGGTTTAAAACCGCCGCCATCGTGCGCTTCCAGTCGACGCCGTTGTGCTTCCAAAAACGCTCGTCCTCAATGGCGACCGCGGCGTCCTGCATATGTTTGGGGATCTGGGAAAGGCTTACCCACTCGCGGTTTTCGGTGTCGTAGAGGCGCTCCAGCTCATGGTCGGCCCCTTGCGCGTCAGTGTAGTAGACGACGCTGGTGTAGGCCAGCTTGTAGCTCGCGAGGTCGATGTCCATCTGCGGGTCGAGGTAATTGACGATGTAATAATAGAACGCTCCAAGCAGAATGGCGCCGGTGATGAGCCCGATCAGCACGAGGGTTCCCAGCACCCTCAGCACTGTGCGGCGCGTTCGGCGCTGTTTTGCGGTCGGCGTTTTTGTGCTGCGCGTACGCGGCTTTCTTTCCTTGTCCATGTAAGTCCTCCCATACGGACAGTCTTGCCAATAGCCGCTGGTATTATATCACATCCGCCGGAAAAAAACTACCCAGAGCTTGCTATATTCCCCGTTTGTACATCGAATAGGAATATACGGCCGGGGCCGCCACGGTCAGCGCGAGCACGGCGGCGATGACGCCGGTGAAATAGTCGGGCAGGAAGCCCGCCGCCAGCATCAGGACGCCGCCCAGAATAAAGGTCACGCCGCCAAACCGGTGGGTGCGCCGCCAGTTCTCCTCGCTCGCAAGGGTCCAGGGCAGTTTGATGCCGACCGTATAATTTTGTCTGCATTTGGGAAGATAGTTTCCGATTGCGATAAATACCAGGCCTATGAACATTGGGACGATGGTACCCACGTTTACGTTCCGTCCGAGGGCGTAAAAAATCGTGACCGGCATTAAAAATACACAGATGACGGGAATCGCCCACTTGCCCATCGCAATCATGACGGGCGCGCCGCCCGCCTTTTTGGGGTCGGCGTTCACCACCAGGTGGACGACCAGATTCATAAGCGCCATGAGGGCCGGCAGGCCAAAGCAGACAAAGGCCTTTGAGGCGTAATTGTCGGGGACGCCGGCCGCATTGAAGTGAATGGCCATGCGCTCCGGCAGCTGCGAATAGTACAGCGCCCCCAGCGCCATCGGCGCAAGGCAGGCGGCCGTCGTCGCCAATAACATCGTTTTATTCTTCATTTTTCTCTCCTCCAAACTGTGTGAGCCATAAAATGACCTGTTCGAACACCGAGGTGTTCAGGTCGTAATAAATGAAGTTCTTCTCTCTGGTCTCGTAGATGAGGTCGGCCTTTTTGAGCTGCGAGAGGTGATAGGAGACCGTCGCCCCCGTCATATCGAATTTCGCCGCAATGTCTCCGGCCGACATCCGGCCCCCCCGCAGCATCATGAGAATCTCCCGCCGCGCAGGGTCGGCCAGCGCCTTAAACGTCTCGTGAAAGCCCATTTTTCTCACTCCTTTTTCGTGGCGTACCCAATATAGCACGGCGGCGGGCAGAAGTCAAAGGGTATTTAGAAAATTTTCTAAATAATTTTTGGTAAATGATATGCGCTCATTTGGGGCCTGTCCAAAT
>DATMZG010000127.1:0-11077 GCA_035560415.1 Candidatus Acidiferrum sp. | reverse complement strand
ATCATATGCCGCCCGCGAGCGCGAATTCACTTCGCGCGGTAAGGGCACTGATTACTTGGCGTTACTTGGCGGAAAATCCGCAGGTTTTTCGACAGTCTGTGCGGCCCTGTTCGGCAGGGCCGCAGCGCGTGACGCATATTTATTTCGACTCTTTTTTATCCGATTTGTCGAACTTGATGTCCTTCAAGGGAAACTGCACCGGCGCTTCGTCGCCGGGGAACTGCACTTTGACGCAGCCCCGAAGCAGGACGACTTCGGACACGACGCCGGGCCCTTGCGGGGTCTCGACCCGCGCGCCGACCTTGGGCATGAGGCCCAGCATGTCCTCATAGGCCTCCTGCTCGTATTTCAGGCAGCACATGAGCCGCCCGCAGGTGCCGGAGATTTTGGTCGGGTTGAGCGACAGCCCCTGCTCCTTGGCCATTTTAATGGAGACCGGGCGAAACTCGTCTAAAAAGGTGGCGCAGCAGAAGGGCTTGCCGCAGATGCCGAGCCCCCCGAGCATTTTGGCCTCGTCCCGAATGCCGATCTGCCGCAGCTCAATGCGGGTGCGAAAGACCGAGGCCAAATCCTTTACGAGCTCCCGGAAGTCGACCCGGCCGTCGGCCGTGAAGTAGAAGAGCAGCTTGCCGCGGTCAAAGGTGTATTCCACGTCGACCAGCTTCATGTCGAGCTTGTGGGCGGCGATTTTCTCCTCGCAGACGGTGCGGGCCTCCGTCTCCTTGCGGCGGTTGTCGTCCATTTGGGCGATGTCCTCCACCGTGGCCCGCCGCACGACCTTGCGCAGCGGGGCGACCACCTTGTCGTCCTCCACCTGCCGGTTGGAGGCGGCGACCTCTCCGAACTCAATGCCCCGTGAGGTCTCGACGATGACACATTCGCCCTCGTCGAGCTTCAGCTCGCCGGGGTCAAAATAATAGACTTTTCCGACCCGCTTAAACCGGACTCCGCAGACCGTTGTCATAGGTATCCCTCCATATTTCGAGCAGCATGGCCGTGCAGAGCAGCGGCAGGGCCGCGTTTCCCTCGGCTATGCGCCTATATTTCTCAGTGATGTGCACGAGTGCGCCGGCCCCCGCCGCAGGCGCATCCCCCGAAGCAAGGGCCACGGCGCCTGCCCGCACCATGCCGTCGCAGGCGGCGGCAAAGTCCTCTTTTGAGGCGGCCATTTTGCTTGCCAGAGAGAGCAGCCCGTATTTGTCGCCCGCAAAGAGCTTTGCGGCGGCGCCGGCGCCCATGTCCTCCGGCTGGCTCCGCTTGCGCATGAGAGCCGCGGCCTTGCCGACCAGACCGCCCGAAAGCCTTGCCGCGGCCTCAATTTTGGCGGGGTCGGCCTTTGGGTTTTTCCGGCGCAAAAAGGCCGTGATTTCGGTTGCCGACATGGGGCCCATGCGAACTTCGGCCGCCCGCGAGCGGACGGTGGGCAGCAGGGCGTCGGCGCTGACCGCCGTCAGCACAATGACGAGGTGGGGCGGCGGCTCTTCAAACAGTTTTAACAGCGCGTTTTGGGCCTGCGGCGTCATTTTGTCGGCGTCCATGATGACAAAGACCCGCCGCACGGCCGAGACGGGATTTGCGTAGGCCAGCTCCCGCAGCTCCCGCACCGCCTCGACTTTGATGCTCTTCTCACAGTCGACGACGGTCAGGTCCGGGTTTGTGCCGGCGTCAAACGAGGTGCAGACCCGGCAGATTCCGCAGGCCAAATGGCCCTGACGGTGCGGGCACATCACGGCCTTGGCAAAGACAAGGGCCGCGGTGCGCTTGCCCACACCGGCAGGGCCGGCAATCAGCAGCGCATGCGGGGGACGGTCGGAGGCGGCCATGTCCGAAAGCCGGGAGAGGGCCTCCTCACCGCCCGCTATGTCCCAACAGTCAGTATTTTTCAAACCGGTCCACGTCAAGCACAAAGACCGTGGCTCCGCCCACCGTCACTTCAATCGGGAAGGTGGCGAAGGCATCGGTGCCGTGCATGGGCAGAGACGAGATGACCTGTGTGCGCTTGTGGCCGCCCTGCTTGATGATGGCGAGCGCGGCCTCGACCTTGTCCTCTTCGGTTCCGATGAGCAGCGTCGTGTTGCCCTTCATCAGGAAAACGCCGGTGGACTGCATCGTGGTGACCTTGTATCCGGAGCGCATTAAAGTGCCCTGAACGGCCGAGCTGTCGTCGGAATTCATTATAGCCATGATCAGCTTCATTTTGAACACCTCCTTAATAAGTATCCTAAACCAATTTTATATAAATGGCAAGTAGAAATTGCGCGAAGGCCGCCTGCGGGCGGCTAACGCCAGACCCTTGGAACCGAGCTGTCGACCATGAGCGGATTGACCTCAAAGCGGGCGACGTCCCCCACCGCGCAGTCGATGTCGGTCACGTCGGCGACGACGCCGGTCAGCCCGACACGCCCTAAAGTGGGGACGGTTTTTCCGTTTATGAGGCAGCGCACCACAGGCGGGCGAAAGGCGTCTTTTACGGCGTGCCAGATGTAGCGGGCGTTGTCCACGGCGCGAAAGGCGTCTTTGCCGCGGGAGATGCCGATGCCGTCGGCCAGCCCCGCCGTCACAAGCGCGGTGCGGGTGGGACGCCCTGTATAACAGACGTTGGTATAGCCCACATTGTGCCCTTTTGGCAGTTTGTGCAGCTCGGCGATGTCGGCCTCAAGCCATCCGATTTTGGCGAGCGGGATGGGGGAGGGCGCCGGCAGCCGGCCGACAAAGGCCGAGCCGATGCGCACGGCTGATAGCCTCGTCTCGGGGTGGAGCAGGGCGCCGCAGGAGTTTGCGGCGTGGCGCAGGGGCGGGTCGACCCCGAGGGCGGCAAGCTTGTCCGCAAACCGGAGAAAAGCCTCAAGCTGCCGGGCCGTGTCGGGGGTGTTTGTAAAAGAGCGGGAGAAGTGGGTGAAAATGCCGGCGGCTTCAAGCCCCGCCTCCCTGACGGCGCGGGCCGCCGTCTCCTCCTCGCCCGGCATAAAGCCGTATCGGCCAAAGCCGGTGTCGACTTTGATGTGCACGGCGGCGCCGGTGCCGGCAAGGGCGGACGCGGCCGCGGCGCTGCCGACGGTCGGGGTGATGTCAAGTTTTAAAAGAGCCTCGACTTCGGATGGGAGCGAGGTGGAGGAGAGCATCAAAATGGGGCAGGTGACGCCGCCCTCTCTGAGGGTCGCCCCCTCCTCGACGGCGGCGACGGCGAGGCTCGAAACGCCCGCCTCAAGCAGCGCCTTTGCGTAGGGCAGCGTGCCGACCCCCATGCCGTTCCCCTTGCAGACTCCGATGACGGGGACCCCCGCCATCTCGGCCAGGACAGCCTCGACATTTTGCCTAAAGGCCGCCCCGTCGACGACGAGCCGCCTCATTTGGCACCTCGGTTTTTCAGCCGGTAGCGCAGGGTGATGAGCCGGTTGTAGACCTTGCGCATGAATTCAATTCTCCGGGCGGCGCCGGGACTCAGCAGCAGCTCAAACTCGCCACAAAACTCGGTGAAGTCGCCGTTAAAGCCCTTTTTAAAGCGGTAGAGCCCGTAGAGGGGGTTGTCCTCCGACAGGTCGCCCGACACGCCGCGAAAGTCGTAAATGCGGCAGCCCTCGGCCACGGCCCAGCGGATCATCTCCCACTGGAGCAGGTAGTTTGGCATGAGGTTTCGCTGCTCGTTGGCGGAGGCCCCGTAGAGATACCAGACCTTGTCGCCGTAGTGGACGGCAAGGGTGCCGGCGACCGGCTTGCCCTCGTAATAGGCCATGTAGAGCCTCAGATGCTCGCCCATGGAGTCGTACATGCGCTGGAAGTAGGACAAGGGCCGCGTGACAAAGTGGTCCCGCATGCCGGTCTCAATCATGATGTCGTAGAAATCTTTCAGCTCCTCGCGGGGGGCGACTTTGACCGTGACCCCCTTGCGGGCGGCGAGCCGTATGTTGTAGCGCCACTTCTCGTGGAAGGAGGCCATGAGCTCCTCCTCGGTGCGCCCGCCAAGTGCCAGCCGGAAGACGTAGCGGGGCTGAATGCCCTCAAAGTTCTTGCCCTCGCCCGAGAGCGAAAAGCCGAGTTTTTGCATGATGGCGATGAACGCCGCGTCGCCGCTCTCAATGTCGGGGTCGAGCTTGATGGTGTAGCCCCTGCGGGCGGCGGCGACCTCTCTTGCCCCGCGGATGAGTTCGGTGATGGTCCCCTCGTCGTGCGGCTCACAGACAGGTCCTCTCGGGGCGTAGAGCATGGAGACCGAAGTGCCGGGCATTTTGCGGATTAACAGGGCCACGCCGCCTTTAATTTTCCCGTCTTCGCCGCGCACGGCAATGGCCTGCCAGTCCCACTCGCACTTGACGCCGGCCCAAATGTGGCTCTGGCAGAAGTGCCCCTTGGGACAGGCGGCGTTAAAAGCCTCGTATTCGGCGAGGGTGGAGTCGTCAATTAGTTCATATGCCATAAGAGCCTCCGAATGGGTAGTCGCCGGGGGACAAAGCGCAAAGGAAGGGCCTGTCCGCCGGCTCAGAGGTATTATAGCACACCTGCTTAAAAATTAACAGCGCATGTTCACACTCTGTTAGTTGACAAGTTCCCGCCCTTCAACATAAAATATAGGGACAAAAGGGGGGGTTCGATGAATACCGAAACCAAACCGGCGGCCGGCCATCGGGGCTCGGACGTCTATACGGTCATGAAACATCCGGTGACCAGGGCGAAGTTCGCCTTTGGCACATTTTTATTCATACTGATTTTAGCCCTCGTTGTGCTGGGCATCGCCTGGGCCCGCCACAGCGCGCCCAAGGAAGAGCAAATTGAGACAAGCCTGCTCGTCAGCACCGGCGAGGCCGAACTTTTGGAGCGGTATGCCGGCGTGCGGGAAATTCCGGAGGACCCCGTCACCGTCAAGCTCGACGGCATGATGGTGCGCCCCGAAGGGGAGAGCTACGCCACCTTCACCATCGACGGGGTGACGGCGACCCTGGTCGAAGGGGATTACATCGGCGACTATCAGGTCGACAGCATTGCGGAGAACGGCGTGACCCTGACCGTGCAGGGCGTAGGTGTCACCCTGACCCTTGAAAACAACAAGCTCAGCCTTTTGGGAGACGGACAATGAAAAGGATTATTGCGCTCATATTGGCAAGCGCGCTGCTGCTCCTGCTGTTGCCTTTAGGCGGCCTTGCCGCCGAGACCTACACGGTGCAGTCGGGGGACTCGCTGTGGACAATCGCCAGAAAATACAACACGACGGTCGCAAAGCTCCTTGAGCTCAACGGGCTGTCAGAGAATGCCACCCTCAGAATCGGACAGGTGCTGAAAATCGAGTCGGGGGAGCCGGAAGAGCCCCCGGAGCCTGAAACGCCCCCCGAGGAGACGCCGCCGGAGGAGCCCGAGACGCCTGCCGACAGCGGCGGATACCCGGTCATCCCGCCCCCCATCGGCCAGCTCTTCATTCAGCGGGGGGCCTACACCCCGCCCGAAGGTGAGCGGGAGGCGCTCGCCGGAATTTCCGGCGCGACCTCCTTTGTGTCGGACGCCGTCATAAAAATCACCCCCGAAAGAGAAGACCTCATCTCCATCAACTACCGCGACGTCGACATCCGAGACATCATCTCCCGCATCGGGGTCGTGAAAAATATGCAGGTGCTCTACTTTGGTGAGCCGGTCAAGGTGACGGCGGCGGCCTCGGTGGTCACGCCGCTCAAAGCGCTTGAAGCGGTGCTCGAGGCGGCTGGCGATATGACTTATCTGCTGGACGGCGACGTCATTTTAGTGGGGCCGAGCAGCCTGCTCATCAGCACTTTCCCCTATTCCGACGTCGTCACCCACCGCGAACTTGAAGCCATCACGGCTGAGGAGCTGCGCACGGTTGCCGACATGATGGGCATTGAATACACCTCCATCACCGAGGAGGGCGGCGAGGCCGAGCTCGTGGCCACCCCCCGCAATCTGGCGAGGCTTCTCATGATCGCCGACAGCCTCGACGACGCGGACAATCTCGGCGGCGGGCCGCTGCAGCTCGAGGAGCTGACCCTGACCCACATCACCGGCCGGCAGTATCTGCGGCTGCTTGAAAAGTTCGGCGTCGAGCAGGGCGCCGTCTACGGCTTTGCCGACGAGCGCACGGTCTACCTTTCGGGCTCGGTTGAGCATCTCGCCGACCTGCGCAAAATCGCAGCCGCCTTTGACGCGCCGCAAAACGCCAAAATCGTCAAGGACACCGACGGAATTCTCGCCATGCCCTGCCAGATCACGGTCGCCGACCCCGCCGAGGTGGAGCGCAAGCTCGAGAGCTGCGGCATCGCATTCAACACGCTCACGCTGTCGGATGGCCGGCACACCCTCTACGCCATCGGCGCCCACACGGAGGCCGCCCTCGCGGTCGACATCGCGGCCGAGCTCGACGGGGAGGACACCAAGCTCACGGTGGTGGCAAAGGACTCCACGACCGCCGCCCTGACCAAGCTGCGGGACGCCATCGTCAAGGCGACCGACCTCAAGGCGGCACAGTTTACGGTCACGCCGAACCTCGGGGCGGATGAGGCGGTCTACTACCTCTACTGCGTGACGACGGCGGCCGAGGCCGAACAGGCGGGCCCCTATATTCAGGTGAGCTAAAAAACACAAATGACAATCGGGCCGGCGGGACACCGCCGGCCCGATTGCCCAGAAAAGCCGCCCTGTGTGGTATACTACACGGAGCACTTGAAAGGAGGGGGTCCCTTGCCGGAATTTCTCCCCATCTCAAAAGCGGACATGCAGGCCAGAGGAATCGACCGGCTGGACTTTGTCTTTGTCACGGGCGACGCCTATGTCGACCACCCGAGCTTCGGCACCGCCATCATCGCGCGGGTGCTCGAGGCGGACGGCTACACGGTCGGCATCCTTTCGCAGCCCGACTGGCGGCGTCCCGAGGCCTTTCTGGCGCTGGGGTTGCCCCGCTACGCCTTTCTGGTCAACTCGGGCAACATCGACTCCATGGTCAACCACTACACCGCCGCCCGCCGCCGCCGCTCGGAGGACGCCTACACCGAGGGCGGCGCTCCCGGCCGCCGGCCCGACCGGGCGGTCATCGTCTATTCAAACGCCATCCGGGCGGCCGCCCCGGGGGTGCCTGTCGTCATCGGCGGCATCGAGGCCTCGCTGCGCCGGTTTGCCCACTACGACTACTGGAACGACGCGGTGCGCCGCTCCGTTTTGCTCGACAGCGGCGCCGACATTCTGGTCTACGGCATGGGGGAGACCCCCATCCTTGAGGTCGCGGCCCGGCTTGCGGCCGGAAAACCGATGGACGACATCCGCGGCACCGTCGTTAGGGTGCCCTATCCGGCGGGGGACGGCATTCTGCTGCCGGACTTCGATACGGTCCGGCAAAACAAGAAGGCCTATATGTCGGCCACCGTCACCCAGTATAGAGAGCAGGACGCCCTGCGGGGCCGTCCCCTCTATCAGCAGTACGGCACCGTTTTCATCAAGCAAAACCCACCGGCTCCGCCCCTGCCCCAGGCAGAGTTTGACCGGGTCTATGAGCTGCCCTACTGCTACGCCCCCCACCCCTCCTACACAAAGGGGGTGCCGGCCATAGAGGAAGTGGAATTTTCCATCATCCAGAGCCGCGGCTGTTTCGGGGCCTGCTCTTTTTGCGCCCTGACGCTGCACCAGAGCCGCGTCGTCACCTCCCGCAGCCACGACAGCGTGGTGCGGGAGGGGGCCGCCATGACAAAGCGGCCCGGCTTCAAGGGCTACATCCACGACGTCGGCGGCCCCACCGCCAACTTCCGGCAGCCCGCCTGTAAAAAGCAGCTGACTGAGGGCGTCTGCCCAGACAGGCGGTGCCTGTCGCCGACCCCGTGTCCGGCGCTTCAAGTCGACCACACGGAATATCTTGGCATCCTGCGGGACCTCAGGGCGCTGCCCGGCGTCAAAAAAGTCTTTGTCCGCTCGGGCCTGCGGTACGACTACATGCTGCTCGACCGCTCAAACGACTTCGCGAGGGAGCTTGTGGCCCACCACATCTCAGGTCAGCTCAAAGTGGCGCCGGAGCACGTCTGCGACGCGGTGCTGCTGCGCATGGGCAAGCCGCCCCAAAAAGTCTTCGACGACTTTCGCGCCCTCTACGCAAAGCTCAACCGCGAGTATAAAAAAGAGCAGTACATCGTGCCCTACCTCATGTCCTCCCACCCGGGCTCGACCATGAAAGAGGCTGTGGAGCTCGCCCTCTACCTCAAGCGGACCGGGCTTCGCCCCGAGCAGGTGCAGGACTTTTACCCGACGCCCGGCACCATCTCGACCGCCATGTATTACACGGGGCTCGACGAGACCGGCAAGCCGGTCTACGTCGCCAAGTCCCAGGAGGAAAAGGACATGCAGCGGGCGCTGCTGCAGTTTTACCGGCCGCAAAACCACGCGAAGGTGCGGGCCGCCCTCGTCAGGGCCGGCCGTGCCGACCTCATCGGCCGCGGCCCCGGCTGCCTCGTCCCGCCGGCTTGACGGGCGGATGGCCGCGTGATAAAATATTTTTCGGCGGCAAGGCCGTACAGGCTTTGCCGCCGCTGATTTGCGGGCGTGGTGGAACGGCAGACACGCAAGATTTAGGATCTTGTGTCGAGAGACGTGCAGGTTCAAGTCCTGTCGCCCGCACCAGATGATATGACCTTTCAGTTTTGAACAGTTCTAATTGAACTGGACAAAACGGAAGGTCATTTTTCTTGCTCGAAAGCCTTATGTCAGAGGGATTTCGAGAATTTTATATAAACGAAGCAACTCACAATGTCCAATTTGTATTTTGCCGAAAACCTGAAAATCAGAGACGAAAAACCGAAAACACGGTTTTGAACCCCTTGTCTAATTTGGAAGATGCTTGAAATAGCCTTGATATAGATGGTCAGAGACGAACTCGCTTGGACAAAGATGTTCAAGTGGTTCTATCCGCGAATTAACAGACAAACTCAAATTTATATGAAATAAGCACTTAACAATAAGTTGAGTGACCGGTTATTTATATTACTTTCATAAAGCTTTCAAACACGACATGCTGTAGTCATGATTTTGTATTATACTGATGTTGGTGATGAAAGATGAAACTCGACAGACTACTTGGTATACTTACCATACTTCTTCAAAAAGACCGCGTGACCGCGCCTGAGCTGGCTGAAAAATTCGAGGTCAGCCGCCGTACAATCGGGCGCGACATTGACGCGCTGTGCATGGCGGGAATCCCTGTCGTCACCCATCAGGGAAACAGCGGTGGTATTACAATTGCCGAAGGCTTCAAACTGGACAAGAGCGTTTTATCTGTAGATGAACTGTCTGGTATTATCGCCGCGTTAAAAGGGATTGGCAGTGTTTCAAAGTTATCAAATATTGAGCGCACCTTAGACAAGCTCCGCGCCAATACCGACGCGGTTGTTTCAATGCGCGAACCAATCATCATAGATCTTGCTTCGCATTACAAAGGGCAGCTTACCGAGAAAATTGAAGTAATAAAAAACGCTGTACTGGACAGCCAAATTATTGAGTTCGATTATTTTTACGAAAAAGGCGAATCACATCGTCGGATAGAGCCATACTTTGTTATCTTCCAGTGGACGAAATGGTATGTTTTCGGATTTTGCTTGGAGCGGTCAGATTTTCGGATGTTCAAACTCCAACGGTTGTGGAATCTTCGTTTATGTAATGAGAGTTTTGTGCCTCGCGAAATCTCGCCGGAAAAGCACGACTTTAACGCGCTGTTTGCAGCAGATAAGGAAAATAAACTGGTTGCGCTGTTTGACCCATCAGTAAAGTATCAACTTATTGAAACTTACGGATTGGATTGTTACAAAGAAACAGCCGAGGGATTGCGTTTTGAAATCAAGTTTACGAATCGCGATTATTTACTCAGCTGGTTGCTCGGCTTGGGCGGTAGGGTGAAAGTGTTGGAGCCGGAGTATATTGCGGAAGATTTGAAAACTGCCGCTGAAAATATTCTGTCAAGGTACAAATAAACGAGACGCCCTGCTGTCGTGTTTGTTGTGCTAAGATGACATAAAAAAGGGAAAGTCTGAGGGCATGACAATGGTTGAATCAAGGTGCGGCATTTTGTGTGGGGAGTGCGAATACAGAAATAAGATGAATTGCGGGGGCTGTGTGCATATTGACAAGCCATTTTGGGGCAATTCCTGCCCTGTAAAAAGTTGCTGTGAAGATAAAGCTTTGACGCATTGCGGAAAATGCGGAGATTTTCCTTGCGTACTGCTAAATCAGTTTGCCTACGACAAAGAACAGGGCGATGACGGCAAGCGCATTAAGCAATGCAGGAAGTGGGCGTAAAATAAACAATTCAATCTATAATGTCCAATCACTATATCCTTGTCTTTATGACAAATGTGGATATAGAAGTACAATGAAAATGGAGGAAAATTATGTATACCGTCTATGTTTACGTTCTTGATACTTTAGCCGACTGGGAGTTGGGATATGTCATGTCGGAGCTAAATTCCGGCCGATTTTTTAAAAAGGGTGAGGAACGCATATCGCTCAAAACAGTTAGTCATTCTAATGAGCCAATTAACACTATGGGCGGGATGACAATTGTGCCCAATTGCTTAATTGATGATATCGTTGCGAGTGAAACAAGCATGTTGCTATTACCGGGTGCAGATACATGGAACGACCCAAAGCATGGCGCTATCATAGAAAAAGCAAGCGAATTGCTCTCTTTAGGCGCTGCGGTGTGCGCAATCTGCGGAGCTACCGCTGCCCTTGCCAATTTTGGGCTATTGGATAAGCGTCCGCATACAAGTAATGGACCGGGATTTCTCGAAATGGTTTCTTCTGGTTATAAGGGGCAAAGTTATTATATAGACAAACCATCTGTAGCTGACAACAACCTTATCACGGCAAGCTCCACCGGGGCTTTGTTGTGGGCGAAACAAATTATTGAGCATTTAGGTGTTTTTCAATCAAATACACTGGAATCTTGGTATGAATATTTCAGTACCGGTGAGCCTAAACATTTCTTTGCCCTCATGCAAACCTTGCCATCCGGCAATGAAAACTAATACGCCTTTGTCTTAACAGAAAGGGGGTTTAGAAAATATGGAATTTATTGAAGTTATTAATAAAAGGCGGGCGTCTTACC
>DATMZG010000126.1:0-31625 GCA_035560415.1 Candidatus Acidiferrum sp. | reverse complement strand
GTGGTGCAACAATGAAATATAAGGCTCCGGGCAAGTGCCCGGTCTGCGGCGAACGGCTCACGATCACAAAGCTCAGCTGTCCCAAGTGCGCGACTTCAATTGAGGGGGATTTTCAGCCCTGTGAATTTTGCCGCCTTCCGGAAGAGGAACTTGAGTTTGTCAGGGTATTTATCAAATGCCGCGGAAACATCAAGGACGTCGAAAAAGAGCTCGGCATCTCCTATCCGACCGTCCGCGGAAAACTCGACGCGGTCATCAGGGGACTGGGGTTTGAAGTGAACGCGCGGGATGCGGCTTATGAGGCGACCGCCGAGCGGGAGGCCAAAGAGGCCGCCAGAAATCAGATTCTCGACCGGCTCTCAAAGGGCGAAATCACGGCAAAAGAAGCGACACAGCTGATGAAAAATCTATAAAGTGAGGATTGAATGATGAACGAGCAAATGAAAATTCTTGAAATGGTGCAAAAAGGGCAGATCACCGCGGCCGAGGCCATGGAGCTCATGGAGTCCATAAAGACGGGTGACGGCGCGGCGGCGCAGGAGGCGCAGGCGGCCATATCCCCCGCCGTGAGGAAGAGCTACAAATTTCTCAAAATCCGGGTGACGTCCGACAACAAGACCGTGAACGTCAGCGTCAACATCCCCATCCGGCTGCTGACGACGATCGGCGAAATCGCCGGAAAAGTGAAAAACTACATTCCTGAGGATGCGCGGACCCAGATGGAGGCCAAAGGCGTCGACATCACGAGCATCGATTTCGGCAGGATTGTTGAAGATGTGCTGAGCGGCACGCTCGACGACCCCAGCATTGTCGACGTCGAGGCCTGGGATGAGGAGCACAAGGCGATGATCAAAGTCAAAATCTATGTCGAATAGGCGGGCAGGCGTCATCTGGTTTAAGCTTGACAAGGCGGGCGAAAAGGCACTTCACATGACACTTCCCATCTCCCTTCACGTCTTGCGCGAGCTCTTGGACAGTTTTTACGACCTTGCGGCGGTGCTCTGCCTTTTTGTGCCCGCAAAGCAGGGGCCGCATTCGCAAGGCACACTGCGCACCGGAAAAGAGCTCACTTTGCGGCTGACGCAGCTATTGGGGTCAATCGGCGAAAACGGCCCGTACGACCTGCTTGACGTCTCCACCGACGAGGTGAAAGTGCGGATATCGGTGAAAAATACCCGCGCGCAGCATGCGGACGAGGTGACGGCGCTATGACAAGACTGTTTTTGAAATACGGCTCAATCCTGCTCTCAATCCTCGCTGTCCGGGCGGCGTTTGACGGCGTGTTTATTCAAAACGTCCCCGCGCTGCTCGTCATGGGGCTCGCGCTGCTGCTTGTCAATCTCGTGCTGAAGCCGATTTTCCTCCTCCTCGCGCTGCCACTCAATATCCTGACGTTCGGACTGTTCAGCATCCTTGTCAATGCACTGACCGTCAAAATCGCCGACGCCCTTGTGCCGGGGGTCTACGTTGTCGGATTTTTAAATGTGCTGGCTGTGGCGCTCCTCGTCGTCATATTCAACAACCTGCTGCTCGACACAAGAAAATTACCCCAGCCGTAAGGCGCAGGCATCTTATGGGCAAATGAATACAGTCAAAAAGCAAAAGCCCCCCAGCGAAGCCGGGGGGCTTTTTGTGCTCCAAGTGAAATCACATCTGTCAATCGCCGTCGACAGGCAGCAAAATCCGCAGGCAGTCGCGCAGGGGGCGGTTGTCAGCGTTGAGATAATAGACCGTCACGGCGGCTCCCGGCACGCGCGGAAAGACAATTTCCGAAAGTTCGCTGTTCTCTCCTTTTTCCAGCGCGCACACCCCAAGCATTTTGCCGGCGGCGCTGTATCCGGCGACGTATGCGCTGCCGGTGTAGGCGTCCTCGCGCCAAATGGAAACTGAGCCGCTGTCGCTGCAGACCAGTTTGAGTAAGCCCTCGCGAATGTCTATGGCGCAGCCGGGCGTGTCCCACGGAACCGTTTCGCCGTCCACCGTCAGGCCCTCTATGGAAATGAGCCCGGACGCCTCATCCGTGTCAAGGTTATTGACCTCAATCTCCATGAGACCGGCGGAGAAAACCGCGCTGTCACCAAGGGGCTGGCCGACCCGGACCGTCACTTCGCCCTGCACGGTCTTTGAGGCCCCGTAGGGCAGGCCGGAATCCTTTACCTCATCCGAAAAAGCAATTGATTCGATGTCAAGCTCGGCCTCGTCATAGACCAGCGAAAACTCAAGGAAGTTAAACCAAACCGGCTCGTCTGCCCCCACCGTCAGCGCCGTGCTCACCTGCGAGTCGCTGCCTACGTTCATCCATAGATTAGCTCCGTCGTTTACGGCAAACTCGGCGCTGCCCTGGAACATCCGCCAATCGGTCTCATCGTAGACGCGCACGGTATATGTGTACCTGACGCCGGGGACGACGTCGGTATCCGTGAAGGTCAGGTCGGAGCCCACATCGGCAATCTCGGCCTCCTCCCCGTCGTTTTCAATGCGGAACACCTTGGCGTAATAGCCATCTTCGTAGTCCTCCCCGGACCACGAGAGCACCGGACAGCCGTCTTCGGACGACACTTCAACGGCAAGCCGTGTGGAGTAGAAGCCAAAGTCAATCGGGAACTGATACATGGACTGGGTACCCATACCGGTTGCCCAGTAGTAGTTCACGGAGCCGCCGCTGAAAGTGTAGTCTTGCGTATAGTATCCGCCGAGCTCATAATACTGCGTCATTTCAAGGTCGGTCAGGGCGGTGCTCCCGCTGATATAGCATATCACAGAGCTGTCGAAGTCCGCGTTTCCCGAGACATCCTGGCCAAACCGGAAGGGGTCGGTCGGCGAATAGCAGTAGAGCGGCGCATCATAGACGGGGGCGCTGAAAACAAACCCCAGCGTATACGGAATTCGATAGCCGTCTGTGGTATAGTCTTCAAGGTATGCATAGCTCAGAAATGCCGGGCAGACCCGACCGTAGCCGGACTCATACATCAGGGTGATATCAGTGTAAAAATCTGAGCTTCCGGAGCACAGGATTGTATCCTCAGTGCCTGCCGGCAGGACGGTGTACTCATTCCCGTCGCCGAAATCGACTGTCGCGTCAACCGGCTGATAATAGACGTCGTAGATTCGGGCCAGTTTTCCAATGCTCTTGTAGACCTCGATCGGGCCCACGACGCAGTTGCCATAAAAGCCTTCCTCGTTTTGGCCGGAATAGTCCTTCGTATAGATTTCCAGCGGATAGAAGGTCTCATCCGACAGGTAGTTGCCGTTGTCGACGAAAGAGTTGCATGAGATGTCGTCGCCGTAAAACTTCGAGCGCACGCAGCCGTTTACGAGATTATAATATGAATTGGCGCCATCAATTAAAATGTTGTAGAGGTTATAAAATCCGGAGCAAGCGATAAGGTATGCTTTCACTTCCTTTTGAATCCCGATATTCTGCGCGCTGGCGTAAAATTCGTTTGTCTTCACCCATCCCGCGTTTACAATGTGGGGGTCGCGGACACTACACGAGTAAAAATCCGCGTATTCGTCAAAATACGGCGTTCGGCCGCTGAGGGTCGCCCCGTCGAATGTGAAGTTGAAGGTCTCGTTGCCCAGGAGGACGGACGCCCCGAAAATCGCGTTCCCGCCGTCGGCGACTTCAATTTTTACCCCGCTTTCCTCGTAGATGACCCCATACTGGAAAACAAACATCTGCCCTTCCGCAACATAGAGGTCGTCGGGGAGGCAGAGAATCGGGCTGATGATATCGCTGTCGCTGCTGCCGACAGTCACTTCTGTGTCGCTGAGCTCGAATCTGCTGCGGGCGCTGCTGTAAGCAATGCCGCTCGGGAGCGTGAAGTCGTAGGCGCCAAATTCGCGGCTGACGGATATTGTTCCCAGTGCCTCTCCGCTTACGTCATGCGGGGTCAAGGTCAAATTGACCGATACCGTTGCGCTCTTCGCCGGATTGCCGGAGAGCGGAAGCGCAACCGTGACGCTTTTACCGGTTGAAACGGGGTCGATAACCGTGTTCACCGTCTTATTGCCCACATATCCGGTGACATCAATATCGCCGGAGGCAGCCCCCAGATTTTCAATCGTAAGTGAAAGCTGCGACAGCATAGTTGCATTTTGGAAGAAGATGAGGGATGATGTATTGAGGTTGTCAAGCGCTACCTCCATGCCGCTAATTGTCACTGAGCCGCAGTTTGCGCTGATCGTGCAGTTGGCGATGACGGGCGAATAGGTCGCGCCCTCGTCTGCCGCCTCAATCGCCGCCATTAAATCGAGCGTGTGATAGTCCTGCACTGTCCCGTCCGGCTGAGTTTTTCCCTGCCGCATCTCCCCGGAATTCACAAGATAGTCCCAGGTCTCATCTTTTGAATATCCCAGCCCCATGAGCACCGCCGCGGCGCCGGCCGCCACGGGACTTGCCATTGAAGTGCCGCTCATATAGGCATATCCGCCGCCCGGGGCCGTGCTCAGCAGGTCCACTCCGGGCGCCATGAGCTCATATTCGACCCCTTCGCCAGGGCCCGCGTCGTAGTTGGAAAAGCCCGCGAGCCAGTCCCCCTCGGCGTTTTCTTCAGTGTCCATCGCCATCACCGTAAGGACGCCCGGCATGTCGGCCGGTGTGACAAAGGCCCCGTAGTAATCGTCCCCCGCATATGCGGTCGGGTGCGCTTCGTTTCCCGCGGCCACAACGACAAGAACGCCCGCGTTTTGGGCAAGCGCCAAGACGTCTGCCATGGCCTGCGAGTATCCAAACCCGCCAAGGCTCATGTTGATGATGTCCGCCTCATTTTCTACGGCATAGCGGATGCCGCTCACAATGCCGGAATATGAGCCGCTGCCGTCCCCGTCGAGCACCTTTACGGCCATGATTTGCGCCCCGTACGCGACGCCGACGACGCCCCCGTCATTTTTTGCGGCGGCTATAATCCCCGCGACATGCGTGCCGTGGCCGTTTTCGTCCTCCGGCCGGGCGTCGTCATTGACAAAGTCGTACCCGTGGTCACCGCCCCCGTCCGACCACAGATTGCTTTCAAGGTCGGGGTGGGAGAGGTCAACACCGGTGTCGACAACGGCCACTGTGACGCCTTCACCCGGCAGCGCCTCGCTGCCGGAGAGTTCTTCCCACGCCGCGGGCGCCCCGATTGCGTCAAGCCAGCCCTGCGCGTGCGAATACGGGTCGTATTCGCCGATGTCTTCAGGGGAAGCGGCATGCGCGATGTAATTGGGCTCAACGGCAAGAATGCGGTCGTTTTCAAGCAGCTCGTTCCAGGCGTCGAGCAGCTGCGTCCCCCCCTCAACCGTGACAAGATACCATTCTGATATATTTCCGGAATCGGTACCTCTCGAAGCGCGCGACTTGTCGGCGCTGGGTACCGTGAACAGGTACTCGGAATTTTCGGCGATGCCGTCCAAGGGGTCGGAGAGCGCCATAAGGCCGGTGTCGCTTTCCATTTTCACCAGAAGCTGTCCATCCCGATAGGTGCCTTTTTCCGGAAGCGCAGGCTCTGTCCGGTCCGCTGCCGTGAGGTCCGGCATGGCACCGTCATATTCGCTGCGATACTCAGACTCCACATCGAAGCCGTCGGGCCAGATTCGCTGTTCGTACATGCCGGCGTCGTCCGCTTCGCCGATCTCTTCTGCCCCGGCGGGCACCGCAAGGCCAAACATAATCGCTGCGCTGAGGACAATGGAAAGTACCCGTACCGATTTCTTCATCACGACATCTTCTTCCATCCAAATTTGCCAAACCTGCCGGCCTCGCCCATGGCGGCATGCGCGCTGCACCGGGCCCGGTCCTGCGGCTGCCCACAGGCTGCGGCCGTGCTCCCGGGCACGCCTCATTTCCCTCAGCTTTTTCCATAGCCGAGCGAATGCCACGTTCTGGAATAAATGCTATTATTTTCCAGATACATTATACCGTACAAGCGCACAGGATGCAATCGAATATCGCGATGAAATATAAAAGTTTACCAAAAACCAACTCTGCGGGTTTGAATATTACAACAACTTACCCAAAGATTACTATGCGTTGACATCAAATTACAAAACGAACAGGAATTTTCACCCGCAAACCCACACAAAAATGCATACACATGAAAAGACCGCTGACTTTCGTCAACGGTCTTTTCATGTGGTCGGAGTGCCGGGACTTGAACCCGGGGCCTCTTGGTCCCGAACCAAGCGCGCTACCAAACTGCGCTACACCCCGCCATACAGCCCCATTATTATACTGAATGCTCGGGTGCCTGTCAATAGAGAATTGCCAAATTGAAAAGCGGATAAATTTGATATATTTTATCAGGACACATTTCTAATAAAGAAGTTATAAGGGGTTTTTGCGCATTCCATGCAAAAAAATTAAGAATTTACGGGAAAATCTCTTGAAATCAGCTGGGCAATTGTGGTAAAATATAAAACTAGGGGCGAGTCGCTGATTATTATTCAGCTGCACTGCAAAACGGTGCGCGCTTTTTTATCTGAGCTTCTTTTGGGGGGCGCCGGGGAAAGAGAGTGATGTATGAGAATAACACTTGAGGCCGACTATGCGGTGCGCATAGTATATTACCTTGCCACCACAAATGTGAAGAGCGACGCGGGCACAATTGCGGACCAGGTCGGCGTGACTATGCGTTTTACGCTCAAAATCCTTGGTAAATTATCCAGGGCAGGCATTGTGCGCTCTTTCAAAGGGGCAGCGGGCGGGTATGTTTTAAGCAAAGGCCCCGAAGAAATTTCCCTGCTCGACATCATTCAGGTCGTTGACGGCCCTATTGCCATCAACAAGTGTCTGTGGCCGGCCGCCGGCTGCACGCGCGTGCCCGACAAAGAAAAATGTCCTTTTCACATCGAGTTTAAGCGCGTGAGCGATATCATTACAAACGAACTTGATTGCGTGAAAATGTCAAAGTTTTTAACTTGACCTCCAATACATAGAAAAGCGCGGGGCTGTACGGGCCCGGCGCTTTTTTTGTATATGGGATGAATAGGGTGTATAGCGGGGATTTTTGTTTTAAAAAAGTGCTTGACTCTGGATGGATTTGGTGATATTATATCAAACTGCACACAATGGGGAGAACTTCGCTATAGTGGGCTTTACAAACAGTCAATCGTCAAAACCGATGAATTTATCGATGAAAATTTTGATAAAATGACTGTTTGTTTGCTTTTTCCCCGTTTTGTATAAACGTTTTTTCCCATTTGCCGTAAATTTTATGGGGGTCATTTCTGTAGAAACGGGGATGGGTGTACACAATTTTTCCTGTATTTTCGCGCAATTTGAGGTTAACGCCCCTGCAATAAACTGTAATATTCTATTAAGAAAACAGTGAAAAGTTGCGGGAGCGCGGGGATGACGGCGGAAATCCTGCATAAGTATCCGCAAAATATTGTATACGGAGTGATGCGAAGATGCCCAAAATGGTGACGCTCGGCAAGAATCAGCGGCTTTCCTTCTCCAAAATCGAAGAGATTCAGGAGATGCCGAATCTCATCGAAGTCCAGAAGAAATCCTACCAGTGGTTCGTCGAGAATGGACTTCGGGAAGTTTTCCGGGACGTGTCCTACATCACCGACTACACCGGGAATCTCGTGCTCGAGTTCATCGACTACACCCTGGAAAAGGAGTCCAAGTACTCCGTCGCCGAGTGCAAGGAGCGCGACGCGACTTATGCCGCCCCCTTGAAAGTCCGGGTTCGTCTTGTCAACCGCGAGACGATGGAAGTCAAGGAGCAGGAGATTTTCATGGGCGATTTTCCGCTCATGACCGACAGCGGAACCTTTATCATCAACGGCGCGGAGCGGGTCATCGTCTCTCAGCTCGTTCGCTCCCCCGGTATCTATTATGACGTGACAAGGGACAAGTCCGGCGCCAGCCTCTTTTCGGCCCAGATCATCCCCAACCGCGGCGCCTGGCTCGAGTACGAGACCGACAGCGCCGGGGTCTATTATGTCCGCATTGACAAAAACCGGAAAATTCCGGCCACCGTGCTGCTGCGGGCCCTCGGCCTTGCCACGAAGGAAGAGATTCTCGACATGTACGGCGAGACCGAGCGCATGCTGGCGACACTTGAGAAGGACCCGACAAACAACGTTGAAGAGGGCCTCATTGAGATGTACAAAAAGCTGCGCCCCGGTGAGCCGCCCACAGTCGAGAGCGCGCAGTCGCTCTTAAACAGCATGTTCTTTGACGCCCGCCGGTACGATCTCTCCAAGGTCGGGCGCTTCAAGTACAACCAGAAGCTCGACCTTTCAACCCGCGTCGCCGGCAAAGTGCTTGCCCGCGACGCCGTCGCCCCCTACACGGGCGAGCTGCTGTTCCCGGCCGGCACCCTCCTGACCCGTCAGCAGGCGGCCGAAATCGCGGTCTCCGGCATCGACACGGTCTACATCAAATCCGAAGCCCTCGAAATCAAGGTGTTTTCCAACGGCATGGTCTCGCTGCCCGAATTTCTCGCCGCGGCGGGGCTTTCGCAGAAGTACGCGGGGCTCGACTGCGAAAAACTTGAGCTGCACGAGAAAGTCAGCTACAAAGTGCTGGTTCCGCTGCTTGAGCAGGCGGAGGACGGGGAGGCGCTGCAGACGCTCATGGCCGACAAAATGACCGAACTTGTGCCCAAGCACATCGCCGTGGAGGACATTCTGGCCTCGTTCAACTACCTTGTCTGCCTCTCTTACGACATCGGCACCGTCGACGACATCGACCACCTCGGCAACCGCCGCATCCGCTCGGTGGGGGAGCTGCTGCAAAATCAGTTCCGCATAGGCCTTGCCAGAATGGAGCGGGTCATCAAAGAGCGCATGACGACCCAGAACATGGAGATCATCACGCCGCAGGCCCTCATCAACATCCGGCCGGTCGTCGCCTCCATCAAGGAGTTTTTCGGCTCCTCCCCGCTGTCGCAGTTCATGGACCAGACAAACCCCTTGGCTGAACTGACCCACAAGCGCCGCCTCTCGGCCCTCGGCCCCGGCGGCCTCTCGCGGGACCGCGCCGGATTTGAGGTGCGCGACGTCCACCACTCGCACTACGGGCGCATGTGCCCCATTGAGACCCCCGAAGGCCCCAACATCGGCCTCATCTCCTATCTTTCGACTTACGCCCGCATCAACGACTACGGGTTTATTGAGGCGCCTTACCGCAAGGTCGACAAGGCGACCGGCGCCGTGACAGGCGAAGTCGTCTACATGACGGCCGACATCGAGGACGAATTCATCGTCGCCCAGGCCTCCGAGCCCCTCGACGAGAAGGGGCGGTTTATCCGGCCCCGCGTCGCGGCCCGCTTCCGCGACGAAATTCTTGAAATTGACCGCGACCGAATCGACTATATGGACATCTCGCCCAAGATGGTCGTCTCAGTGGCGACGGCCATGATTCCGTTCCTTGAAAACGACGACGCCAACCGCGCCCTCATGGGCTCCAACATGCAGCGGCAGGCGGTGCCGCTGCTGCGCACCGAGTCGCCGGTCGTCGGCACCGGAATGGAGTACAAGGCTGCTGTCGACTCAGGCGTCTGCGTGCTGGCGAGACGGGGCGGCACCGTCAAATCGGTCGACGCCCGGAATATCGCAATTGACGCCGGCGGCGGCGATGTCGACAAATATGAGCTCATCAAATTCCTGCGCTCCAACCAGGGCACCTGCATCAACCAGAAGCCCATTGTGGCGGTGGGGCAGAAAGTCGAGGCCGGCGAAGTCGTCGCCGACGGCCCCTCGACCCAAAACGGTGAAATTGCCTTGGGGCGCAACGTGCTGATTGGCTTTATGACCTGGGAGGGCTTCAACTACGAGGACGCCGTGCTCTTAAATGAGCGGCTTGTGCGGGACGACGTCTTCACCTCCATTCACATTGAGGAGTACGAGCTCGAGGAGCGGGAGACAAAGCTTGGCAACGAGGAGATCACCCGCGACATCCCCGGCCTCTCGGAGGACTCGAGAAAGGACCTCGACGCGTCGGGTGTCATTCGCATCGGCGCCGAAGTGCACTCGGGCGACATTCTGGTCGGCAAAATCACGCCTAAGGGCGAAACTGAGCTGACGGCTGAGGAGCGGCTGCTGCGCGCCATATTCGGCGAGAAAGTCCGCGAAGTGCGCGACACCTCCCTCAAAGTGCCCCACGGCGAGTCGGGCATCGTGGTCGACGTCAAGGTCTTTGACCGCGAGAACGGCGACGAGATGTCGCCCGGCGTCAACAAAGTCGTGCGCTGCTATATCGCCCAGAAGCGCAAAATTTCGGTCGGCGACAAGATGGCCGGCCGCCACGGAAACAAGGGCGTCGTATCCCGTGTGCTGCCGCAGGAGGATATGCCTTTCCTGCCCGACGGCACGCCGCTCGACATCGTCTTGAATCCGCTTGGCGTCCCCTCCCGAATGAACATCGGGCAGGTGCTTGAAGTCCACTTAGGGCTTGCCGCAAAGGCCCTCGGCGTCAAAGTCATGACGCCGGTCTTCGACGGGGCCAAGGAGGAGGACATCACGGGCATGCTGCGGCAGGCCCGCGACAGCGCGCAGGGCCGCTCCAAGTTGCAGTACAACGAAAACGGCAAGACTGTGTTATATGACGGGCGCACCGGCATGCCCTTTGACAACCCGGTCACGGTCGGCTATATGCACTTCTTAAAGCTTGCCCACCTCGTCGACGACAAGATTCACGCCCGCTCCAACGGCCCGTACTCCCTCGTCACACAGCAGCCGCTGGGCGGCAAGGCGCAGTTCGGCGGCCAGCGGTTCGGAGAGATGGAGGTCTGGGCGCTTGAGGCCTACGGCGCCGCCTATACGCTTCAGGAGATTCTGACCGTCAAGTCGGACGACACCATCGGCCGTGTCAAGACTTTTGAGTCCATCGTCAAAGGCGAGAACGTCCCCAAGCCCGGCATTCCGGAGTCCTTCAAGGTGCTCATCAAAGAGCTCCAGTCGCTGGCTTTGGACGTGCGGGTGCTCGACGAGAACCGCGAGGAGATCGTGCTGCGGGACAGCTTTGACGACGGCGACGACTTTGGCATGCACGGCGAGGCCACGGAGGACTACTACGCCTCCGACGAGGAGCTTGAGCTCGCCGGCTACGCCATAGAGGAAGTCGAAGGGGAGCTTGAAGACGCCGACTATGAAGAAGAGGATGAGGAGTCGGACACCGAATAGCCAAATCCTTTTGGCGGCTTTCGCCAATCACACGAATTTTAAGCGCATTTTGCGTCAGATAAGGCGAATAAACACATCACGTCACGCAAAAACACGGAAGGTATTTCAAGAGAATTTCACGCTGAGTGGCGCGACACGCGCCAAAGGATGGGCGCCTGACGGCAGTTTGGCAGGCCCCCAGTGGAGGAGGAGTAATTTTGGAGTTCAACACGTTTGACAGCATTAAAATAGGACTCGCCTCGCCGGATATGATTCGCTCCTGGTCTAAGGGAGAGGTCAAAAAGCCGGAGACCATCAACTACCGCACCCTCAAGCCCGAGCGCGACGGACTTTTCTGCGAGCGCATTTTCGGGCCGACCAAAGACTGGGAGTGCTTTTGCGGAAAATATAAGCGGCACCGCTACAAGGGCAAAATCTGCGAGAAGTGCGGCGTTGAGGTGACGCGGGCCAAAGTGCGCCGCGAGCGCATGGGGCACATCGACCTTGCGGCCCCGGTCTCGCACATCTGGTATTTCAAGGGCATTCCCTCCCGCATGGGACTCCTGCTCGACATCTCGCCCCGGGTGCTTGAAAAAGTGCTCTATTTCGCGCAGTATATCGTGCTCGACCCCGGCCGCGACACCCCTTTGACCAAAATGCAGGTCTTGACCGAGCGGGAGTACAACGACTATTACGAGCGGTATGAAAACGATTTCCGGGTCGGCATGGGGGCCGAGGCCATCAAGGAGCTCCTGACTGAAATCGACCTTGAAAAGCTCTCGGAAGAGCTCAAGACCGAGCTCGACACCACGACGGGGCAAAAACGGGCCCGCATTGTCAAGCGGCTTGAGGCCGTTGAGGCCTTCCGGCTCTCGGGCAACAGGCCCGAGTGGATGATTTTGGACGTCATCCCGGTCATTCCGCCCGAAATCCGCCCCATGGTCCAGCTCGACGGCGGCCGTTTTGCGAGCTCCGACTTAAACGACCTCTACCGCCGCGTCATCAACCGCAACAACCGCCTAAAGAAGCTCCTTGAGCTTGGCGCCCCCGAAATCATCGTGCGCAACGAAAAGCGCATGCTGCAGGAGGCCGTCGACTCCCTCATTGACAACGGCCGGCGCGGCCGCCCGGTCACGGGGCCCAACAACCGGCCGCTCAAGAGCCTCTCCGACATGCTCAAGGGCAAGCAGGGGCGCTTCCGCCAGAACCTGCTCGGCAAGCGCGTCGACTACTCGGGCCGCTCGGTCATCGTCGTCGGCCCCGACCTGAAAATTTACCAGTGCGGCCTGCCCAAGGAGATGGCGCTCGAGCTCTTCAAGCCCTTTGTCATGCGCCGCCTTGAGGAGATCGGCCTTGCCCAGAACGTCAACGGCGCCAAAAAGCTCGTGGCCAGGGCCACGACCGAGGTCTGGGACGCCCTTGAGGAGGTCATTAAAGAGCACCCGGTGCTCTTAAACCGCGCGCCTACGCTGCACCGCCTTGGCATTCAGGCCTTTGAGCCGGTCTTGGTCGAGGGGCGCGCAATCAAGCTGCATCCCTTAGTCTGCACCGCCTACAACGCCGACTTCGACGGCGACCAGATGGCGGTCCACGTGCCGCTCTCGTCCGAAGCGCAGGCCGAGGCGCGGTTCCTCATGCTGTCGGCCAACAACCTGCTAAAGCCCCAGGACGGCCGCCCCGTCACGGTGCCGTCGCAGGACATGGTGCTGGGCGCCTACTACCTCACCTTAAAGCGGCCCGGCTGCAAGGGGGAGGGCAAGGCCTTTGCCTCGACCGATGAAGCCCTGATGGCCTACGACACCGGCGAAGTCGACCTGCACGCCGCTGTCAAAGTGCGGGCAAAGAAAGAGATTGACGGCGTGGAGCAGTGCAAGCTCATTGACTGCACCGTCGGCCAGATCATATTCAACGCGCCGATTCCGCAGGACCTCGGCTTTGTCGACCGCAGCGACCCCGACAAGGTGTTCGACTATGAGGTCACGTTCACGACCAACAAGGGCAAACTCGGCGAGATTGTCGACCGCTGCATTCGCAAGCACGGCTTTGCCGTGTCGGCCGGCGTGCTCGACGAGATCAAGGCTTTGGGCTTCAAATACTCGACGGCCGGCGCAACCACCATTTCGGTCGCCGACATGATGGTCCCGAAGGAGAAGAAGAGCATTCTCGAGGCCGCCGAGGAGGACGTCGTTGAAATTACGAAGAAATTCCGGCGCGGACTTCTCAGCGAACAGGAGCGGTACACCGCCGTCATCAAACGGTGGGAGAAGGCGACCGACGACGTGACGGCCGCCCTTTCGGCCAACCTTGACAAGTACAATCCGATTTATATGATGGCCGACTCCGGCGCCCGCGGCTCCATGAAGCAGATTCGCCAGCTCGCCGGCATGCGCGGCCTCATGGCCAACACCTCCGGCAAGACGATTGAAATTCCGATTCGCGCCAACTTCCGCGAGGGGCTGACGGTGCTCGAATATTTCATCTCCTCCCGCGGCGCCCGCAAAGGACTTGCCGACACGGCGCTTCGCACCGCCGACTCGGGCTATCTGACCCGCCGCCTTGTCGACGTCGCGCAGGAGGTCATCATCCGCGAGGACGACTGCGGCGCCGAGGAGGGCATCATCGTCTCGGACATCCGGGACGGCAAGGCCAAAATCGAGGGGCTTGCGGAGCGGCTCATTGGCCGCTATCCGGTACACGACATCCGGCACCCCGAGACAGGCAAAGTCATTGCGACAAGCGACACCCTCATCACAGACGAGCTGGCCGACGAAATTGTGGCGGCCGGCGTCCAGTCGGTCGAGGTGCGCTCGGTCATGACCTGCCGCGCCAAGCAGGGCGTCTGCGCAAAATGCTACGGCAGAAACCTTGCGACCGGCGGCGAAATCAGCGTCGGCGAAGCGGTCGGCATCATTGCGGCCCAGTCGATCGGCGAGCCCGGCACCCAGCTGACGATGCGCACATTCCACACCGGCGGCATCGCGACGGCCGAGGACATCACGCAGGGCCTTCCCCGCGTTGAGGAGCTGTTTGAGGCCCGCAAGCCGAAATCGCAGGCCGTCATCTCGGAAATTGACGGCACCGTCATCGTCGAAGACGGCGGACGGCTGCGCAAGATCATTGTCACCAACGACGAAATCGGCGACCGCAGGGAATATCAGATTGCCTATTCGTCCAAAATAAGGCCTGTTACGGGCGACACCGTCAAAGCCGGCCAGCAGCTGACCGAGGGCTCTATCAACCCGAGCGACCTCATGCGAATTTCGGGGGTTTTGGCAGTTCAAAACTACCTCATCAACGAGGTGCAGAAAGTTTACCGTCTGCAGGGCGTCGGCATCAGCGACAAGCACATTGAAGTCATCGTGCGGCAGATGCTGCGCAAAATGCGCATTGAGACCTCCGGCTCCACCGAGCTTCTGGTCGGCTCCCTCATTGACCGCGGCGAGCTCGCGGCGGCAAACGCCGAAATAGAGCGCCGCATGGCTGCAGGCGAAGAGGGGCTGTCCCCCGCCGAGGTCGTGCCGGTGTTGCAGGGCATCACCAAGGCTTCGCTTGCCACCGAGTCCTTCCTGTCGGCCGCCTCCTTCCAGGAGACGACAAGGGTTCTGACCGAGGCCGCCATCAAGGGCAAGGTCGACCCGTTACTCGGCCTCAAGGAGAACGTCATCATCGGCAAGCTGGTTCCGGCCGGCACCGGCATGGCGCGGTATCAGGAGACCGAGGCCGTGGCCGAGGGCTACGACGCCGCTGCGGGCGTAAGGTAAAGCCTTCTATCATGTATTGACATTTTTTCACCGGCACTATATAATAACTAAGTCTGTAAAATTGAGAGGAGTCGATGAGGAATGCTTGAATTCGGAGACCATCCCAAGGTTGTCGGCCTCAAACAGACCCGCAAGGCGGTCAAGGAGGGACGGGCAAAGCTCGTCTATATCGCCGAAGACGCCGACCCCGCAGTGACGGTGCCGCTCGAGGAGCTCTGCCGCCAAATGGGGGTAAAAGTCGAGCACGCGCCCTCCATGGCGCGGCTTGGCGCCGCCTGCAACATTGAGGTGGGCGCCGCGACAGTCGCTGTTTTAAACCGGTGACGGTTTGAAATAAGAACCCGTTTTCGTTGCGGGCGCCCTTTTTGGGATTTCCCGCAGTGAAAACAAAAGTTCCAAAGTTTTTGAGAAAGGAGGAAACTACGGAAAATGACGTTTAACCAGCTTGTGAAACAGGGCAGAGAGACCTCTGTCTACAAGTCCAAGGCCCCTGCGCTTCAAAAGGGATTCAACACCCTGAAGAAGCAGCAGACCGACCAGTCGGCTCCCCAAAAGCGCGGCGTCTGTACCTCGGTCAAGACCATGACCCCCAAGAAGCCTAATTCGGCTTTGCGCAAAATCGCGCGTGTGAGACTCTCCAACGGCGCCGAAGTCTCCGCGTACATCCCCGGCGTTGGACACAACCTTCAGGAGCATAACGTTGTGCTCATCAGAGGCGGCAGAGTCAAGGATCTCCCCGGCGTTCGCTATCACATCATCCGCGGAACGCTGGACACCCAGGGCGTGCAGACACGCCGGCAGGGCAGGTCCAAGTACGGCACAAAGAGGCCGAAGAAAACTGCGAAGTAAATTTGCCGCCCGCTCGAATGAATTGACCAGCGAAGCATCCGCAGAGCGTTTATTATATACTTAGGTAGTATAGAACGTCTTCTGCGTGCCGACGGGAGTATTTCACTTTCGAGTACCTATGAGTTCAACAGTATGTGAAGGAGGGAAGAAAAGTGCCCAGAAGAGGTTCCGTACCCGAGAGAGACGTGCTGCCAGACCCGCTGTACGGCAGCAAAATGGTCACACGCCTCATCAACAACATCATGTATGACGGGAAGAAGGGCGTCGCCCAGAAAATCGTCTACGACGCATTTGACATCATTAAGGAAAAGACCGGAAAAGACCCGCTCGAGGTCTTCGAACAGGGGCTTGAGAACATCATGCCGGTGCTCGAAGTCAAGGCCCGCCGCGTCGGCGGCGCCACCTATCAGGTTCCGATGGAAGTTCGTCCGGAGCGCCGCCGCACACTCGGCCTGCGCTGGCTGACGAGCTATTCCAGAGCCCGCAGCGAGCGGCTCATGTCCGAGCGGCTTGCCGGCGAACTGCTGGATGCCGTAAACAATGCCGGCGGCGCCGTCAAGAAAAAGGACGACACGCACCGCATGGCCGAGTCCAACAGAGCCTTTGCCCATTATCGCTTCTAAGCTTTCGGTCGGATTCGTCATGAGAACAGGAGAAAACAATGCCAAGAGAATTTCCGCTTGAGTTGACGCGCAATATAGGCATCATGGCCCATATCGACGCCGGAAAGACGACGACGACCGAGAGGATTTTGTATTACACGGGGATCACCCACAAGCTCGGAGAAGTGCATGACGGCGCGGCCACCATGGACTGGATGGAGCAGGAGCAGGAGCGTGGCATCACCATCACCTCCGCCGCCACCACCTGCCATTGGAAGGACAACCGCATCAACATCATCGACACGCCGGGACATGTGGACTTCACGGTTGAAGTCGAACGGTCGCTTCGCGTACTGGACGGCTCCGTCACCGTTTTCTGTGCCAAGGGCGGCGTTGAGCCGCAGTCCGAGACCGTGTGGCGCCAGGCCGACAGGTACGGCGTGCCCCGCATGGCCTATGTGAACAAAATGGATATCATGGGCGCCGACTTTTATCGCGTCGTCTCCATGATGCATGAGCGGCTCAAGTGCAACGCCGTTCCGATACAGCTCCCCGTCGGGGCCGAGGATACCTTTAAGGGCATCGTCGACCTCGTCGAAATGAAGGCCTACATCTATTACGACGACCTCGGGAAGGACATCCGCGTCGAGGAGATTCCGGCTGAGCTCAAGGACAAAGCTGCCGAGTACCGCCATGCCATTCTGGAGGCCGTTGCCGAAGTCGACGACGCGCTGCTCGAGAAGTATCTCATGGAAGAGGAGATTTCTATCGAGGAAATCAAAGCCGCCATCCGCGCCGCCACCATCGCCAACAAGATGGTTCCGGTCGTCTGCGGCACCTCCTACCGGAACAAAGGCGTGCAGAAGCTGCTCGACGCCATCGTCGACTACATGCCCTCGCCGCTCGACATTCCGGCCATCCGCGGAGTTCATCCCGAAACCGGCGCAGAAATGGAGCGGCACACGTCGGACGACGAGCCGTTTTCAGCCCTCGCTTTCAAAATCGCGACCGACCCCTTTGTCGGCAAGCTCTGCTTCTTCCGCGTTTACTCCGGTACCGCCAAGAAGGGAGCTTCGGTCTACAACTCCACCAAGCAGGACCGCGAGCGCCTGGGGCGCATCCTGCTCATGCACGCCAACCACCGGCAGGACCTCGAGGAGGTCTATTCGGGCGACATCGCCGCCGCCGTCGGCCTCAAGAACACGACGACCGGCGACACGCTGTGCGACGAGCGCAATCCCGTCATCCTCGAGTCCATGGAGTTTCCCGACCCCGTCATCCGGGTCGCCATTGAGCCCAAGACCAAGGCAGGCCAGGAAAAGATGGGCATCGCCTTGGCGAAACTCGCCGAGGAGGACCCCACTTTTCGCACTTACACCGACGAGGAGACCGGACAGACCATCATCGCCGGAATGGGTGAGCTTCACCTTGAAATCATCGTCGACAGACTGCTGCGCGAGTTCAAGGTGGAGGCCAATGTCGGCAAGCCGCAGGTCGCCTACAAGGAGACCATTCGGAAGGCCGCTGAGGTCGACAACAAATATGTCCGCCAGTCGGGCGGCAAGGGCCAGTACGGCCACGTCAAAATCCGCATTGAGCCGAGTGAGCCCGGCGCCGGCTACCTGTTTGAGAACAAAATCATCGGCGGCGCCATCCCCAAGGAGTATATTCCGGCGGTTGACGCCGGCGTTCAGGGGGCCATGCAGTCGGGCGTTCTGGCCGGCTACAATGTCGTCGACGTCAAGTGCACGCTGCTTGACGGCTCCTACCACGAGGTGGACTCCTCCGAAATGGCCTTTAAGATTGCCGCCTCCATGGCTTTCAAGGAGGCTATGCGCAAGGCCGACCCCGTTTTGACCGAGCCCATCATGAAAGTGGTCGTCAACGTCCCCGAGAACTACATGGGCGACGTCATCGGCGACCTCAACGCCCGCCGCGGGCAGGTCTCCGGCATGGAGGCCCGCACCGGCTCGCAGGAGATCACGGCCTCTGTCCCGCTCTCCGAGATGTTTGGCTACGCCACCGACCTGCGCTCCAAAACACAGGGCCGCGGCGTTTACAGCATGGAGCCCAGCCACTACACGGAAGTGCCCAAGTCGGTCTCGGAATCCATTGTCGGCGTACGTCGAAAGGACTCCTGACGCAAAGTACACTCTTGCTTTTTAAAGCGAAACATTGTATGATATCACCAACCGAGATTTACGAAGTTAAAGGAGGATATTCCAAATGGCAAAGGCAAAATTTGAAAGAACCAAGCCCCATGTGAACATTGGAACCATTGGACACGTCGACCACGGCAAGACCACGCTGACCGCGGCGATCACCAAGGTTCTGTCCTTCCAGGGTATGGCCAAGTTTGAGGCCTACGACATGATCGACAAGGCCCCCGAAGAGAGAGAGCGCGGCATCACAATCAACACCGCGCACGTCGAGTATGAGACCAAGAAGCGGCACTATGCCCATGTCGACTGCCCCGGACATGCCGACTACGTCAAGAACATGATCACCGGCGCCGCCCAGATGGACGGAGCGATTTTGGTCGTTTCGGCCGCCGACGGCCCGATGCCCCAGACCCGTGAGCACATCCTGCTCGCCCGTCAGGTCGGTGTTCCCTATATCGTTGTCTACATGAACAAGGTTGACCAGGTCGACGACCCCGAGCTCCTTGAGCTGGTCGAGATGGAAGTCCGCGAGCTGCTCTCCACCTACGAGTTCCCCGGCGACGACATCCCGATTGTCAAGGGCAGCGCGTTGCAGGCCCTCGAGTGCACCTCCACCGATCCCAGCGCCCCCGAGTACAAGAGCATTCTTGAGCTCATGGACGCCGTTGACGACTATATCCCCACCCCCGAGCGCAAGGCAAACCTGCCCTTCCTGATGCCTGTTGAGGACGTCTTCACCATCACCGGCCGCGGCACCGTCGCCACCGGCCGTGTGGAGCGCGGAATGCTCAAGCTCTCCGAGGAAGTCGAGATTGTCGGCCTCGCAGACGCCCCCCGCAAGACCGTCGTCACCGGCATTGAAATGTTCCGCAAGCTGCTTGACTACGCTGAGGCCGGCGACAACATCGGCGTCCTGCTGCGCGGCGTGCAGCGCAATGAGATCGAGCGCGGCCAGGTTCTGGCGAAGCCCGGTTCCATCAAGCCCCACACCAAGTTCCGCGGCCAGGTCTACGTCCTGACCAAGGAAGAGGGCGGCCGTCACACCCCTTTCTTCAACAACTACCGTCCGCAGTTCTACTTCCGCACGACCGACGTCACCGGCGTCGTCGCGCTGGACCAGGGCGTTGAGATGTGCATGCCCGGCGACCACATCGCGATGGACGTCGAGCTCATCACCCCCATCGCCATTGAGGAAGGCCTGCGCTTCGCTATCCGCGAGGGCGGCCGTACCGTCGGCTCCGGCGTCGTCACCGCCGTCAACGCATAAGGAATATCTTCACTGATAAAAGGCTCCCCTTTCGGGGAGCCTTTTTAAAATGGCGAAAAACCTGTGGGTTTTCCGCCAGATAAGCGGTGCCCTTCCCGCGCAAATTGAATTCGCGCTTGCGGGCGGCATATGATTGCCTTATTTTTTAAGCATTAAAAAATAAGGACTTGTCTGTATTTTCCCGGCTAATCGGCGGGCCGAGAAAACCAGGCTGCCAAAAAAAATTTGACAGCCTGAAAAGGCTCCCTTTTCGGGGAGCCTTTTTTGTCGATATGTGACGCCTTTTCAATAGCCTTCGGCCGTGCGGATGAACTCGGCAATGTCGGCGCCGACAGCGAGGTCGACAATGCCGGGAACGGCGTACTCGTCCGGGTTTGACTGGCCCTCTCCGGGAATGAGCAGATGATTTAGCTCAGGGAAGATGTGGAACATGCGAAGCGCGTTTTCGTCGCCTTCGGCAAGCGCGTCCTTCCAGAGGTCGAGCTCGCTTGTCGGGACCTGATAGTCCCTGCCGCCGGCGATAAAGAGCATCGGAGCTTCAATTTCCTGCACAAGCGCCGCCGGGTCGTATGCCTTAAGATACCGCCAATAGGCCGGGTAAGCGCCGAAAAGCACCGTGTCCCGCGGCGTGTCGTCGGTCATTGACGCAAGCCGACCAAGCTGTTTTTCCATTTCGTCATAGGTGGCAAGCTCGGCCTTTGTCGCCTGCCCCAAAGTGCGCAGGTAGGCCACCTGCATGCGGGCAAGCTCAGGCAGGGGGGAGAAGTTGGCCGACAGGTATATAAACCCCGCGGCGTCCGGCACCTCTTTTGCGATGGCCGGGAGCATATAGCCCCCCATGCTGTGGCCGGCGAAAAAGATTTTTGTGTAGCCGTCCCGGTGGCCGAGCAGGTACGCGTGGGCGTTTGCGGCGTCTTCGACATACTCTTCCCTTGGCGTAAAGGCATAGTCATAGGCGATGTCCTGCCCGTAGACCTTTGTGCGCTTGTCAAACCGCAGGGAGGAAATTCCCTGCGCGGCGAGGTCGTAGGCGATGTCCCGCAACGGCTTGTTGGGGCCGATCGTCTCGTCGGCGTCGTTGGGGCCCGAGCCCGAGAGCAGGATGACGACGACGGTGCTGCCCTCCGGGTGCACGAGCTTGCCCGGGAGCTGCGGGTCGCCAAACAGAACGTCGGTCTCGGTCGTCCCCTCCGGGAGCAGCTTTTCAAACGCCGGATTCAAAGCGGCCGGGTCAACCCAATCGGTGAAGACAAATCCCGCAATGAGGTCGCCCTCGAAAGTGACAATGGCGGTCATGCGCTGCTTTTTAAAGGCGAGTCCGAGGTAATAGGCGTCGCCGTAGGGGGTGATGCTCTCGATGGACTCGAACCTGCCGCCGCTTTTCACGAGGCTCACCATCGAGAGGTAGAGGAGGGAGGTCGTCATGGCGCCCTCCATCTGCTCCGTATAGTCGTAGTTGTCGCAGGCGGCCCGGTAGTGCCCGCCCGTGACGTCGGCCGTCAGGGCGAGCGCCAGCTTGCCGCGCGCGTCGGTCTCGAGGTCGGGCGGCGTGGCGCTTCCGGAGACAGAGCAGCCGCCAAGCGAAAGCGTCAGGCAGACGGCGAGCAGCAGGGCGGTTATCTTTCGGTACATTCGGTGATCTCGCCGACAAAGGCAATGTGGAGATTCCCCTGCGGATAGGCGTTCTTGATGACGTCGGGGCAGAGGATGTCCGATTCGGACAGAAGATGGCGGTAGAGCTTTTTGCAGGTGAGCGTCAGCTTGGCCTCTTTGAAGGTGACGACGCCATCTTTTTCAACCGGCGTCAGGCCCGGGTAGTTCATTTTGTCGAGCTCGCGCCCGCTTTTGGCGCCGATTTCATTTAAGGCTTTGCGCATATCCTCGTCGAAAAACGAGAGGGTGTAGCTTTCGGCGGCGTCCAAAAACTCCACGGTGTAGCGGCTCTCCCGGACGAAAATAAAAGTGACCGGCTTATTCCACAGGACTCCGACGCCGCCCCAGGAGGCGGTGTACATGTTGAAGGTACCGTCCGGCTTTCGCGCTGTGACAAGCATCCACTCGTCGTCAATCATTCGAAAGAAATTCTGGCTCAGCTCTTTTGGCGTCTTATTCATTGCGTGTCCTCCGTTCATTTCAATATAACAGTAGTGTAGCAGATTTCGGCGTAAAATTCCACACTGCAGCCTTGCCCCTTATAAATTTTTGCCGCCCATTTTTTTTGACGGACGTGCCGGACGGCGGCCTTGTCAAAGAGCGGCCTTTATGCTACTATTTTTATCAGCGGGAGGGGGTGAGTCTTTGGAGCAAACGAAAAGCGGCGTACAGGGCGGGCGAGAACGGCTGTTTTACATGGACGTGCTCCGCGTTCTCGCCTGCGTCTTCGTCGTCGGCAACCACACGCTGGGCTCAGTCTTTGCCGATATGGAGGCGGGCAGCACCCAGACGGCGCTGGTCACCTGGTTTTTTGTCTGCAAAACGGGCGTGCCGCTCTTTTTAATGATGTCGGGGGCCCTTGTGATGCGGGGGACGCCGACCTACCGCAGCATTTTCAAAAAGACGGGACAGCTCGTGCTGGTGCTGACGCTGGCCTCCACCTACGTGTGGCAGTATCAGATGGCGCGGCCGGCGGGCTTTGAGCTTCCGGCGTTTTTGCTCGCGCTCTTTCGCGATCCAATTTTGCTCAACTACTGGTATCTCTACACCGCAGTCGGCCTCTACCTCATGACTCCGCTGCTCTGCCGCATGGCGCAAAATCTCGAGGGGGCGGATTTCGCCTGGTATATGCTGCTGTGGATGCTGTTTGGCGGGCTTTTGCCAATGCTGCCGCTCTACGCCTATCCGGCCGTGTCCTCCCACCTGTACCTGCCGCTCTTTTCGAGCTATCTCGGCTACTACATCGCCGGCTACTGCCTTGCCTGGCGGGAGCGCGGGCGGTATGACGGGGCCCTGGCGGCGGTTTTCTCCTTTTCGATGGGGTTTTCCGGTTTCTACCTCGTCTCGTCCACACTGTCGGAGCAGGGCGGGGGCTTGCGCATCCGCCTGCTGCTCGACAACGCGCGCTATCTGCCCTTCATGCTGCTGTCTGCGGGGCTGTTCTTCATTCTGCGCGGTCTTTTGGAAGGGCAAAACATTCCAAAGTTTCTGCGGTGGGTATTTGCGAAAGTGGCCGACGCCACTTTCGGCGTCTATATACTCCACTCGATTTTAATTCCCTATTTTGCCGACAAGCGAATTGAACTCTTCTCCACGCTGCCAAAAGGGCAGGCGGTGGCAAGCTACACCTCGCTCGTGTTTGTCAGCGCCCTCATTTTGGCGCTTTTCGCAAAGGAGATTCCCGTCATCAAAAAGCTGCTGTAAAAACGCATCGCGAAACTGCTTGCGCTGCCCTTGCCGGACACACGGCAAGGGCATAGTTACATACAGGCGCATATTGCACTGACAAGTGCCTACTTGCAATTGAAAAGCATCCGATATAGCATAAAACACGAAAAAGGTTTCGTGTAAAGTCTTTGGGAAAAAGAATACGGAGACCGAAAGCAAAATGTCAAGTTCTCTTGGAGGAACGAAAAGATGAAAACCATGTTGCTGTATTTCAGCCCGACCCATACCACAAGGCGAGTCCTGCGCGCGATTGCCGAGGGTGTGGGCAGGCCCTATACGCAGTGGGACGTCACACTGCCCGCCGACAGAGCGCGTTTTATGCAAGCGCCCCCGCCCATCGACCGCGACACGCTGGTGCTTTTGGGCGCTCCTGTCTACGGGGGGCTCATCAGCGCCGCTTTTCTTCCGGTCCTTACCGCCCTCCACGGAAACGGCGCCCCCTGCGTGCCGGTCTGCCTGTACGGCAACAGGTCGTATGACGAAGCGCTGCGGCAAATGTACGGGGAGGCATGCAAGGCGGGGTTTGTGCCGGTCGCGGCGGCGGCCTTTGTGGGGGAGCACTCGTTTACTTCCGAGATTGCCGCCGGCCGTCCGAATCAAGACGACATCGCACAGGCCAGGGCTTTCGGAGCGGAACTTGGCAGGCGGGAGGAGGGCGGGTTGCGGCCGCTCAAAGAGGAGGATGTCCCCTGGCATCCCCGGGATGCGGTTCTCCTTGGACGGCATAGGCATAATCTGTCCGAGGTGGGGCCCGCCGTTTGCGCCGAGCGCTGTGTCGGCTGCGGCAGCTGCGTGGGCGCGTGCCCCACGGCAACGCTACGAATGGCCCCGGGCAGCATTGCCGAAGTTGCGGGCGATACCTGCATCAAGTGCAGGGCCTGTGCAAGAATTTGCCCCACGGAAGCCATCGACCTTGACGATCCGCTGTTCTATGAGACGGTGGAGGACTGCGTCGCCTCCTTCGGCAGCCCGGACTGTGAAAACACCTGTTTTTTTCGGCACCGCGATGAGCCGGACTTTTAATTTTTTGCAAGAAAGTCCTGCATCCCCTATAGGGGAGAGCTGGCCCAAAGCTGTATATGAATAAGAAAAGGCAAAACCCGGTATGTTTCAAACCGGGTTTTGCCTGTCTTTTTGTATCTGCGCCGCCGGTACGAGCACCGGCAGGGAAGTGGAGGGGTCTTACAAAAATGCCTGATCAGCCGGCCTTTGCGACTGCCGCGTTGTAGGCCTCTTTGACGGCGGTCGAGGTGATGGTGGCGCCGGCCACGCCGTCGACGTTGCCGGAGTTTGCGGCGTCGATGGCCTTGGAGCCGATGCCGGCGGTCTCGGAGGCGCCGACAGCCTCGATGGCGGTCACTTTGCCGCCAGCGATTGTGACGGTCACCGTCACGTCGCCGCCAAAGCCCCTGGCCGTTGCGGAGTAAGTCCCGTCAACAGGGCCGGCCGGTTCGGGTTCGGGCTCGGGTTCGGGTTTAGGCTCGGGCTCGGGTTCGGGTTTAGGCTCGGGCTTGGGCTCAGGCTTGGGCTCGGGTTTGGGCTCGGCCTCAGGCTCGGGCTCGGTCGAGGTCTCAACTTCTTCTTCGGGCACAAGGGCCGGCTCATCCTGCACGAAGGCGGCGGCATAGGCCTCTTTGACGGCGGTCGAGGTGACGGTGGCGCCGGCCACGCCGTCGATGTTGCCGAGTTTTGCGGCGTCAATGGCTTTGGAGCCGATGCCGGAGGTCTCGGAGGTGCCCACGGCGTCAATGGCCGTGACCTTGCCGCCTGCGACCGTGACGGTCAGCGTGACGTCGCCGCCATAACCTTTGGCGGTGCTGGTATACTCGCCGTCGGCCATGCCCTCGGGCGCGTCAAAAGGAGTGAAAACTTCGACCGGGGGCGCGGGGAGCTCTTTGCCGGAGGCGAGGTCGAGGCAGAGGCCGACGGCCTCCTTGATGCGGCCGGAGGTGAGGGTGCAGCCGGAGACGCTGTCCACTTCATTGGAGTTGGCGGCCACGATGGCGGACGGGAGCTCTGCAAGGGCTTTGTCGGCCACGCCCTCGGTTTCATTGTTCGAGACGACGGTGACCGATTTGATATAGCCGCCCTCGACTGTGGTCTCGACGACCATGGGGCCGGCCTGCCCTTCTACCGTGGCTTCATATGTGCCGTCCTTCCAGTCCGGGTTGCCCTTCGCGGTGGATTCATCGCATCCGGCGAGCAAAAGCAGACCGAGGACAAGCGTTAAAATGACGAATTTCTTCATTTGGAAAATCCTCCTGTGCAGTTCAAGATAATCACAATTATACCATAACATGCAAAAGATGCAAGTGAAGCGCCCAATAAAAATATCGGGGAACGGAGGGGCACAGCGTTGAAGGGCTGTCCAAAATGTGGTATACTCAGCGCAGAGATTATGTTCAGGAGGGGAAATCCTATGCTTTTTGCGGATACGGTTTATAAAAACGGCAACGTCATCACGATGGACAAGGACAAGCCGAGAGCGACGGCTGTGGCAATTTTGGGCGACAAGATTGTCGGCGTCGGCAGCGACGCCGAAATGGCCGAGATGGCGGGGCCTGCGACCAAGGTCGTCGACCTCGGCGGAAAGACCATGACGCCCGGCCTCATTGAGGGACACTGCCACCTCATCCACTTCGGCAACAACCTGCGCACCGTCAACTGTACGCCCGAGAAAACCCCGTCCATTGCGGCGCTCAAGGCCGCGATTGCCGAGAAGGCCGCGGCGACCGCCCCCGGCAAATGGGTCGAGGGCTGGGGATACGACGACAGCCGCATGGCCGAGGGCCGGCACCCGACCCGCGACGACCTCGACGAGGCGGCGCCGAACAATCCGGTGCTCATCACCCGCACCGACTACCACATGGTGGTCTGCAACTCCAAGGCGCTGGAGCTGGCCGGGTACACCGAGGAGAGCCCGAACTCCGCGGGCGGACGCATTGTGCGGGACAAAGCGGGGCGCATGACGGGACTGCTGCAGGAGACCGCGCGCTTTGCGGCCATGGAGGCCATGCCCAAGCCCAGCCGCGAGGACGTCGCCGAAATGATTAAACTCGCCTGCCAGGGCTACAACAAGCTGGGATTTACCAGCGCGACCGACGCGTCGACGCTGTTTGACATCGACGGGGAATACGCCGCCTGGAGCGACACGCTGGTGGACGGGCGGCTCACCCTGCGCATGTACACGCTGCTGTCGGAGGACTCGGCAAAGCGGGTGCGGAATCTCGGGGTCGGCAGCGGCTTTGGAAACGACATGTTCAAAATCGGCTGCGTCAAGTACTTCATGGACGGCAGCATCGGCGGCGGCACCAGCGCCATGAAAAACGGCTATTTCAACGACCCGGACAACCACGGCATTCTCTACCACGAGCAGTCGGAGCTCGAGGCCAAGGTTATGGACGTCCACAAGGCGGGCTATCGCATCTCGGTCCACGCCATCGGCGACCAGGCCATCGACAACATTCTGACAGCTTTTGAAAAGGCCCAGAAGACCTACCCACGGCCGGGGTGCCGCCACCGCCTTGAGCACTGCCACATCTGCCCGCCCGACCTCCAGAAAAGGGTCAAGGACCTCGGGCTTTGCATCGCGATGCAGCCGGGCTTTTTGTACTACCTCGGCGCCTCCCAAATTACATATCTCGGGGAAGAGGGCATTAAAGAAGAGGTGCAAATCAAGACCATGCTGGACCAGGGCACCGAAATTGCCCTCTCCACCGACAACCCGGTCATCAACCCCGACCCCGCCGTCACGCTCTACTCGGCCGTCGCCCGCAAGGTGCTGGACGGGCGGAGCTGCGGCACCGAGGAGTGCATCACGCCTGAGCAGGCGCTGCGCTGCTATACGATGGGCGGCGCCTACTGCACGATGGAGGAGGATATCAAGGGCTCCATTGAAGTCGGAAAGCTGGCCGACCTCGCGGTCTTCAACCTCGACCCGACGGCGGTCAAGGCCCCTGAGGAGCTGCTGGGCCTCAAGGCGCTCATGACGGTGCTGGGCGGCAAGGTCATTTATCAGGCGTAAATAAACATAAACTTAAAAGGGTGCAAGGCCTCAGCCTTGCACCCTTTTCTCATGAATTTCAGTCTGTGAGGTGAACTTTTCCGTCAATGGCTGCGCCCGGCTCAATGATGACCGACGCCGCCTCAATGTCGCCTGTCAGCACGGCGGTCCCCCGAAACAGGGCCCGGCTTTTGGCTCGAATATCGCCCTTGACCCGCCCCGCCACGTCCACGACGTCGGCTGAGAGGGCGCCGATGACAAGGCCGTCCCCGTCAATGAGAATTGTCCCCGCTGCGGCAAGGTCGCCGCAGAGCTCGCCGCCCCGCACTTCGATGCTGGCGCCAGTCAATGGGCCCCTGACAAGGCCGGTGACAAGGATGGCGCCCGAAGTGCGAATGCCGCCGTCAAGGCTGCCCTGCACATCGTAATCCCCCTCGCCCTCAAGGGGCCCTGTGGCAGTCTCGCCTTTTGCGACAACGACGGCGTCTTCCGATATGGCGGGGAGGACGGTGGCGGCGCAGGGCTTTGGGGGCGCCGACACTTCAAGGGGAGGCGTGGCAGGTTTTGATGCAGGTGTCCGGCGAACGCCGAAAAGCTCGTTTAAAAATGCCCTCAGTCCGTGCGGTGCGTCCACTTGTCAGCCCTCCTCACCTTTACCCTCTGTACCGGCCGCCGCGCCCCCGCCGCCGGTTGAGGCGCACTGTGAGAAACGCGTAGAGGCCGCCCAAAATCAGCAGCCCGCCGACCGACACATAGAGCCAGGGGCCGACCAAGAAGCCCGAAATGCGGGCTAAGGCGAACAGCAGAAAGCTGCGCTCAATTTCCGACTGGGAGACGAGGGGACTTCGGCCGTACTCAAGGCCGCCATAGCTGAAGATGACAGTGCCCACCGCCTCGCCCTTTGCGACCGGGGCTTCAAGGGGCTGCGCCACCGTCACTTCCCGGCTCATGGCGGCCGGCTCGACGTCGGCCGGAATGATGGCCGTGTAGGCCTCGGGGGCGACGAGGATCACGCTGTCGGTCGTGCTCGAGAGGGTGACGGGCGCTTCGGCCACCGGCTCAAGTTTTGTCAGAAGCTGCGCCAGCTTGAAGTTGCCGTAGCCCCAGTTCATCAGCGCGATTGCGTCGGTATAGCTGTACTTCTCCTTTGTCGTCTCGTCGCGGGTGGCGCCGAGCACGACGGTGACAAGGGTCAGCCCATCTTTTTCGGAGGAGGCCAAAACATTGTAGCCGGCTGCGGTCGAATAGCCCGTCATGAGCCCGTCGGCGTACCGGTAATAGTAGTCCTCGGTCTTGCGGCGCTCGGTGCTCGAAATGACAAGGGCGTTGTTAGAAAAATAATACCGGTCGGTGCTCGTCTTGTTGGTCTTTGGAATGCGCTTATACTGCACTTCGACGATGTCTCTGAGCTGCTGGTTTTTCATGGCGGCGACGGCCAGTTTTGCAAGGTCGGCCGCCGTCGTGTATTGCGCGGCGTCGTCCCCGCCGTGGGGATTGGCAAACTGGGTGTCCGCCATGCCAAGCTGCGCCGCCCTTCCGTTCATCATGGCGACAAAGTCCGAAATGCTGCCGGCCGTGTATTCGGCCAGCGCGTTTGCGGCGTCGGCCCCGGAGTTTAAGAGGAGACAGTAGAGCAGGTTCGTGACGGTCATGACCTCGCCCTCCTTCAGGGAGGAGGTGGCAAGGCCCTTGAGGTTTGCGACAGCCTCGGCAGAGACCGTCACCTCGGCCGAGAGGTCGTCCGCATTTTCCAGCACGACAAGCGCCGTCATGATTTTGACGAGGGAGGAGGGGGAGCGCTTTGAGAGGTCATTTTTGCTGTAGAGCACAAAGCCCGTTTCAGGCGCCACAACCAGCGCGGCCTCACAGTGGAGCTGCGGAAGCTCCGAGGCCGCGCCGGCTGTCAGTGTCAAAGTCAGCAGCAAAACGAGCGCTGCCGCAGTGGTCACAAGGCGCCTCATTCAGATGATAAATTCCTTTTCGGAGTATTCCGGGAGCGGCGGCTTTCTCGGCGGAATCCGCCTGAGGGGGTCGTAGACGAAGTGGCGGCACTTGTAGTCCTCCGCCACGACGCCCTGTCTTGCGCAGTTTACGTTGCCGGTGTCGGCGAGCCGCTCGCCAAAGCGGCAGTAGGCACAGGCCGGTCGCATGCCGCTCCCGAAAATGGTCTTTTTCATTCCACCGTCACCGACTTTGCGAGATTTCGCGGTTTATCCACGTCGCAGCCGCGGGCTACGGCGATGTGATACGAGAGAAGCTGGAGCGGGATGACGGCAAGCGAGGGCATCAGAATGTCCTCGAAGTCAGGCAGTGCCACGACGTCATCGGCAAAATAGAGGTTGTTCCTGACGCTCTCCCGGCAGACGGCGAGCACCCTCGCCCCCCGGGCGTTGACCTCCTTGGTGTTGGAGACCATCTTGTCGGCGAGGTCGCTCTGGGTTGCAAGCGAGATGACCGGAACCCCGTCTGTGACAAGCGAGATGGTGCCGTGCTTGAGCTCGCCGGCGGCATAGGTCTCGCTGTGCATGTAGGAGATCTCCTTGAGCTTGAGGCTGCCCTCAAGGGCCAGGGCATAGTCGAGCCCGCGGCCGATGAAAAAGAGGTCCTCATAGTCCTTATAGCTCGCGGCAAGCGCTTTGAACTCCTCCTCGCGGGCGAGTATTCCCGCGATGAGGTCGGGCATTTTCTGGAGTTTTGCCGTAAAGTCAGCCAGCGCTTCTTTGCTCATGAGCCCGCGGACATAGGCCATGCGGGCCGCCAGCATGTAGCCGATGGCGACCTGGGCCGAGTAGGCCTTGGTGGTGGCGACGGCGATTTCGGGCCCGGTCCAGGTGTAGACCACATGGTCCGACTCGCGGGCGATGGAGGAGGCGACGACGTTGACAATCGAGAGAATTTTGCACCCGCAGCTCTTGGCCAGTTTCAGTGCGCCCAGCGTGTCGAGGGTCTCGCCCGACTGGGAGATGACGATGACAAGGTCGTCCGGGGTCAAAATGGGCTGCCTGCCGCGGAACTCGGAGGCGACTTCGACGTCGACCTTGACGCGGCACATGCGCTCAATGACGTATTTGGCCACCATCCCGGCGTGCATGGCGCTGCCGCAGGCCAGGATTGTGATGGACTTGCAGCTTTTGAGTAAGTCGTCCGGCAGCTCATCCGCTCCGAACTGCACAATGCCATCCTTAATGCGGGGGCCCATCGTGGCCTTCAGAATGGAGGGGGTCTCGTGAATTTCCTTGATCATGAAGTGGGGGTAGCCGCCTCTTTCTGCCGCGGCGTAGTCCCAGGTGATTTCAAGGACTTCTTTTTCAATGGGGTTTTTGTCAAAGTCGAGCACCGTCACCTTGTCTGCCTCAATGACGGCGATTTCGCCCGGCTCCATGACGTAGTAGTTCTTGGTGTACTTGATGAAGGCCGGCAGCCCCGAGGCCATGAAGTTCTCCCCGTCGCCAAGGCCGATGAGCAAGGGGTTTTCCTGCCGCACGCAAATGATTTTGTCGGGCTCATCCTTGCAGATGATGCCAAAGGCATAGGTGCCCTTGATGCGGCCGAGCGCCATGATGACGGCGTCTAAAAAGTCGCCCTTTTGCTTATAGCACCAGTCGATGAGGTGGGCGGCCGTCTCGGTGTCGGTCTGGGACTTGAAGGTGTAGCCCTCTTTTAAGAGGAACTCCTTGAGCTCCAGATAGTTTTCAATGATGCCATTGTGGAGCAGCGCAATGTGCTCGCTGCAGTGGGGATGGGCGTTCTCGTCGGTCGGGCCGCCGTGGGTGGCCCACCGGGTGTGGCCGATGCCGCAGTGGGTGTCGGCGTCAAGCCGTCCCTCCATCTTCTTTTCGAGGTTGGAGATGCGCCCCGCGGCCTTGACCTCCTGAATCTCCCCGTTTTCAAAAAAAGCCAGCCCGGCCGAGTCATATCCTCTGTACTCGAGGGTCTTGAGGCCGTTCAGCAGAATGTCGGCGCACCGCTTGGGGCCGACGTATCCGATAATTCCACACATGGGTTATATTTCCTCCAAACAATATGTATTCAGCCGAAAACATCACATATTTGGAAGGCGCCTGCCGCTTACGCGCATCTGTGCTGCCGTCGCCGGCAGTTTTGGGCGCTTTTATCGACCGCGGCCCGGCCGGGGGGCACCCGCCGAAATCTCGATGAACCCCCGCCTCGTCTGCCGGTCGGATGAATCTCCGCCGGCTCCGGCGCTTTTTATTTAAACTGATTTACATAAAATGTCCCTCCTTTGCGAAATCCGGCTGTCAGTACAGTATACACGAATTAGCGGAAAATGGCAATAGGTTTACATAATAGTATATAAAATGACAATAATCGCCGAGGCGGCCCACCCGACCCGTCCGCCCACAGGAGACGGGGCCATGACGGGCGCCGCCTGAGGCAGAAAGCAGGCGGCAATGCCCGCAATGGCCGCCGCAATGGCCCCCTGCAGCAGCTTCCCGCGCAGATAGGGGCCTGTCGGCAGCGTCGTCACCGAGCGCACCTGAAAAT